>JAIXQT010000024.1 GCA_027485595.1 Pseudomonadota bacterium | reverse complement strand
CTCAAACCGCTTCCGAGCCGGGGAAGCCTCCGCTCATCCCGGCGAAAACACTTCACCCACACATTCCGCTCAACAACGCCTCACTCCCTGCGCACCAACGCTTAGTGCTGCACGATCCCGCGAAGAAGTTCTGTGAAGATCGGTTTGCTAACCTCACCGCTCGAGGACAAGCAGCTCTTCTTGGTGAGATAGCTCTCAAGCAGCAAGCCGACCTCTCGGATGGCACCAAGCCTCCTCTCCTGCTCTCGGCGATCCGCTCCAGGCTTAGCCTCTCAAGCGATAGCCCGATCACATCCGAGATAGCCACCTCGTTCTTCCTCGATTTCCCTCCGAACCAAATGGGACTCTTCCTCTCCCGAGAGATTCGCAATCCGGATATTCGATCGTTCGTTCTTGAGCGTTGCTTTGACGAGCTTCGAACACAACTTCCGGCCGTGGCGTTTACACTGGCGCACCTCTATGCGGGAGGATTTTATGGACTCCTCACCGCTCGAGGGGGGCGAGACCAAGAGCACCGCCCACAGCTTGAGACGATAAGTCAGATCTTTGGACACGCACCTATCGCCGAGCTTACCTATTATGTGAACGACCCCCTGTTAAGCAAGCGCCTCGCCGGCCGCTTTGGGGGAACAGCTTCTCGAAAAGCCGCGGTCCTCACGAACTTCGCGTGCGGATTGAAAGAGAACGCAGAAGGCTTCGTCGTGCCGATGTCGATAGGCAAGCGATTCAATGAGATTATCTTTATCGATGATGAGGATAAGAACCTGAAACAGGTACTTCGATGCCTCATCCGAGGGGTGTGCGCCCACGTGTTCGATAAGATCGGCTGGGTATACCGGACACCCGAGATGGAGATGCTCCTCAACGATAGAGCTGACCACCTCACCGAGGCTGAGTTCGCCGCGCATAAGGTGAAGCGAACGGGAGACCTCTCCTTCTGGAGCTCCCTAGTGGATACCCTTCTGTCCGAGTACACCCGTCACACCGGTCACTACCAAGATAGAGAGAGACTCATCGCCGACCTCGTAGCCGAGAAACGGTGGATGCCAGATACTATCAAGGTACACGATGGAAGGACGCTCGACATTGAACCCTCTATCGAAATCCTACGAACCCTGTTCCGCGAGAATAAGCCACTTTTGATGGGATCGATACCATCGGTTGTCTTTAACGATATCGATCGAACGATCCTCGCGGTGGACGCAAAATTTTACGTCATCAACAAAAACGCTCCCGGTGCCGAGCCGATCCTTGTTTTCAACCAAGAGCAATTCGCGCAAGAGCCTAACGAGTCGCATTGGATCACTGAAGCGTCAAAAATATCGGGAATTCCAGAGGAGCTTCTTGAAGTGAATTGGACTCATTTCAGGGACGAAGAACAGATCACGTCAGACCACCTACTCGCCTACCACAATGGTGGGATAACCAAGAATCCGCATCTAAGTTGAGTGAAATCTCTCTTTGGGGGAGGTTATTGTCAGCACCCCAAGACGCACCCTAATCGACTCACCACAAACGAAACTATCTGATCGAGCATACTACTTCCCTTGTTGTCGGTATCGATCCGATCAAAGGGCTTGGAGATGCGGGGCATAGCGGTTCTCCCCACACGGCGCACCCAATCGGTACCAGGTGAAAGCCGGGTGTACCGGCTCCAAGAGCATCGAACTCTCTTACCTCGCTCATACACGCCTTGAGCGCTCATCGATGCACCTGCTAGGATGACCAGGGGCATTATGAACAAACTTCGCATCTTCACGAACGACCACATCTGGACCGACACCGACCATAACCGCCGGTATGGACACCTCGGCACATGCGATCGAGAGGACCCCACAGTTCAGTATGACCGTCCGGGAAAGACCTCCGCCCTGCTCGCCACCGCCCAAGCGCTCGTGCACGAGGTTGACAACGAGGGCGAAGCCTCTCAGATTACGATCTCAACATCTCACCGAATCCCCGATCGTTCACTCCTGTTGCTGGGCCATACAGAGAGCTATCTCGAGGAGCTCCGCGCCGCCTCTCTCGCAGCCCGAGAGCGAGTGGCAAAAGGGGAGCCGGCGATCGCTCCATTTGGTAAAGAGGCTGACGCGAGCCCGGGAACACTTGACGCGGCGTTAAGCTCAGTGGGGTCAGCGCTTGATGCAGTTGACGCCGTGCTCTCCGAATCAAACACCACAGCCTTCGCCCTCGTGTGGCCACCGGGGCACCACGCAGAGCCATCACACGCGATGGGATTTTGCTACCTTTCGACAGCGGCACTCGCCGCGATCTATGCCCGAGATCACGCAACCGCCTCGACAGCCGGTCAGTCATACCGCGTCGCGTTGATCGACATCGATCACCATCGCGGAAATGGGAGCGCCTCGGTTTTGGCGAATCAGCCCGACATCCTCTTCATCGATCAGGTCTATCGTTCGTCGTACGATGAGAATACGGGGAGATACACTGATGGTACCCCGAATCCAACAACAGGCACCTATACCGGAGCAGGTAAGGAGTATCCCTACACCCGTGATGACGGGTCTATCGGTGCATGCGCGCACCCTATAGTTGACGCGCCAAACATCATGAAGCTTGAGCATGAGGGATTTCAGAACGCGGATACCCTCCTAGCCCATTTTACCGAGAAGGCGCTTCCTCGGCTGAACGCTTTCAAACCTGATCTCATCATCTGGTCGGTCGGACTCGACTCAGCGGTCGGAGATCCTCTCGGTGGACTCGGCATGACACCAGAGGCGTTCTACACCCTTATTAAGGGAGCACGCCTTGCGTTT
>JAIXQT010000060.1 GCA_027485595.1 Pseudomonadota bacterium | reverse complement strand
GGTTCAAGATGATTGTGGACTTTTCAGAAAGTCCGTTAACGTGTAGAGGTCGCCCGCATCCACACAATGCATCAGCTCCTCACCCAACTCCATGTGCACCATGTGCACGATGCCCTGCCATATTCGTGCCGAAAAAAAACTTGAGTCTCAGGGCGTTTTGGGATCGTCTGTCGGCTTTACGGGTTTGGCGCAAAAGTGGACTGGCGAGGTGGCGAGATGATGACGGTGAAATGGCCGAGGGCTTATCGATGCAGTGCCGATACACCACGAGTGACCTTATCGATCAGGTGGCTGCATACATTCCGGCCTGCCTTTTGACGTTGTCCTCGTGTTAGGTGGCCATGACAAGCGAGCATCTTCCTCTTGGGTTCCAGCGTTTTGTGGGATTGAGCACTGCCGAGGAAGTGCTCGAAGAGTTTAGCACTTTCCTGAGAAGCTTCTACCAGCAGGCCTCTACCATCAGGACCTACAGGTAGGGCATCCTTGGTCAGAGCGTCCCTAAAGGCATGAAATCTAACCCTTTCAATGGTAAGGTCTGCACTTCGTCATCTGTTTCGAGGGACCAAGCCATGGACTCTGGAGACACTCTGGGAGGTTATCGATCGTCCTGACCTATGGCTCGAGCGACTTGGTTTACCCAAGGACCCTCGGTACAGTGTCATTATGCCGCTCTTCAAAGAGTTCTGTTTGTGGAGGTACCAAAAGGTTCATGACGGGGAGGGGCCTGGGCTGCGTGAGGAAGAGCCGCTGCCGCCCGGGGAAGGGATGGAGGAGGGGCCTGGGCTGCATGAGGATCTGTCGCTACCGCCCGGGGAAGGGATGGAGGAAGAGCCGCTGCCGCCCGGGGAGGGGCCTGGGGCGCACGAGGAGACAGCATCGCGTGGTGTCCGGTGAGTGCAACTGCTCTGCTCAGCGTGTGCCACTGTGACGTGAGTGGCGGCCTGTACCAGGGTGGACTTGCAAAGCTTCTTTCTTGAAAGGGAGTTTAGCGGTCCTGATACCAAGGCGCGATCGCATATCCAAGAGCTTGCATATGGAGGGCGTTATGGCGACGCCACCATGCTGCTTCGCCAGTGTACGTCGTGATGAATCGTGATGAATCGTGATGAATCGTGATGAATCGTGATGAATCGTGATGAATCGTGACCATACACATATGTAGTGGCAGAGGCTCGACAGCAGTGCATCACAGCCGACTCTTCTGTGGCATGGGAGGAGTGCTTCACTCACCACGGACTGTACCTGGTGTGCCTCCTCTGGGACACGTTCAAGGTGAGCGGACTGGGAATGCAAATGCAAGTCAATGCAAGTCAATGCAAGTGCAATGTTAATGGGCAGGTGTTCCAGCGCGGGAAGAGTATCGCGAGGGAAGGATGGTTGGGTGTGGGAGTGGGGAAAACTCATGGTGGATTGGAGGGGTGCCAGACGCTCCTTGCTCAGGCCCGCAACCAGTTCAAGGCACCACCAGGCTCCGACTTGTGGCAATGGCTGCCTTTTTCCGAGGCCGAGTCGGACCGCTTTACCCGCTCGTGGGAGGACGCGCGCCGATCACGCAGAGATCGCAAAGCCGTCAAGGTATTCTACTACACTACGAATGCAAGGAATGATGCATGATGCAATCGTGGTGCATGGATCGCGCAGCCCATGGGTGGGGACACGAGTGCTTCCGTGCGAAAGCACTTGTACAGCCCAAACCCCAACTTCAGAACAATGGCAGTCGATATCTATGGCGAGAACCAAGGCTTTCCCAAGGAGGTGGTGGTTCCCATCAGCCAGAACATTACATCGCCCAAAGATGTCCAGTCTCCCATCTACCAGGCGGTCTACACCAACCCCTACGCCGCGCACGTCCCTGGACTTCGGCTCTTGTAAGACATTAATGATACTTCAATTCAATTTACAATTTATGATTTATGATTTATGATCCAATGCATTGGCAGTGAGATTGGCGAGGGGGCTCGGAACCATCCTTGCTACCGACCACGCGACAAGGACGGGCGTCGACCCATGGGGCTGCTGACGATCCAGGCCATTGCCAAGGACACCAAGGTCATTGAGTATACCGGTCTGTGGGTGGACCAGTTACCCGAGGACACCGCATACACCATTGCCTTTCATAATGTGTATTTGGATGCCCGCGAGTTTGGTAACATAGCTCGCTTTGCCAATGATCCTTCGGCAAAGGATCCTGATTACCGACGCGATGCGAATTGTCAGTTGTTGGATGATGAGGCGGGGCGCCTTGTACTCGAAGCAGTCCGTGATATTCGTCCGTATGAAGAGATTGTCTGGCTGTACGCGCACGATCGTGAGGATGAGTTTGGTCTGTGCTTTGAGAGTTTGAAAGAGCTTCAAGAAGCGTTTGAGAATCAGAAAAACTGAGGGACCCTCGGGACTTTTTTTTGTTCGCAACTTTGATAATCCCACTTTCATAATGGAAATACTTGAGGACTACAAACAGGCAACCAGGCTGGTGCAACTCGTGTCAAACCTGCAAGACAAAACAGACGCGTCTCTGCTTGAAAAGTCGCTGCTTGACAAGTACCACACCACCCTGTACTGGAAGGAGACGTGTGTTAATTCGTACGTTCCGTTTCTGCGCTGGGCAACCGGTGCCTGCGTTGCGTTTGCTACCTTCAAGATTCACGGGCACCCTCGAGAATCGGCCGAGGTGCTTCGCGCCATTGCCGAACAACGAGACACAACGGCACAACCCTGGCACGGACCTGACGTCGTCGTCGCAGACCCAGAGACTCGGAAAGAGCACCTGACCCTGCACTTCCGGGAGAACCACCCCGAGTTTCAGGCGTTCAAAGCCGAAACGATTGCTTCACTGTCTCCAGGGTACCAAGGGTACGATTTTACTCTGGACACCGTCACAGGCCGTGCTGGTGGTGGGGTAGGGTTTCCTGGAGACGGTACCGCGACTGCATACGTTCGCCACGTCACTGACCTGCTCCTTCAGCACTACTCTGCGTCCAAACCCGACTCCCTCTTGCCGAGGTACGTGGACATCAACATAGACGTTCGGTCGTCGGAAAAGAGGCACCGCGGGGATACCGACGGCCAAGCCTGGCACCATGACGATGCCGGACATAGAAGGGACAGGGGTCGTAGAAGAATCATGAGCATGGCTCTGGCCTACTTCCCGGACCCCTACCCGAACCGTGCTGGCGTTGTGTACCAGAGACCGTTGCCTACACTGACACTGGTTGGTAGAGCCGTAGACGACCACCACATACAGGGTGCCGACGTGCACAACAGTGACGTGCATGTCTGGCAACCCGAGTTTCCCATACAGTACGATGACGTTTTTATCATTGACAATTACGACGTCGTCCACGCCTTGCCTCCGTCCGACGAGGACTCTTGGTACACCGGCGTGGTGCGTGTCACTCTTGTCGACCCGGGAAGTGAAGATCCCTCCATTGACCCCAACCTGAACCCGGTGTTTGTGTCCGAACTGGTTGGCACCGACAGCTGAAATGAAAAAAGGGCTTTGCTCTTTTGCGATACACTTCTACTCCTGGTCAACAAGCGCCTGTGCTGCAACCTGCACCACGTAAGCTGCGCGCAGGTTGGCCTCATTCTCATCGTATGTACGAGGGCGGTAACAAGCAAAACGAAGCCTGCGACGGTCCTCTGCCGTCTCCAACTCCCACTCGCGCAGCAGGCCCAAGAACCACGCGTCGCGGCTGGGGCGCCTCGGAATGTCCACTAGGCGGAAAGGCGCTTCTCCCGTCACGTCCATCACCTGCAGAGTGCTGTGGGTGTCGAAGTACGGTAGTGTGTCCCTGCGGCGGGAAGCAAGGTGGGTCAATACTAACTAAGAACCTAACTAGTTAACGTAACCTACATACTTACCACACTTCGACCACGTCCAGCAGCCGGCAAGGATTCTCGGCGCCAGGGGGGTAAAGGTAAGCCTCTTGGCGCGGTTGCTGGAATTGACGCTCACCCGTCGCGCGTGCGGCTAGGTATGCCATGTGCCACGCGCTGTATCTGCAAGGAAGCACGCCCCAACAGTGAACCAGTGAACCAGTGAACAGTGAACAGCTGCACTCCAACCCTTTCCCAAACGACGACCCACCCACCTTCCCAAAACGCGTGGGGCCTACCGAGGGACCGACCTTTTGTCTACAACTTTGCAACTTACCCCTTAGTGTGCGCGTGCGACAGGCATGCAGCACGTGCAAGGCGCAGCAAGCAGCACGTGCAAGGCGCAGCAAGCAAAGGTCTCTGACAGAAACTCGAATGCAAAAGCAGTGGTTCTTCAACCTGACGTGACGATTCTGGAAGAGCTGGCAGGTCAAACGTACTCAAGGCTCGCCTACTTAAAAACTGCCATTACGAGCAGTTGTTGCACTGTCTAGTAGCTCACAACACCAACCAACTACTATACAGCCTTGCCGCTATTCTTGGTACCCCTACTAATCGAAACTAGTAAGAGCCAGACAGCGGGGGGTAGGCCCCGAAGGCAAACTCACAAGAGAGTGCCTCTGTGCTACGCATGAAGATGTTGCGAGCACCATTCCAATCGCGATCAATCTCGTGCTGACACGATGGACACTTAAACACCTTCTTCCCTTTCAGAAGCTGGTGAATAAACCCACACCGGGTACAAGTCTTGCTGGTGTAAGCTTCGTTGACCAGGATCACTCGCACGTTCTTGTACTCTCTAGCCTTGTTAAGGAGGGTCTGGCGAAATCGATAGTGACTCAGGGTCATCATCGCTCTCGCTGTCTTGCTGGTGAGTTTCCTCTTGCCGCGACGAACCATCCGACTCGTCTCGAACTTGGGTAAGAAGATGGTCTCGTACGAGTCACACAGGAATTTAGCTGTCTTGCGGTGAAGGTCGTCTACTTTCTGTCGAATCCTGTCTCTCAAACGTGCCGCGGCGCGTCTCCTAACAGATACAAGTGTCTCCTGCCTAGCCTTGGCTTCAGCACGTTACTCGGTTGGAGACAGTCTCGTGTTGCATACTGGAAACTCTGCCGGAAAGAAAAGTGCGTTTTGCCGATTTTTGACTGTCTGATATGCTTCCAGGTCAAGTCTACTACTCTACATGGTCAAGTACGACCTTCGTGACCGGCTGTTTGATGATGAACCGATGTACTGCGAGGGCTTGCACAAGCCACGCTGGCGCGGGTACTTGCACGCATGCATGGTACTGGTGCAGTTTCGATGGTGGTACCTGATTTGCTGCCCCGAAGTGGCACACTCGAGTCTCGGAGCGGTTTTGGCGTCCGTGTACATGGCAGGCGGACTCTTCTCATACGGCATGTCCACCCTGCTGCACTGCGGCACCTGGGGCCCCAGGGCTGAAAACCTCTTACTAAAGCTTGATCACGCCGGCATCTTCCTTATGGTGGCGGGGAACTTTGTACCGATCGGGATCATGTGCCTGCCTGTTACCGGGCTGTACATGCTCGGTTTCATGTGGGTAGGGGTGATGGTGGGAATCTTTCGAATATTCGTCCTGAACCGCACCACGTGGTGGGAGCCGATCGCCGTCGGAGCCACGTCGCTAATCTCTATCAAGGAAATGTATCAAGGGATGGCCCCACACGCCTTCTGGTCGACTATGGGGTCATACGTGGCTTCCGTAGTAGGAGCAGTCGTCTTCGCCAACCAATGGCCCGACCCTTGGCCCGACCATTTCGGCTTTCACGAAATCATGCACGTGCTCACCAGCCTCGCCAGTGTCCTAGTGTATATCGCCAATCACTCTGTCGTCTCGAGTTGCTCTTACAAACTTTCTGAATGGACAAATATTTATGGCAGTGAATTGGTAAATTCGTGCACATGCCTGACTTTCCTGAGGCGACCTTACTCGAGGGTCCTGTGGTAGGAGCCTGTGTAAGGGGATATGGGAAACAAATCTTTCTCTTTGGAGACCAACATCACATTTCCATGGACTGCTCAGCGAGGTGTATAAAAGGTGGTCGGATGATACGCTTAGAACAGTTTGTATCCGAGGCGGCCAGAGACCTTTGGAACCGAGCTCCTAAGGAAACGATCGATGTCATGCTCGAATCCCCTAAGACAGCGCGCGTACGTCAGATCCAGGATAATGAAGAGTCGACTTACTTCTACACGGCAAGTAGCTATATCCAGTTGTTGGAACAGTTCCTTGTGGGTTGTACAGCAGCTCCAAGCTGTAGTTCCGCGTGCTACTACCCCAACATCAGAGTACACCTAATGGACGCGCGACAAGAGACTCGAGAGTTCGAGCAGCTGTCCAACGCCGTGTACGGGATCACGAGCCCGGTGTACTCGTTTTGGCGCCAGTTACATACTACATCGTGGGAAGACCTTTCTGACGCCGATATCGCCAAGATGTTCAAGCTCGTGAGCCACGCAGACTTGAAAGGCCTTTTGGAGGCAATCACCTCCTTTATACAGTCTCTCGGAGACACTACTACGATCCGGCGACTGTTTAAAGAGTACATGAAAGTGGTACACTATGATAAACAACTTGCCATGATTGAAGATCCTCGTCTCCGCCGAGCAGTCAAAGGCATCGTTGGGTCGTGGATGCGGAAACCGGACAATGCAGCACTGTGGTCAACCACTCTAAGGCAGGTTCGAGCCGACCTCTCGCTGAAGAAGAGCACGCCTTTATCGAGGCGGCGAATCCTTACGGTTGTGATGGATCTCGGTGACACACTAACGATCTTGATGGATTCGCTAATCTTGGTCCGTACTCTCAAAACGACCAAAGATCACAAAGAGCTACGAAACATTATCCTGTATGCTGGTTTCGTGCACACCACGACGCTGTTGGAAGCCTTCCGACAGTTAGGCTTTCAAAGTGTGTGGGAAAGTCCACCTGTTGCCCAGCTGAAACCCAGACTACCATCCGGTAGATTCAACCAGTGCCTTGATATATCGGGCTGCCCGAAAGTCTTTGTGAATGGCCGCTAAGCGCTCATTGACGTGTACTCTGTCAGGTTTTGTCCATCTTTTTTTGTTCCGAGAAACGTACAGTAAAACCAAGCATGGAAGACGCACGGATTTTCGATAATGAAGCGTACCAGGATTTTTTGTGGGAGTTGCGAAGGCAAATCGTAGCTAGTGAGAAGATTAAGGAGGATGCCACGGACCCGGTGGTTGAGACGCTGTACATTCGATGGATGGAACGTGATCTTTATCTGCACGTGGATCGAGCTGTCCTGTACGACGTGGAGTTGGAGTATGGCGACGGTGGGCGCTTTTTCGTTCATGGACGAGTAGCAATCGATCAAGTCGAGACCAAGTGGCAGGCTATTGCTCTTGAGGGGTACATGACGAGCACGATTAGACCTACAGAGCGCAACGGTCGTTGTACTCTCTTCCAGTTATTGTTACGTCCCGAGCAGCACAACGTGGAAAACATGTATGCGACCAACCTACCACCGGGTGTGTTTGGTATGACAGGTTACGCGTCGTGGTACTCGGTGTACCCGTCACAAACCCCTGTCGAGGAGATGACTAGAAGCGCGTACGAAGATTTGTTCCGTAACGAGCGAGTGACGATTGGTCACGGGACGTACGGTCCTCCGGTGACGTCTGTCAGTGTTGTGGAATCTGGAAGTCTTTCATTCTCGCGGGGCGACGACCACCCTGACGGTGAAGATGATATATTGAGAAGAGTGCACTTTGGAGGATTGGACAACTTTCTCGGGTTCACGGCGGTAACGACGCGATATGCACAAATGAGGGCCGCCACCAAAGTGAGTTACTTGGAATTGAGCAAGCGCATTGCGTACGTGGAGGCGTTCTTGCGACACAAGTTCCCATGAACACGTACGTCCGGGTGCCCGTCGGTCAAACTTGCCTCCACACAGGCCTGACTTCTAGCCCTGGTAAAAAACTCTTCGTGGGTGTGCTTGGCGCCGGCCTACTCACTAACGCGCACTGTTGCTCTTACAGGAAGCTGTGAGGTGATGATTGACAAGGAGCTGCGTGATGTGTTTTGCGGCCGTGCCTGTTCGCAACACTTGTCCCTCAACGCCAAAGTGCACCTGGTGCAAGCCCTGGGGAGGCTCTGTTTCTGTAAGCAAGATCTCGAAGAGTGCTACTGGGCTTTGTACGAGCACGACCCCTACGCCGGCTTGGAGGGTGTTCTGCTGTTACACACCCCAGGGGTTCGCTTTGTTTCAGACACTTTCGAGATTTTGGTGGTGTACCGGGGAGAGTCTACCGATTTGTACCCACCTAGCGTCTACAACCACTTTCATGACCCAACGTTACAAGATGATTGTCTTCGCTTCCTCTGTCGGGTCGAGTTTTCAAGTCAATTGACTAGTTCACTTCTCGACACACTGAAGTTGGACACCCACGACCTTCTCGGAGTGGAGCCAAGCATTATTCGCGAATCCATTCCGCTACAGCAACTCATCGCGAGTGAACTCCGGTTCAAGTACGAGAAAAGGCAAGCTTTTAACTTGCATGATCATACCCTATTGGGCTACGTGACACCAGACCTCCGACGAGAGCTTGTCGATGTGATTAAGTGGCGAGCCAAAAAGTACTCTCGCACGTGGAGATTGTGCAGAGTCTACGACGCGTTGGGTGGGATGGAGGTGCAGGAAGCAAGGGCTGTGATCGATCCGTACTGGTCTCGAGATGTTTGGGCCCCACTGTCAGTGCAGGCTCAAGTGGTCGCCTCGTTGGTGTCCGAGTGCTTAGCGTCGGGTGACCCTCCCACCTACTTGTCTAGAGCAGAGCTACCCGACTACATACAGCACCATCAGGCGTACGACAGCGCGCGGTGTGCCGCCTTTGTCAAGGTGCTTCAAGACGCGGCAAGGCAGTTTCCACAGTCAATTGTGGTGTGGAGATTTCTCGAGAATGTGGCTGTGGAGGCTTTAGAGGACTTTTACGTGGAACGTCTCAAGTGCGACTGTGAACTGGAGAGTTGGTGGTTCGTGTACCGCACACACCCGGTCATCGGAGCACTATCGCGGTTGCCGGTTCATGTGTTGAGCAAGCACGTAGAGCTTGTGGCGGAGCTGGCGCGATATGCCGGTAGACTCGTGTACTTTCGACTGAACCTGGATCACGACTATCGGGACGATGAACGCATTCCAATGCACTACCTGACGTTCGAAGAATTGCAACGGTTCAACTGGACGCCACAAGACATGATAAGGACCTTGAATTGCGAGGAGGCGCGCGTTGACCTGTTCAACACCGACCCTCGCTTCGTCGCGGAAGTCCTGGTGAAGATCGACGACCACTTCCGTCAAATGTTTCCGGGTGACACACTCCACTATTTGAACTGCATGCCCCGCAGCCTGCTAAACCAGGTAGCGCGTCACCAGCTACCCAGTGGACGAACGTGCATCGATGAATTTGTTGTGCGTGCTGCCACTCTTGGGTACCTCGACAGTTACTTCCTGCTTCAGATCCTGTCGCTCGACAAGGAGTGTGTGCGAAGCGAGCACGCCAATCAGTTAGTAGCGGCGTGGAGGGCGCTGTGTGGTGCACACGGTGATACAGACGAGGACGAGGACGAGTACGAGTACAAACATAACACGTTGCTACTCAACATGGTAGAGAACCGTTTTGGAGGCACGTGACACTTGGGTTCGGGCTTGATGATTTAGGAGCAAAACAGAAACGGACCAATGAAGCTCATCAACTGATGGCGCCAAAAGTTCTGTTCCCAAGGTGGGCTTTCCGGCCAAACGTGCGTCTCAGACAGATACCTTCGCAGTTACCATCTACTATCACCTACCAACCTGTATCGTCAAGGTGCAGAATTTCAAGTGTCCTACCAACCACTACACTCTAATTTTGCACCCCAACGACAGGGCGGAATGCAGGTCACACTGACCGATCGGCGACCGGTGTTGCTCAACACCCGTTTCAGTGGCGGGCCCGGTGCCGGCAAAACGGAGCGACTGATTCGCGAGTTAAAGGCGTTGCGAAAGGGGTGCATGCCTCACCAACACATTGTCGTCATTATGTTTAGCAAAGACGCACAAGGATCTTTTGAGAAGCGCTGCAAGCTTGCGGGCCTGCGCAACGTGGCTGTAAAGACGTTTCACAAGCTATCGACGGACACCTTCTTGCATTTTACAGGGCGACGCTGCAACGTAGGGATTGTACGAGAAGCCGCTCTTCGTGAGCTGGCCAAGCAGGTCCTTCCCCAGTTGCAGCAACACTTCCGCCACCTCGTGCTCCTGGTGGTGGACGAGGCACAAGACATGACCGACGTAGACTCGCGGATAGTGAGGTTTCTCCAGAAGAGCCTGAAGTGCAAAGTGTGGCTTACGGACTTTCTGAAAAGTCCACAATCATCTTGAACCTCGGCTAGTCTAAAACGTGTTTAAACCTTCTTTCTAGACGAGCTTCCTAGGTCCTTCAGTAGGATACGTCTTTCACCCTC
>JAIXQT010000121.1 GCA_027485595.1 Pseudomonadota bacterium | reverse complement strand
GTAACCAGCCAACCGATCCCCACCCCAACTAGAAGAGAGAAATTGACGCAACGAGCGGCGAATGACATAGGCTAAGGACCTTAGGTAAGGTGACTAATTCTGCACCTCTCATCATCCCCCAAATCATGCGCGAAGCCCACATTTTTATCATCTACAAGTATAGGAAATTCAGCTAGGCTTAAGACATGGTGTGTGTCTGTCCCAACCTCACGGCTTGCACGAGACCGTCACACACGTTCACCAGCACAAGGAGCTGCCATGTCCCTTAGAACCCTCGCCATCGCTCTTCTTTTGGTATCCGCAACCGGCGCCTCACCCTGCATGGCTCAAGCTAAACCGGCACTCGACGAGGTCTCTTACGTTTCAGACCGTGAGTTCGATTCAGCCTCAATCATCTACGCCGTTGCGGAGGAGCGCGGGTTTCTCGCCGACGCTAAGATTCGCCTCGTTCCGATCTCGGCGGGACCTTCTATTCTCCCGGCGACCGGTGCTCTTCCCGTGCGGTTGAACGGCGAGCTCGTCTTCGCCGGGCGGCACCGCCTGTACCGAATTGAAGCGCAACAGCCGGGGCAACTCAAAATTTTCGGTATCAACGCGCAGGACCAAAAAAAGTGGAATGAGGCGATCCTTGTCAGGAGATCTCTCAAGGTCGATTCGTTTGAAAAACTCCCTGAGAGAACGAAGTTCGGCTTGGCCGGGGGGCGTGGCACCTCAGAAACGCTTGTGGACCTCACCTTGAAAGAGGCGAACCTTCCGCGGGAGCGCTTCACCTTTGAGAACATCAGTGAACACCCGCTCTCAGCGTACCAAGGCTCTCAAGCGGGGCTCCTCTCCGGCATTAACGCGCTCTACGCACGCGAGCCGTACCTCTCCACCATTATGGCGAGCGGAGAATGGGCCGCTCTACTCGATGCTCCGTGGTATGCAACCCACATCTTAAGCCCCTGGCCACTGACGATGAGCGCCTTTGACAAGCACTTTCTTACATCAAGACCGGAGGTTGCAAAGCGCCTCCTCCAGGCGCTTGAACGCGCCCAGGTTTTTGTGAATGAGCACCCAGACGAGGCGGACGCTATCTTTACGGCCTACCTTAAAAAGAAGACCGGGGTTTCAGTAAAGGTGCGACGGGTGTCGTTCCTCCGCTACGACCAGGTCGCCCCGGAAATTCTCCAAAAGCAAGCGGATTGGTACTTCACCCAGGGCCTCCTCACCGGTAAAATTAACGCTGGTGAGATGCTCTTTAATGACAAACTACTGCCTCAATAACAGTATCCTGCAACCATTACCGCGACTCTTTGCAAGCGTAGTCGCTCTCTTGTCGTGGGCGTGTGTCTCTGTAGCTCCTGTCTCTGTGGCTCCTGTCTCTGCAGCTCCTCTCTCTGGCACCCCGGACACCTTCAAACCTCAGAGATTCGCCCACCAACTCAACGATCGACTCAGTTCCTTTCTTGACCAGCGGCGCACGATCTCCCTCTCTGAACTAGGTGACCTAACGAGGTGGAACCTCCTCGTACCGAGTGAGCTTCCAAAGAGGAGCGATGGAAAACCCCGCCCCTTTACTCAGAGAGAACTCACAGCCGTTGTCAGTGAGCTGGCGAGCACGATGGGGCTCCCTTCGTCCGCTCCCCTCGAACTCTCGGGAGAGCACGCCATGGTGCTCTCAATCGCTCGTGAGGAGATCCTCTCTACCTATCCAAATGCGCAGGTGATCGTAGAGGCCCGAGACGGGCTCGTGTACTCGCTCCTCGATCAGTTGAGAGGAACAACAACCCGTCAAACCACCATCGGCGCAATCTCCTTCCCGTATATGGGTCGTAACCATCCATCTACCGAAGCGCCGATGTACACCACGCTCGAGTCTAACCTGATCGAGTCGGTCATGGAGCGAGCTCGCCAGATCCTGCGAGGTGTCCTGCTCACGGTTGACGCCGCGGGGAATCTTACTGGTGGCCCCTTGCTGAACAACGCTGCGAGGAGAGACTCGATTGTGGGCACCTTTATCGCACAATTCAATGCGTGGTTTGAATCGGATACCAGCGCAGGAGGCCCCTCAACGGAGACGAAGCAGATCATTGACAGGATGCTGGGAGCCCAGATTAAGGCGCTCTCGCTCGATCAACACAAGCCGATCATCATCTTTGACACTCATGGATACGGCATCAAGGTGTTAATCGGGGCAGCTCGCCTACAAGCCGTGTTCCCAAAAGCCACCTTCTCGGTCGCCCTGATCGAGAGCTTCAACCACCCACTCAACGCCCAACAACAAGCCGCCATCCCGCCAATCACCACTGCACCCCTGCGAGACATTCGGGTGACGTGGCCCTTTATCCTCACCGAACTCGACAAGAATAGTGCCCTCCCAATATTTCGCCCCGTGATTCCGAGGTCCCCGGCGGCGCTTCTTGAATGGGCGACCACCCTCCTGCTGATGTATAACCGAGCCACTATCGGCGATGACCACGCACTCTGGATGGAGTGGAGGAGCGCTGTTCGTAGCGGAACTAATCCTTTCTCAGATCCAAAGTTTATTGAACGCTACACTTTCGGTGACTCCCGGTGAAGAAGGGGCTCAGTCTCGCAATCGCCATCTGCGCTGTGTGCGCTGCGCTGCTCATCAGCGAGGTGGTCTATCGACTACTCGTATATAAGTCGCTCCTCCTTACACCTCCCCTCACCACCCACCACCACTCATTTTTCTGCGAATACGATCCCCTCCTCGGGTGGCGACACAAGCCGAACACAACGGGACGGTTTGTCACGAGCGAAGGCTCCGCGGTGCTCAACTTCAATCACCAAGGTCTCCGCGGAGAGGAGCTTCCCTATAAAAAGGATCCCGGCGTCTTTAGAATACTGGTCCTCGGTGACTCGTTCGTTGAGGGATACACCGTTAATTTTGAGGACACGCTGACCGAGGTGCTCAAGAGCACACTCCAAGGGTCGCTCATGCCGCGTAAGGTGGAGGTCATTAACGCTGGGATTGCCGGCTACAGCACGGACCAGGAGTACCTCTTTATGCGAGAGATAGGGGTGCGCTATCAGCCGGACCTCACCATCATACTTTTTTGCTACAACGATATCTATTTCAACAACCGTCCGATGTATGAACGGGGGAGCAAGCCCTTCTTCACACTCGAGGGGAACCAGTTGGTGACACACAACGTGCCCGTACCCACCCCTACGGGTGAGAGTAGAGGGAGTAGCGATAGACCATCACCTGGGCGATTCTCATCGCTCCTCTATACCGAGCTCCGCTCCCGAATCTGGAAACGAGCTGATAAGGCCTCACCGCTAACACCGCCAGCAGTCATCGCGCCGAGCAACCCATGGGTTATCACTGAACGACTCCTCAAGGAGATCTCCTCTTTGGCGGGAGGTCGGGGGCACTTTGCTGTCTCGTATATCCCCCGCGGCACCTTGATAGAACCTCAGGTGATGGCATCCGATAAGATCACTCGCCCGGAAGAGGCCGCCGATCCGGGGAGACTCAGCGAGATCTGCGCGCGCAACGGGATAGATTTCCTCGACCTCACCGGAGCTCTCCGAGCAGCGAGCAAACACGAACAGATGTACTTTACGCGAGACCCACATTGGAACCGCAACGGAACGAGGGTCGCCGCTCAGACCATAGCGCACTTCCTGCGTGAGCGTTCTCTACTACAGTGAGGGTTACTCCGGATGCACAACCCATGGCTCTCACCCACACTCTATCCAAAACTCCAAGTACTGCTGGTGGCGCTTCCCTTCGCGCTTGTTTCGATCTCTATCCTGCGGTGTCGAAGAACGGTGTGGAGTGAGGTATCAAAGGTTCCCCGGCGATACCTAATGGGGATACTACTCTTGATGGCTCTCTCGGTTGTATGGGTCGCATACGGACCATCGATCACTATCCCGGTGTACAAGATCCCCCCGGATTCCTTCATCACCCCACAGGGCGCCTTTGATGGACGACTTAAACATCGGGGTTGGAACTTCATTTCGCTCGTAGACCAATTATTTGAGCGCTCCTCAGGGTTCCTCCTCATGAACTGCTCTGGAGCCCTCGCCACGCTTGGATTGTTTTTTCTCGCCATCTGGGTCGGTCTCTCATACAGAGCCGCTTTTATTGGATCAGCTCTCTTTACCGCTATCCCCATTCGGCTCTTCCTCGATGGTCCAGGAACAACGGGGAGCTATCTCCTTTTCGTAATCTGGTCCGCGGCGTTCTCACTCCTCCTCGTAAAGCGACCATCCCCGGAGGTTCTCGCCCTCGCGACCTTTTCATGGGCCGCGGCGATCTTGATTCGAGGGGAGGTCTTCTTCCTCGCCCTCTTTTTTCTGATCGCCGCATCGGTGCTCCTCCCCTCTTCGGAGCGTCGGAAGCTTCCGTGGCTTCGAATCTCCTTAGCGGCAACGCTCCTCGTTATCCCCGACCTCTTGATCGGAATCCCGTACGCCTTTCAAGGTCATCGGCTCCTCACGCGGCCTGATGTCGGCGTACACAACCTCGCCGCGAACCTCGTTGACTTCGGATGGCCTTTTGTAAGCGGTCGGATGCACTCGGCGGTGTTATCCCTCTTTGCGGCGATCTGGTGCGTCACGACCTTCAAAAGGAGTATCGACTCTCCACAAGACCGCGCGCGCCCGTCACACCTCGACACGCTGGCTCTGCTGGGCGGATGGTTCGTTGTGGCCTCCCTTACGTACCTCTCGATGTGGCTCCAGATCTACGCTGAGTCAAAGCAGTTTTATCCAAAGATGGCGGTCCTCCTCTTTCTCTACCCGCCATACCTGCTGGCCGCGGCGGCTGGGATCGAGGTTCTCACGCAACGGTGCGCGCCACGCACGCGTGGGTGGATCTCTCTGACTGCGGTATGCGGAGTTATCTTCCTTAATCTACCACACTACCGCGAGCTCCATGCGGTCGCTGACCGTCAGGGTACTCCATCCCTCTACAATACCGCCCGAACCCTGATCGGGTTAGACCGGTTCCTCGTTGGCTGCTACCGCGATGACCACCTCCTTGACCCAATCTCGGCAGAGGAGGTGGCGGCTCATTCGCCCGAGATCACTCGCTTACGATCCGACGTAGCGCTCTATCTGGTAGAGGAGGTCCCGCCCCCGCACCCATCAAGTAAGCTCGACCCCTGCCACAAGGCTATCGCAACGATTATCGAGAGGGACCACCCTCCTTTAATCCGCTCCGTTACGGTCGAAAACACGACCTACCGGATCTATGCTCTACCGAAACAGTGAACCCGTGTGAGTACGTAACCACGATGTGTAACGCCACGAACCCGCCTGCACCCCATACAAGAACTCTTATCGTCAACGCGGACGACCTTGGCCTCAGTCGATCAATTAATCTCGGGATCCTGGAGTGTTTCAAAAACGGAATCGTCAACAGCGCCTCTCTCATGGTGACGATGCCTGGCTTTGAGGATGCACTCTCCCATATCCGCGAGCACCCCACCCTCTCGGTTGGCCTCCACGTTGACTTGCTGCGCGGCGAGCCACTCTGCGGAACCCCTCACCCGTGGCACCACTGGGGGAGAGGGAGATGGCGCTCATCTCTCAGAGCTAAGACGGCGGCTCTCTTTATCGACAGCACGCTCCGCAAGACAGGTTGGATCGAACGCGAGACCCGAGCGCAGATCGAGCGAGCTCTGCGGCACGGTGTAACGATTCGACACCTCGATAGCGAGCGGAATGTGCATGTATTCCCCCCGATATTTCGACTCTTTGCTCGGTTAGCACGGGAGTATCAGATCCCACGTCTCCGAGCGATCAACGAGGACTTTTTCTATTCACGCGGTACTACCCCCTGCGTGCAAACGGGTTCATTCCGGAGAGTCATGAGCACCTTGCTCACTCGCGCGGCTCACCTCAATCGTCGATACGCCGCGAGGCACGGCGTTGGGGTGAACGATCACTACTTCGGGTTTCGGGAATCAGGCGCGCTCTCCCTCGATAGACTCTCTTCGATCCTTAAAGAGCTTCCCCCCGGTATCACAGAGCTCGGGTGTCATCCGGGCTTTATCGACGACGAGTGGAGCCGCCCTCCACTGTGCGATCACCCGTTCTATCTTACCGGGAGTCGTCCTCACGAGGTCGCACTCCTTACGTCTCCCCTGCTACGGGAGCTTGTATCCGATGTGTGAGAGCCCCATCTCGGTCATCATCGCGGTCAACAACGAAGAGGCGAATATCACCCCCCTGTACGCCCGCTTACAGGGTGTACTGGAGAACGTGGCGGATAGCTGGGAAGTTATCTTCGTTGATGATGGAAGCACGGATACGACGCGTACCGTTATCAGAGCGATTGCGGAGCAGGACGCTCGAGTAATCCCTCTCTCCTCTCACGTTCCGATCGGCCAGATCCAAGCGATTCTACTCGGCCTTCACCACGCCACAGGAGAGATCATCATCACCATGGACGGAGACCTTCAACACCTCCCTGAGGAGATCCCCCGCTTCGTTGAGGCGATCCACGCCGGTTACGACCTGGTAAATGGGCGCAAGGTACACCGACAAGACAACCTCCTCACGCGCACCCTCCCCGCTCTCATGGCGAAGTGGTTAGTTCGTACGATCTTTTCATCTACGATACGCGACCCGAATTCAACCTTTCGGGCCTACCGCCGTCACCTCGTACCCTCACTGCTCGCTGCCGGAGAGTGTATCCGGTTTGCGCCCCTCATCTCAGATCTCAACGCCCGCGTTATCGAGATCCCGATCCAGTGCCCGCGACGGATCTACGGGCGCTCGCACTTTCACCTTACAAAGAGGGTTGAGCGGCTTCTCCGTGATGTGAGGCTGCTCCGCACGATCAAGCGAATAGAGCGTGTCCAAAGAGGGATAGAAACTCTGTAGCGGAACTCGCCTGCAACCGGTGAGGGCGGCATGCGACTGTAAATCGTACCTAGTTAGCCGTACAAGTGCTCGGCTGCCCGGTGCACGTCCAGCCAGCATCTACCGTACATGCATTCGAGCATCCATCGGTGAAATATCCGAATGAGGAGTTGTAGCGGTACACCCTGATCGTCCCACTGGAGGGGCCCGCTGTAACTGCGACATAGGCCCCGCTGCTGAGCACACCTCCCGCATAACTATAAGACGGGGGTCCTCCACTTAACAGATATCCACCTAACGAGTTTACGCGGTAGATGCCGGAATCTCTGAATATGATAACGTTCCCACTGCCATCTTGTGATAGTCCAACTTGGCCCCAATACCCTCCACCCAACCATGTAGCATCATCTGCCCCCGTTGTGTCTACGCGCCAGGTGCGGGAGCTATACTCAACACTGCCGTAAACGCCGATTCCGGTGGGGTAGCTTCCACTGATAAGGAGCTTGCCATCGCTCTGGATGAGGGTCTTATTAACACCATACCACGACATATTATTGGCGTATGGCGCTGCGATACCAGAGGTTCCGTAAGAGGTATCAAGCGATCCATCGGAATTTAATCGCACGATAAAGAGTCGATAATTTGTTCCCGAATTCGTAACATCATATCCGACTACAAGGATCTTACCGTCGCTCTGCACCTCGACCCGAGAGGCGGTAGCGTTAGTTCCCCCGGTTGAAGGGGACGCCCTACCATCTGAATCAAAGGTGGTATCGAGGCTACCATTTGTGTTGTATCGAACAACCTGGAAGCCCCCACCGGAGAGCTGTCCTACAGCAACTACCTTGTTATCGTTTTGAAGTGCGATATCTGTCAGGTATGCATGTGAGGCACCCACCTGCGTATATACGATACCATCTCCATCGAAGGAGGTATCAAGCGCACCCGCCGATGTGTATCGAACGACCGCGAACTTGTAAATTCCGCCATCAACAGCCTGCCCCGCGGCTACTACCTTCCCGTCACTTTGTACCGCCACATCAATGAGATAAGAGCTGCTACCAAGGGAGGTAGTTACCGATCCGGTTGAGTTAAAGGTGGTGTCGAGAGCGCCGCTTGCTTTTACCCTTATCACGTTAAATACATTTGGATACGGGGCACTACCTAACTGAACGTTACTACCGATCACACTGCGACCATCACCAACATCCACGATCGAACGTGGGTACACGTTGATGAGCGAGCCGGGAAGGGTGATCGTGCTTGGATTTAAAGCCCCATCGTCGCACCCCTCGCTTGCTCTCAGTAACCCATCGCCGCAGACAACTGAGCATGTACTGATGGCACCCTCTCCGCCGGTACATGACCATCCCGTCTCAACACTACAGGTGCTTGAGCAGCCATTTCCGCTTGTGGTCCCGCCATCATCACACCCTTCAGGAGAGTACTTGCGACCGTCACCGCAGTCACAGGAATCACCGATACCGTTGGCGTTCCAATCACCTTGGCTGAAATTGTACACTGATGGACAGTTATCGCACGCATTACCGTTGCCATCTGAGTCCGAATTCGTTTGGTCTGCATTTGCCACCGACGGGCAGTTATCCTCTTGACCCGGGAAATTCCAAGCCAGGCAACCATAGTACGGGTCATACGAGGTACAGGTCTTCGGATAGAGAACGCCGTCGCCATCGGTATCGAGATTAGGGGTCGGGGTCGCGGTTGGAGTGCTGGTTGGCGTTGGTGTAGGCGTTGGGGTTATTAACGCGGTTCCCTTATTGATCTCAACGTTGTCCAGGAAGCCCCCATAATAGAAGGTGGACTCGTATCCACCTATCCTCATAACCGCTGTGCTATCTGTAAATGAGGACGCAGACGAGTACGTTGCCCTACTGACGTCATTGATATACAGGGTGAATTGGCTCCCAAGCCGGACGAACGTTACCTTGGTCCATGCGGTGGTGGAGAGCACGTTCCCGCTGGAGAGCGTCGCGGCAAGGGTAGAGTTATCAAAGCTTAACTGAACCTCCACCTGCGCAGCGTTTCGACGGAACGTAAAGGGCGCAAGGGGGGTGGCGGTCGTTGTCGACCGCTGACCAAGAATCGTTGGAGTGCCAGCCGCTATGCTCAACGGCCTCATGTACAATTGCACGGTGAAATTTCCGGTGCCCATGTGCCAGTCCGCGGAATCAGCCAACTGTAGGAAGTTAGAGGTTCCATTGAATGAGATGGAGGCGGTACCTGCGGCGAATTGAGCGGTGCTCCGCGTGGCGCCACTGGTGGTCACTGTCTTACCGGCTGTGTCAACGAATGGGGTTACCTCCCCGTTGAGGAATAGTACCGTTGTATTTGGGGTGGCGGTTGGTGTTCCTGTGACGGTGGGAGTCACGGTTGCGGTTCGGCTTGGCGTGTTGGTGGGGGTAGCGGTTGGACTACCCGTTGCTGTCGCGGTTGGCGTGGTAGTTTGCGTTGCGGTCGGGGTCTGCGCTGGTGTGCTCGTCGGGGTGTTCGATGGCGTAAGAGTTGGTGTCTCGGTTGGAGTATGTGTCGGTATTGGAGTCACCGTCGGTGTAGATGTCGGCGACGACGCAGGTGTCGGTGTAGCCGCGGGGATACTAGCTCCGAATGCCAAACGAGCGCCCCGCCCTCCGTAGGTTATCCCTCGAGCGTTATCGATCAGCGCCACACGAGACCTGTCTGAGATACGAGCGAGCGTCAATGCGTCGTAGAAGCTCCCCCCTTTAAAGCCGGCCCCTTGCGCGGTCGTGGAGGGCCAGCCGGCGGTGTTTGCGTTACCACCGGCATCGAGCGCGCCATCTCCGTGAAGCGCACCGATAAAGGAGCGTCCAGAGCCGTTCGCAAGAGTTACTACCCGGTCCCACAAACTCCCTGAGAGATCCATCGCTCCATAGAAACCAGCACCCGAAGCTTCGCGCGAGGTTACCCCATATCCAAAACTCCCGACTCGCAGGGGACCTCCGACGAGGTCACCATACGAGATATTGGAACCCGCCCCCCCGCGCTCCATACCCGTCCCGGAATTCGTAATAGTAGTTGCTTGAATCGCGTTAGTACTTCCCCACGCGTACTCTCCGGATACGGGGGAGAGTCGGCCACGAGAAGCCTTCTCAAACTCCAATTCACTCATCGGACGTAGCCCCGCCCAGTCGAGGAGCGCTGTGAGATCTCCCCAACTAAGGTAGTTCATCCCTACGTCCGAATAGGTAGATCCATCACCCTGAACAGGAAGCGTTGCGCTGCCGCTCGTGTAGCTGATGTTGTTCCGGCCCAACAGCGAGTCGCTTTTATCAAGCGTGATGTCCCGCGCCCCACGTTGTGCTTCGCCCAGGGTGTTAAAGAAGCTAACCCACTGCCCCTGGCTGATGTGCCCCTTCATGACATAAAAAGGGGCGAACCCCTTCGGATAGGTCGTCGGCAGGGTGTACGTGGCGCCACCCGCATCTCCATCGCTCGTTGACGGGTTGTAATACGTTCGCTCGGTCTGTCCACTACCTGAACCGTTACCCGAGGAGTTTGCAATCGATATCTGGTCCTCAGCCTCTATGAACCATGGATCCGTATCAGAGCTCCCCTGTCGGAGAGCCGCAGATGAGGTCCCGTTGTCGCCCGCGTAGAAGGTTCCCTGGGGCACGTAGACCATCTCGATCGCAAACACCTGAACCTCAATGGCGTCTGTCAACGCGATCCCATGAGCCGCATAGTTCCAACTCAGCGAGACCCCCTCGGCTGAGAAATTCCCCACCCCGTCATCTCGTCGAAAGATAAATACCCCCACCGCGGGGTTAGTGGAGAGGTTGAAGGGACTGCCGGTATCTGCCAGACCCACGGTGAGAGCCGCGTGCGCTGGAACCGAGTGCCCCGTTTCGTTGAGTCGGGCGTGATTCCACGCTCCTCCGTTTACTCGATACTTGATAAAGACCCATGCGGCATCCCAATTGTACGGAGATGATGAGGTTCTCCACGAGTGAGTCCACGAGATGTTACACGAGACGGAGACGTCACCGGTGCCCTCATTTCGGCCCCCAACAGAAATAGATGACACGGAGATATCGCTGCAAAAACCCAGCCGCGCAGCGAAGAACACGCAGACCAAACAGACCAACAACTGGATGAGAGGTGACCTTTTCACCGCGCCGATCGCTTCCTACAAAAACTCACCCTTCCACAGTAGCACGAAACTCATCCCACCTGCTATCAAGGGTTTCTCAAGAAGCACAATATAACCTAATGCTTCGGAACACTTACCATCCCTCCCACCCACCGTCGGGCTTGAAAAGTTCGCACCGGAGGAATCTCGGCGCGTTTTTTAGGTTCTGCCCCCCCCCGGCCGACCGCCTCGCCCATGACTGCCCCGGATATGCGGTGAGTGCTACGCCTCCACACGCCGAGATTCCTCAGCTAGCGAGCAAGAACCATTGTGCCGTACACTAGCCTTGCATGACGAAGGATGTCGCGGACCTCTTTACCGAGACCCGCCCGGACAAAAAAGTAGCAAAACTTGCCCTCGGTTCTATCGTGACCGAGTATCTTACGTTTTACGCCGAGGGTCGGGGCCATACCGCTCGGGCAAAGCAGCTCGATACCGATAAGTTTCTTGAGTTCTTGAAGCGCTTCAAGCGCAAAAAAGAGATCGAGGAACTCTCGGTCGAGGATTGGGACTTCTCCGCCACGCAACGGTTCATCGATGAGGCTCTTCGGGTTGGAGAGGCCCCCGCGACGGTCGCTCGACGACTCGCCACGCTGAAGCACATGGGCCGGGTTCTCTCAGAGCGAATTCCAGGGTTCATAAATCCGACCCGCGACGTTAAGCCTCCTAAACTCCAAACTCGCCGCCCCAAGTCCATCAACGCTCAGGAGGTGGATGACGTCAAAGCCAAGGCCGCCGCGTCGCGAGCGGAAAAGAGCTCCTTCAATCGCTTGCGCAACGAGACCCTCCTTAAGCTCCTGCTCGACACCGGGTTGCGGGCGGAGGAGATTCGCTCGATCAAGAGGGGCCAACTGAGCGACAAACTTGACTGGATCCGCCAGGTTCGCACCAAGGGTCGGAACTTCAGAGATGTCTACGTCACCTCTGAAATGCGACATCCTCTCGAGATCTACCTCGAAGAACGCGCGCGGGAACTCGCTCGTTTCTTCCCGAAACTAAGCGCCTCGATCGACGCGACTCTCCCTCTCTTTATAAGCTCGTATGGCGCCTCGGCGAGCGATATCAAAACGTTTGAGCTGAGTCCCAAGAGCGTCTGGCGCGTGATTCGCTCTTTCTCAGTTGATACCAAGCTCCACCCTCACCTTCTCCGTCACACGTATGCGACTAATCTCCTCAACGATTCCAGAGATATTCGGCTCGTGGCTCAAGCCCTCGGTCACAGCGATGTAAGAGTCACTATGCGTTATACTGAGCGCGGAAATGAGGAGGTCGCCGAAGCACTTGAACGAGTGCGGAAAAACGATCGCTCATCGCGCTAGCAGGGTGGTGAAAAATGGTTCCGTCGCGAGCATTTTGAGAGTTTAGACGAAACGAGGCGGAGATGGCGAAAAAACCGCAGGCGTATCCTCTGAGATACGTTGAGGATTTTTTTGACGTCTCCAACGAAGTTGCAGTCAAACTATCGAAATGCGCAGCAGGAAATCATTTTTCACCACCCTGCTAGCCCCGACGGCATGGCGGAAGCCTCACAAGGACAGGTATATGGGCCCGGGGCGGTCCCCGATATTTGGGAAATAATGCGAATGTTGCCCCGAAGGGCCGGAACGTGTACGAGCACGCTCACGTGGAAAGGCGCGATTTATACCTCAAAACAAGGACGTACGCCCTCTCCACGCTCGCCATCACCCACTCGAAAACGCGATGAGCCGTATTTACTACCATAGAGCTACCTCCCCTTGAGGAACTATCCGATCAGGCATCGAAAATCGTGACTGTGGCAAAATATCGGTATATCCTGCCCGCATGACACTCGATCCCCAACTCGTTACTTCACTCGCTAAGAAATTCCACACACCGCTCTACGTTTTCGAGGAGTCTATCGTCCGCAAGAGATGTCGAGAGCTCAAAGCCGCCCTCACGTACCCCAACACGGTCATACGATACGCGTGCAAAGCACTCACCCTGCGAGCGATCCTCTCGATCGTGAGGGATGAGGGGATCTGGATAGATGCATCCTCCCTCAACGAGGCAAAGCGCGCGTTACTGGCTGGGTTTGAACCTCGCCAGATCGCCTACACCGGCGAGAGCGCGTCAGTCGGGGTGTTCAACGAGCTGCTTGAGATGAATGTCTCGATGAACTGCAGCTCTCTTGACCAGATGCGTATTCTGGGTCAGGTGCACCGTGGTGCGAAGCTCTCGGTTAGAATCAATCCTGGTGAGGGTCACGGAGCCAATAATAAGGTCAACACCGGCGGCCCTGCGAGCAAGCACGGCATCTACGTCGATCAACTCGATGAGGTGCGGGCTATCGTCAAGGAATTCGACCTCAAACTCGACGGTATTCATGCCCATATTGGCTCCGGAACAGACCTCGACCATTGGCTACGAATCAAGGATCTCACCCTCGATATCGCTCGACAGTTTGAAGACCTCACCTTCGTTAATTTAGGTGGTGGACTTCCCGTTGTGTATAACCCTGAGACCGACAAACCGATGCCACTGAACGAGTGGGGAGAGCGCCTCACCGACAGCTTCGAGGAGTTTTCGAAAGAATACGGCAAACCCATTCAACTTCAGATTGAACCGGGACGGTTCATCGTTGCGGAATGCGGTCACCTCATCGCTGAGGTTCAAAATGTCAAACGAACCCCAGCATACAACTTCGCGTTACTTAACACCGGCTTCAACCATAATCCTCGGCCAGCGATGTACGGCAGCTATCATCCCCTCACCCTCGTCGCGGGGGACGGTCGTGAGCTGACGGGGTCGAAGGAATACGTGATCGGCGGCTACCTATGCGAATCGGGAGATATCTTTACTCGTGGAGAGGACGGAGAACTCAAGCCGCGTGCGTTCCCGGAGATTCAAGTGGGAGACCTCATGGTGACGGGACTGGTCGGCGCGTATAGTCACGCGATGAAGAGCGAGTACAACTCGATGAATCTTCCCGCCTCAGTTCTACTCCAAACCAACGGCACCGCGAAGGTAATCGAGCGGCGAGGAACTATGGAAGATGTTATTCGACGCGAGGTGGATGCTTTCTAACAGGGTGGTGAAAAATGGTTCCGTCGTGAGCATTTTGAGAGTTTTGACGAAACGAGGCGGAGACGGCGAAAAAACCGGAGGCGTATCCACTGAGATACGCTGAGGATTTTTTCGGCGGC
>JAIXQT010000117.1 GCA_027485595.1 Pseudomonadota bacterium | reverse complement strand
TCGCGGCCACAAGGTGCTCACGCTCCTCAGCGGGGTACCGACTCAGTATCTTGGCAGCCACTCCTGGCCCATCAATGACTTCCTGTCTCGCCATAATAAGTTCAGATGCTTACCCCCAAGGAAGGGGTGCCACTATATTGGTGGGTTCCCAAAACCCTAGCGGTCTAGGTGGCTTAGGGTAGTGAGTAGGGTGGGGTGGGCTTGTAATTAGAGGGGGGATTTGGCAGTATGCGGACTCTGTTTCGATGTGCCCACGTAGCTCAGCTGGTTAGAGCGCAGAACTCATAATTCTGAGGTCCCTTGTTCGATTCAAGGCGTGGGCAGTATCTCAGCCTATTTCAACCTGGCTGTCGCCAGGATTGAAATGACGGCCAATCGGTTCTGTGCATCTGTTCGCTACTTCCGGTACTTGCTTCGCTCCCTCCGAATCCATCGAGGACATTAGGTATGCATTGCCTTTGACTTTCATCCGTTGGTGACAGCCAAGGGTAACATGCGGCTCTGGCTACCTGACGGCTCATTATCGATCGGCGCACGATCGGAACGATTTACAATCCTGCGAAAATACCTTGGACCTTCCGGTAACTCGTAAATGGGTACAAGGTGTATTTGTAGAAGCTGATCTGGGGAACCATTTGAGGGGATTCGAGAACTTCTCCGAAGTTAAGCGACAGATCCGCGATTACAGCGCGAACTTCCTTTTGGTCCTGAACCAAGGTGTATATTTCTACTGATTGCTCACCAAAGAGAAAATTTATAAGACTGATACGGGGGTGTGCTCGACAGTAGTCCATGAGAGTGCGCCTCTCTTTGCAAGTGAGAACTCGAGAACGTATGTGCAGGGCTATCGGCATCTCCTTGAATACCGTTGGATCCATAACGTAGTAGTGGCCCTTAATAACGCCCGCCTTCTCAAGTTTTCCAATTCTATAGGTCAAGGTGGCCGCGGGCAGCTTAAGAGCACGACTCACTTCTTGAAAGCTGAGGTAGCGTTGGTTGGCGAGAGCAGAGAGGATATCGTGATCTTTCTCGTCCAACGCACAACGCGCAGTGCCCAATGGCAACCCGCCAAAGTGTAATGAATGGCCCGATGCTCTCTTAGTTCCCGGCTCTGACGTTCCTGAGTAATCTTGCTCAAGAACGGTCATGCAGGCGCGAATACGGAAGGGTGCCGGCGAAGATTCGGCGAGCGATTGAAAGATCGTATCAAGATGCTCTCTGCCAGAGGATAAAATTCTAACTTCAAAGAGTCCCTCGCCCCCGAGCTCCGCGACCGCGCATGATTCTTCTAACGATACGAGCTGCTCCAAAAAAGCTCCTCGATGGATCATTGATTTGAGCGGAAGTTCCAGCTGAAGGATGTGAAGATTGAGTCCCAGTGCATGGGGATCCACCCATATCGATCGCCGGAGAAATACACCCTGGTCGAGCAACGAGGAGATTCCTCTCCGTACCGCATGTTCTCTAAGACCAAGTTCGCGCGAGAGCTCAAGCGCAGATTTATTCGCCTGCAAGACTACAGCGTCGAGGATGTGTTTCTGGGAGGTTGTAAGCTTCATTATAAGAACAGAAAACTCCCTTAGACAGACAGTTGACTCTATAAACGTAGATAAAATTGATCGTCTCGGCAATGTGGCACTAGCGTCTGGGCCATCTTTGAGTACCGTTCCGTAGCTTCCATCCCTTCTTAGCTATTCAGGGATAGATTACCGTTTTTTCACCGCCCATTCCGGATAATTCATATATAGTTTTTGACTGTACTCGAGATAAAGTGATAGGGCGTCGGCAACTTCATTAAGGCTCTCGTTGCATTTTCCAATGGCTTCGTCTCGCAAGAGGGGGACGGGTGTGTCGATATCCTTGTGGCTCAGCACCACCCATCGTCTGTAAAATGCAGCACCGTTAATTCCTGGCGCTTGGAGTGCCAACCTATAAGTGTGATTGGTAGGGACCGCCAGATCGCTTCGATTATTATCCAAATAATTTGCATACTTTGAAAACATTCCATCACTCGTTAGATTGTCGTATTCCTGCGGTTCGAGGATAGATTGTTCATAGACGTGATTGAACTGAATGTCATGCTCAGCGAGCTTTTTCTTAAATTGGGTTAGCGGGGAATCCGGCCCCTCGTCCGGCTTCGTATAATTGGGCCCCTCATATTCGGTAAGCTGCCAAGCTCCATCTAGTTTCTCAAGAGTCATGGCTACTATTGGGATATCATCCTTGAAGATTGCGAGAATGCGTGATCTGCCAAGATAGCACTGTGAAGCATGAACGCCGTCGACGAGGCAGTTGTTCATCTTTCTTCCAATCTCGCGAAGACTCTCTACCGTATGGATGTCTTTGACCAGAAAACCATTCGATAGCGGTATTGGGTCTGGGAGTATACGGTTCCAGGAATCGTACAGACTGATGGGTATTGGGTGCTTATCTGAGAGCGCATGCCATCTTTTGGTAAAGTCCCTTATCTCTCGTAAAGACCTCCCCTCTAAAAGAGCTTCAGCTGCCACCAATGAAAGATCGCTCTTCACCTTCGCGAATATTCCCCGCGTCAAAAAGAATAACGCATCGGTCCTAAAACGACTGAATAACGCCGGGAGGAGCGCCGAGTCCACGAAGTGCTTAATCAATCGCTGGGTGGTCGGTAACCATTCGAGGACACTTTCATTTCTCTCCTGACTATCCTTGAGTTTGACCGTATCGGAGAACGTTGCCTTCGCGAGGTCAATGAACTTTTCCCTAAGTACGAAAGGGCTATATAACACAGTCGCTATCGCTGCGACGTCAGACAACATTTTATATCTGTGATCATCCTTTAATAGGTAGGGATGAATTGCGAATGCCGGAATATGCCTTTGCCTGTTGGTTATAAGGCTGTTTATCCAACAAGAGCTAGAGGGTTCCAAGACTTGAGCCATTAAGTGACAGTACCGACGCGACAGGCTCGACAGGGGAGCGCGCTGTGTTGAATCGTTACCGAGTTGCATCAGCGAATGCTCGCTATGATGCAGGGAATCTCTGGCATTTTGGTAACACTCGTCTACACTTTTTACAGCTGTATAAGGATCACTTGAGCCTGTTGATGGCAGCTCGGCGAGACGCTCTCTAAGGAATTCGCCCCAGCCCTTATAGTGAGAGGTGGGAGTATTAATCCCACAAGGTAACTTTGTGTTAAAAGGTGCAAGAGAGGCTTCCCGCAGGAAGTGAAGGGTTGCCGAGTAGGGATCGGCACCTCGATCAACTAGTTTCTTTACCATGGAAAGTAGCTTAAAGCCCGGATTTCGCCTCTCTTGGAGGCCAGAAAATTCAAATTCAGGGGCCAGCAGAGATGTGTTTAGTAATTCTCGAAGCGCAGTATCGCAGTGTTGAGGTGCCTGCGGCAGGGCATTGGTTTCAAAAAAGATGGAACCAAGAGTATCTGGAAATCTCTCGCAAGCGTTGAGAAAGGCCTCCGATCCCCGCCTTGTAGGATCAGCCCCATTCCGAAGTAAGCACCTGACGATATAGGGCGTATGGAAGGGATCGATAAATCCACGGGCAGGACAGGCATACAGGAGTGGCTTCCCATGGTCCTCGTTAACATCGCAGTTATGATCGACCAGAAACTGAAGCATTTTCGAGGAGCAATTGTTGAGGACTGCCTTGGAGAGAGGATTCTCCACCATGGAGAGTGCTCCCGGATCTGCGTTGACCAATTCGCTGACTTTAGCGAGGTCATTTCGAGCAATTGCTCGCTCGATTGGATGTTCAACTTTTATTGCTTCCGCAAAATCGCCGAAATTACGGTCTGTGCGAAGTTGCACCCCATATTTCTCGAATAGTGAGAAAAAGTCCTGATAATGCGAATCAAGCCAGTGACCTGGTGTGGTGGTTGGAGATTTGGGGCGACGTCGGACCTCTGGCATGGTCGCATCCATTCGAGCCCCGTGTTTTAGCAAAAATTCAATTTGTGAGAAGTCAAAAGTCTCTGCCCTTTTACCGCGACCCTCTGCATCGAATCTCACTTCCAGGTGACGGAAAAAATGTCGCTCAGCCCGTCCTAGCGCTTCGCTCTCGCCAGCTATATTGTTGACCGGCGCTCCAGCCTCAACTAAAAGTTTTACCAAATCGAAGCGCTGCAAAATCATTAGTGTCTCTAGATGCGCGCTTCTAAGTTCCTCCGGTTTTCCTCCGATGTCTAAGATGACTGGAATGAGGTCAAATCGGCTAAGACTAATGCACATGGAAAGCGCGTCTTCTGCGCGAATGCGAATATCTTTGTGTTGTATCCGGCAAGATCGAAGCGCAGCCGCATCATTTGCGATGATTGCTCGAAAAATGTCTCGATGCACCCTGTAGTCCAGGGTTATCTGCTTGTTGGTCAGGGCTGGCGGAGAGGGGGGATCTAGACGCCGATTGGTGCGGCTGAAGCTCGCCCCTTCCAGTGAATGTGGCTGCTGCTCGGGAGATGTGTTTGTTTTTTGGGGGGCTGGGTCCTTCAAGGGGCCTCACCATTCATCGAGCCTAGGGCCCGCTCTTCACTTCGTAGTAATGGGTCAATCGTCACTATATGGGCCTATCTTAAGATTCGTATTCTTTTCTGTAAATTATGCGATGGCTCGGGCTGAATTAGCTGCAGATTCAGTTTGTTAGTTGCCGGCACGGAAGAGATAAAGGGAGCCTGTCTAAGCTCACTCCAGGCAGCACGAGGCTATTTATGTAAAACATAAACGATCGTACATCACTATGAACGCCCCCCCGAGCCATTTCTCCCCGACACCACACGATAACAAAGCGCTAGCCCCTGTGAGGCACTTACCTCAATCCTATATCAGCTCATTTCGAGCCTTATGAGCGGTTTGTATGTTTGGAAAGCCTATAGATTGGGATCTCAGTTCAGTAGCCACAGGGGCGCAACGTCTGCAACTCTTCGGATTGGTTTGAACGAAGCGATGCTTTTAAAGCAAGCTATACTACGGTTTCTTAACGCGCGACCTTTGAGAGTTCTCGCTTGTGTCCTTCCTGCTTGGCATGACTCTCTCGCGTTTCTTCAGGAAGTGTATGCTGAAGATTTCTAGATTCCACCTACCCATTTTTTGCGGAACAGTCAGTGCACTTCACGCCGAGAATAGTTCCTCGATAAAAAACTGGGTTTTTGGGGGAATCCTGTTGTGAGGGTAGTATGCTTCAATTATCTCAAAGACCTCAGTGGGTTCTTTGAGCTTGAGCTCCTTAATGAGAAAGATTACGTCATCTCGGTCTGAGCTATCCCACCGAGCACTAATACATTTCATCGCGAGCATGTAGCGCGGCTCTGGCGCCCACACGCGAAGGTGAGACAGCGTCATTACCTCTTGCTTAGCGAATCCGGGAAGGATGAAGCCCTTCGCCGCATCGTTAAGCCAGTCTGGGGGAAGTTCTTCGCCTTTGGCTATCTGGCTTGCGAGCTCACGAATCACTGACGAAGGCTCAAAAACAGCGTCGACATCTTTTGTCGCCGCTCGAGTATTGTAAACCAAGCACATAACGGCGCCGCCAACGATACCGATTTCACCGACCTCCCCACGATCTCGCAGCAGATCATTTAATTGCCCGAACAAGGCGCGAATTCGTTCTTTCGTCAGCATGTCACGCTCGCGCTAAAAAGTTGTCGTGGACGAATATGTTGTTGGCTCGAAACTGTATGGGCGCCTCAAGGATTGCGCTCGCTTTGAGGGAATTCATCTCAGCGACGAACCAAGGTTTTGGCAGAAAACGTCGTCTAAGAGCCCACGAAGGAGTGTCGATTGAGACCTCTTCGCACAGCGCTCGCACCGTTGATGCTATGAGAGCAGCGATCTTGATTTCGGTACCGCTCGGGGGAGGGAGTATGATCAGTCGCGCGTCTACGGTGCGACGAAATTCATCTACGAAGTCGAAGAGGTGCGTTTTCCAAGATTCAAACCCGTCACGCGCAATCTTGAGAGCGATGGCTACCGTGGAGTACTCAGAGAGGATCTCTTGTGAACCAACGATGACCTCCACATCTCTTTCAAGGAGGGCGGCGAACTGACTTATCGAGTTCATCGTCACATTTCCCGTTGAGGGATTCTCAAGTTGCCGCACGGCACCGCGGGACAATCCAGACCTAAGCGTAACCGTTCGCTCCGAGAGCTTTAGTGCTCGACGCAGGTACGGGAAAGGGAGATAAAAGCGGATCATATAGAATACACCTATGGTACATTAAAAAATACCATAGGGCAACCTTTTTGTGTTGCGCTGGTTATGACAGGGTAAGCTACTGTATTTAATGGCAATATGTGAGGAGTTGCAAGACCTCTTCGGTAGCAAGGGCTCCACCTAGTTTTTTAAAAAGCAGGTCGGACCTTGGGCGGGTGCCAACGGAAAAGCGGCATCCACGAATACGGAGACTACCCCATGACTCTAGATAGGTTAGAGGAGCATTCATGCGGACGGAAACGATGCGGTCTGGTCACTACTATTGGCAGAGAGCGCTCACAACCGGTTTCGTACCGGTCAGGCTGCTCTTTGAGCACTGTTGCCCGGAACGACGGCTCTTGGTTTCCTCGACCGGCGGTTCAGAGCCCTTCTGCTGCTGTTCAAAGTCAAACATCGCCTTGTCTGCCACTTGTGGTGTAGCGACACATCCGCAAAATGAAACCAACGTCAGACACAGCAGAGTGGCTCGAAAGGACATAATTCCTCCTGGAGGTTCAAGTTCTAGCGCTCTCTCAAGTAACGCCACGTGATGTTATGTCAAAAATCACTCCATCTGTAGCCTTTGCGACATAAAACGACAGGCGATTTCTTGCAGGGCATGTTGATAGGTGAAAACCCCGTCGGAGTGGCCTATTCTATTGATATTACTGTGCTGTCTGCGCCCAACAGGAGAGCCTGGTCACACAGTTACCCGAACCTTTGGGCCACGGATCTCACCTGAGATATAGGGGGCGAAGACCCATACAGCACGGGGCTGACCGTGCGGCGCGACTCAGCCACAGGCCACGTAAGGAGCTTGCTGTCGGTGAGGGACGTTCTGTCACCCGCTCTCGGTGGTGCCAGAGAGCGGCTGGCTCACGTATTACAAGAATTGAGGGACATCGAAGCTATAAATCAACTCGGCGTTCAAGGTGCTTTGCGTGGTTTGAGTATCTCCATCGTCTGTGGTGTAGACCGACGCTGAAGAGAAGTCCCTTCGGAATTCCAGGCGTGTGACCATCTTCTCGATCGGGCGATACTCTAAGGTCACCGTGTACTCTTTGTAATTAGCCGGGTAACCAGACGAGATTCGCACACCCTCAGCATCATCAAAGTATTCAAGGCGTGTTGAAAGTGAAACCTGCTCAAGGATGTTCACTCGGCCGTATACCGCTTGCGCTACCCAATGTGCTGGGCCACCGTCAGGATCTCCGTTCTCCTCGTGACCGTAATCAAAATTATACATGAAGGAGAGGGGCTCCCATGGTGTCTTCCAAATCGCTACAAAGTCTCCGAGGGCACGTTTAGAATCGTTATCATCTGCCATCTCAGAGCCGTATATCCCTTGCACCAAAAACGTCAGAGATGAAACCTCTCCGAGCTTAATGTTGTTGAATCCAAAGTGTCCCTCAACGCTCTTCGATTGGTTGGTATCTTGAAAAGTGTCCCATCCGTTTACGAGGGCGAGAGCTGCGTCCCAGCCGTTGTCGAAGGTGTAGGTCGCTCGTGCTCCTGTCAGGGTGAAGGGGACCGCGTATCCGAAAGCAAACGCGCGTGTTGTGTTCCAGTTGTCGCGACTCTCGATCACCTCGGCGCCAATGAGAGAGACAAATTTTCCGAACTTCAGATTAAGTTTGTTCGCGTCTGGAATGATCGAGGCGAGTGATGCATCGATTTCGAAATAAGCCTGCTGTAGATTTATGTAGTCTTCCGGATCTCCAAGACCAGCCGACCAGTTTGGCTCAGAATCGGTGCCTCCGTAGAGATCAATTCGTGCGCCCCACGGGTGTCGCTCTGTAATTGGTTTCTGAAACACCAGCTCTCCGGCGTTCAGATTGAACTCCTCAGAGTTTCGGTCGTATACCCGCCCCGGACTCTTTCCATCGGGCGGCTCATTAAAATTATAGCCGTATATTGTGTCGACCATTCCGGATATCTGGAACTCGCGTGCTATATCGAGGGCTGCTCCCTTACAGGATTCACCTGTCGTATCGTGGCAGGCCGAGGGCTCTTTGACCAGGGATCCATCCTCTGCCCATCCGACGGTTGCTCCCATCGTCGAGAGGAAAAGGCTCGAAAGCGCTAGAAGTGTGCCGCAGGTTGTTCGCTTTTTCCCGGTTTTGATGAAGTCGTACATGTTCCTCCTTTTCGGTACACTCGCAGATGTCAGGAGACCAGCACATCCTGTGCGCATGAGTTTTCGCTGAACCAATCTGCTTCCTTTGAGTTTGAATTATTTCAGGCGCGGCTAGTTTGTGATTGCCGAGTCGATGCTCACTTCCGTATCAGAGATGATTTTGTCTATATCTAGAAGGATATTGAGCTGCTCGTCCTTTTTCCCCATTCCTATGATGAAGCTTGTCTCAACGTGGGAACCGAAATGAGGCGGGTTTTCGACCTCACTGTCAAGGAAGGTGACTACCTCAAGAACCATATCAACAACGACACCAACAGCGATCGATTGGTCGTTACGCTGTAGATTCACTACTATGATACAGGTCCGTTGGTCGTAGTCCCTTTCCTCCATACCGAACTTGAGCCGAAGGTCGACAACCGGGATTATCTTACCTCTCAGGTTAATCACCCCCTTCATGTAGATCGGGCTTTGGGGCACCAACGTTATGTTGGGCACCTTGATGATCTCCTGAATGTTCAGTATCTGAATGCCATACCGCTCTCGTGAGAGCAGAAAAGCGAGGTACTTTCTCGATGCCTGCCCCTCCGCCTGCACCGCTCCGTTAGAGCTTGTTCTATCCGTCCCCATATCAGAACCCCTGGAAGTCGTCGTTGTCTAACGGAATGATCTGCGTAGGTTTTCGCTGTTCCGAGTCAGCTTGAGCTGCATGCCCGTTCCACAGATCTGGTTTTCGTTGGAGGTATGGCACGCTGGCACCCTGTGACGCCTTGCCCTTGTCCAGTGTCGGAGACGAGGATTGCATTACTTTGCGCTCCGGGGCGACGGAAGAGGCAGATCGCTGGGAACCGTTGGTGCCAAGCAACAGCGCCTTAAGCTCCTCACTGACCTCTTCAAGGACACGGGCCTGCGTCGCGAGCTCCTCAGCTGTCGCGGACGACTCCTGCGCGGATGCTGAGTTCTCTTGAGTCACCGTATCAAGTCTTGTGACGGCGAGATTGACCTGCGAAATTCCCGTTGCTTGCTCTCGACTCGCCGCGGCGATCTCCCGCATCAGGTCGGCAGACTTGATGGCGTTTTGATTGATGCTCTCGAGTGAATCCGCAACTTCTTCGGTCACATTGACACCATTATCGGCGAGCTCCTTCGATTGCCGAATCTTGTCGGCGCTCTCTTTTGCAGCGTTGGCGCTTCGTTGCGCGAGATTTCGAACCTCTTCTGCCACGACCGCAAATCCCTTTCCAGCGTCACCAGCGCGGGCGGCTTCGACCGCGGCATTGAGCGCGAGAAGGTTTGTCTGAAAGGCGATGTCGTCGATGATGCGAACTATCTGCTCCGTCTCATCCGCCGATTTCTTGATGGAGTGGATCGCGGAGGTCATGCGCTGCATCTCATCGACACCCTTTTGTGAGGACGATTTCACCGCTTCAGCGATCTGATGAGCCTGCTGCGAATTGTCTGTATTGTGTTTAGAAACCGATGAGATCTCCTCTAACGAAGCAGCTGTCTCCTCAAGAGAGGTCGCCTGCTCGCTCGTCCGGGTTGCGAGCGCCTGGCTGTAGTTCGATAACTGACCTGACCCTCCGCTGAGCAAGTTTGACACTTCCGCGAGCCGAGTGACCATCCGGTGAAGTGGTATCGTGATGCCACGCGAGAAGTAGAAGGCGAGCGACCACGCGAAGAGCACGGCTACCACGATGGTCACGGTTGTCCACTGTTGGACCCCGGTAAAGTATTCAATTCGCGCGCCTAGAAGTTTGTCGAGCTCGGTCACGCTCGCGTCCCAAAGCTTGAAGCTGGAGTCTCGAGCTTCGCTCCCTGCTGACTTAAACTCAGAGAGCGACACCTCTTCTCCGCGGGAGAGCCGGTTGAGGACCTCAGCAAATGCTCCTGCTCTATCCGTATACGCTTTAATGAGCGGTGTGAGTGCGGAGCGTAGCGAATCGCTTCGACCATTGAAGTTGACATCCTCTTGAAATGCGGTGTCGGAACTTGCTTTGATCCGCGCGATGTCGGATTCAAGAATCATTTGAGCCATGACCGCAAAGCGCACGCGCTCTTGCTCGTTCAACGGACGCTCTCGCAAGATCGATGTGCCAAGCGATAGCACCTGTCCTAACCGGACCTGCGTCTGAGGTATCGCTAAAAGCGTGAGGTCCATGACGTAGTAACTATCAAGGTCTGGATCTAATATCAGATTCGACTTATCCCCGGCGTGCACGATCATCGCCTGGAGTAAACTCACGAGCTCATCATGACGCGCATCACTTTCAGTGGCCGAAGCGCCTCTCTTTCCAGTCTTCAGCTCGTCCCACTTTGCGCTGAGGACATCGGGCTTGGCGTTGCTTCTGCCAACGGCGGCGAGTCCCTCGTCGGTGAATTGCAGTGATGCGCCGATCCGTGCTTGGACACCTTGGAGAGCGGCGATACCATCATCAATCATTGACGCAAGTGAAGCACCCGGGGAGGCTTCGCTAGTGGCCGCGTTGCTGTCTCTGACAACGAGCCCGTGCTCAGGTATCAATTTAAGGAGCTTCTCAAGAGGTCTCTGGTATTCGTTACCCAACAATTCCTGTTGAGCGAACTTGATCTGAACGATACCGGCGCCGAGCAGAGCAAAGTAGGCAAGGACGATGATCGTAGCCGAGTATGCCACGCTCACAAGTAAAAGCTTGTGAGATATTTTGAGATTCATTTTGAACATGTGGAGCTCCCCCAATCGTAACCTTTAAGACCTGTGGCGCTTGCTAGTCAGCGCTGTAGATCCCGACGTGCGTTTGTCCGCACACCCACTAGGGGAGAGGATTCGGATGGTCTTGCGACGAACTTGAGGCTTGTTATCAAGAAAACGCATCGCCCCCTTCGGAAGTGATAATACGGCCGTTGCGCCCTCAGCTATGTGGGCATGAAGACATGGAGGGGATTTTTGTGCTGCGGAGGGTCGAGGCTCAGTGTCGTGCCCTAAGCAGCTGAAAACGTTCGAAAAGGTGAGGGGCTGGCGCGGGCTTTTAATTCTAAAGATCCGTTTGGCGTGTTCTCGCGCGCGGAAGCACTATTCTACGGGACTCTTTCCTCAAGCTTCCTGTGAACCAGGCCGACTACACCTTCCGGGAAGTGAAATGGATCGCCTTGATTCTATGAGGGACGCGAGATGAAAGAGGTGTTGCGGGAAAAGACCGAGCAGTTTTTCGTGCTGCTTGTCATGACATCTGAGACCGACGCCATAGGCATATCGATGCTTCTCGAGCTCTGCGACGATATTAAACGGGTCGCGGACCAGTCGGAGATGGGCACAAGAATCTCCGCGTGCGTTGATTTTATACAAGCGAACTCTGACTCTGAGAGCGTTCTGGAACTGTTGAGAGACTTCGCAGCGAGCCTAACCGCATTCGTGGAAGACCGGGAGGAGATTGTTTTTCCACACGAGGCGCGGCAAGGGGAGGTTAGCACGAGCGAAGCAAGCGAGAACTCACCGACGAATGTCGTGAGTGATCTCGACCCAAGTTTCCTCGCTGAATTTATAGAGACGCATACCTTAGCGTTAGAGGACTTCGAGAGTGAACTCCTGAAAGGTGAGAAAGAGGGGTATGACGAGGTCGCACTGGGCTCCCAGGTTAAGCAATACCTTCATAACTTAAAAGGAGACTCAGCCTCTGTTGGACTGCGTGAGGTCGAACACGTCTGCCATAGTTTGGAGACCCTGCTCACGCAACACCCTCTTGATGCAGTGCTGCCCCCGCTCCTGGAGCTTAGGGAGTGGGTGTTACAGTATGCGACCGGTTTGCTGAAAGGCACGCCGTGCGGTCGATCGGCGGACCAATTCCTTAAGCCAATAGAAAACGCACTGCAACCAAAGAAAGCGCCACCCTCGCCGGCTAAGGCGCCCGCGCGCGCTGGTGGAGGACATGCTAAACCGCCGCCATCCACGTCCTACAAAATCGCTATTGAGCCCGCTCTCATCAACGACTTCTCGGCCGAAACAGACGAGCATCTGAACGGAGTAGAGGGCCTGATCGTGGACTCGGACGGAACCTACGATCGAAATGCCATCGATACGATCTTTCGAGCGGTCCATTCGATTAAAGGAGGCTCTGCCTATTTCGGGCTTAAAGAGATGATGGAGTGTTCTCACATCCTTGAGAACTTCCTCTCTGAGGTGCGGGAAGGAACACGTTCCTTAGACTCCGGGCTCTCTGATCTCCTTTTAACCTACGTTGACCTTCAGAAAGAGGTCTTAAAGCGCGCGAAGCAAGCAGTGGGAGCCGATGGAGCGATGACGTGGACCCCGGCATCGCAGGATTTCCTCAAGGCACTTGAGCGATACGGGCAACAAGAAGAGAGCGCTCCGCCGGCGCCTGGAGCGGCGAATACACCGAGCCCTGAGGAGGTACGCTCCTCAGCCGATCGGGAGCACGAACCCTCGACGCAGGTCTCTGACCGGGGCGGCGAGAAGGTGGCTATAAAGAACTTTGTCAAGGTTGATACCTCCCGACTCGACCTTCTGATCGATTCTATCGGCGAGATGGTAATTTATTCGTCGATGTTGATTCGGCAATGTCGGAGTATCCTCCATAATGATGAAGTTGTGATGAATACAACCCATCAGGTTGAGAAGTTCTCAAGAGATTTGCAGGATATCGGAATATCGATGCGATTGGTGCCAATCAAGGGACTCTTTCAGAAGATGTCCCGGCTCGTATGGGACACCAGTAAGAAGCTCGGCAAAGAGGTGACCCTCACAATTGAAGGTGAGGATACCGAGCTTGATAGAAACCTGATCGAAAAATTGGCGGATCCCCTCATGCACATGGTGAGAAACGCCCTTGACCACGGACTCGAGGGACCTGACGAGCGGGTGTCGAGCGGCAAGGGTCGTTCCGGTTCTCTCAAACTATCCGCCAAACACTCAGGGGGTGGAATACATATCTGTATCCAGGATGACGGGCGCGGATTAAACCCTCAGAAGCTAATCGCCAAAGCGGTAGAGCGAGGAATCATCGCTGAGGGAGCGGTTTTGTCCGAAGCCGATACATTCAATCTCATCTTTGCGCCAGGGTTCTCGACGGCAGCGCAGGTAACAGACCTCTCCGGACGAGGCGTCGGAATGGATGTGGTCAAGAAGAACGTTGAGGCCCTGAGGGGGCGGATTCGCATAGCGTCCACAGTGGGCAAGGGATCTACCTTTACGATTGAGCTTCCCCTTACGCTTGCGATGATAGACGGAATACAGGTCAGGGTGGGGCGCGAAACATACATCATTCCGAGTCTCTCAATAGTTGAGTTTATTAAGCCTAAACCGAGCATGTTTACCCATACCCTTGACCGTGGGGAGGCGTTCCACTTCCGTGGGAGATATTTGCCGGTCTATCGGCTCTGCAATCTCTATGGGATACCGAGCGAACAGTCGACCGCGCATTCAGGCGCTGTTGCGGTGGTTGAGAGTAATGGAGAGCAGGTAGCCTTGGCGGTGGATGAGATCCTCGGCGAGTGTTCTACGGTGATAAAAAATCTAGGCGCCTTATTTGAAGAGGGGCGCGGCATAGCTGGCTGCGCAATCATGCCGGATGGCGATGTTGCCCTTATCATAGATATTCATTCCTTGATCGCATTTGCTCGGAGTAACTACGCCGTCTCATCCAGTGTGTTAACGAGTGCCCCCGAGGAGCTTCCAACGGTTTTCAATTAATCGACTGGTGACGCAAAGAGCAGAATGGACAATGAAACCTATGAAAAACTGACGGCAATTATTTATCGCGAGAGCGGTATTGTATTCCCGCTTGAGAAGAAAACGCTTCTCGTTAGTCGCCTCCGCCGACGACTTACTGCGCTGCGACTCTCGACAGAGGAGGAGTACCTGTCCGCTCTGCAGATTGATCGGACCGGCGAGGAGATCACTCGGTTAGTGGATGTCGTGTCAACGAACGTCACCCACTTTTATAGAGAGCCGGAGCAGTTTCAGCAACTTCGGGAAATTATTCAAAAGTATCGCGCCGAGGGGAAACGGGAGATAAAGATATGGTGTGCCGCGGCCTCAAGTGGTGAGGAGCCGTACACGATTGCGTTTGAGGTAATGGATGAAATCGATACCAATTCACAATCGGTGAGGATCCTCGCGAGCGACATCTGCACAAAAGTTTTGGGCGAGGCGGTCCAAGGCACCTACCCGGAGCACTTAATCGGAAAGGTGCCACACGAGATTCGAGAACGGCACATGGAGCCGTGCGACCAAGGGGGCATAGCCACCTGGAGGGTTCGACCCCACATCACCCGACACATCATGTTTAAGCGCCTAAACCTGGTCAAATTTCCGTATCCGTTGAGGGGAGGTATCGACATTATTTTCTGTCGAAACGTCATGATCTACTTCGATGTGGCGACTCGAAAGAAGGTGGTGGCGGAAATGGGGCGTTTGCTTGCCCCTGGTGGTTTTCTTTTTCTCAGTCAGACCGAGAATCTGCTCGGGATCGATCACAAGCTCGAGAGGGCAGGGGTCTCAATTTATCGCAAGCCAGCTCATGGTGGGAACCTATGAGGCACTTCGTGGGGATCTCACAAGTTGTGATGAGCGAGGATCCGGATGATGTTTTGGTTGCCCCTCACCTTGGCTCGTGTTTGGGTATCGCGGTGTATGACCCCGTGACCCGTCGGGGCGGGCTCATTCATTCACTGTTACCAACCGGCAAGGCTGACCCGGAAAAAGCCGAGACGACGCCTTATATGTACGTCGATACGGGCCTGTCGTGTCTTCTTGAAACGTTTTTGGCCAGTGGGGCCCATAAACGAGACCTCTGTATTACCGCTGCCGGAGGAGCGGAGATGGACGCTGCCGGTGGGGCCCTTGAGATCGGAAAAAGGAATTATGTGATTCTCAAGAAACTCTTGTGGAAGAACGGGCTGCTGTTACGGGGGGAGGATGTGGGGGAAACCATAAGCAGAACGCTCCTGCTGGAGATCGGTACCGGAAAGACGTGGGTGAAGTCAGCGCGGGGATGTAGGGAATTATAGGGATGAATATGGGATATAAAGTTCTAATAGTCGACGATTCACACATAGTGCGGCGAGTTCTCATCAAAGCATTTGGTCTTGCGGACGTTGCTGTTGAGGCCTTCCACGAGGCCGGTAATGGCGCGGAGGCCCTCACGTTCCTCAGGTCTCAGCCGGTAGACATCGTGTTCCTTGATATCAACATGCCGGTGTTAAACGGTATGGATTTTATTCGTGCTGTGCGGGCTGACGATGAACTCAGAGGCACACCAATCGTTATTTACTCAACCGACGGAAGTGATTCACGGAGGGAGGAGCTCGAGCGAGCTGACATCCAGGGTTATGTGCGCAAGCCAGCTTCACCCGAACAGCTCGTGCAGATATTCTCCTCTGTTCTTGGGGGAGGCACAAAGTGATGAACTTCATCGACGCTCTGAGAACCGCGTCCGTCAAGGCCTTCGAGGATTGGGGCATGATGCTCGTTGATGAGCAACCGGTTCCGTCTCTCGCTCCGTTCCTCCCAGAGGACGACCTCTTTGTCTCGTGGGTTGACGTCAGTGGGGTCGTCGGTTGTCGCCTCTCGATCGTTGCTCAGTCCCCCTTCCTTGAAGCGCTCTGTTGCAACGTCCTTGGAGAGTCTCCGGAGGCGGTCGAAAAGGATGACCGACTCGACGGCTTTCGCGAGCTCAGTAACATCATTACCGGGGCATTTCTAACTGCCGCGTTTGGTCACGGTGAGACCTTTGATCTGTTTGCGTCTAACGTGCAGGTAACGTCTCTGACAGAACTGGAAGGGGTGGTGAACCCCGAACGCCATATTTTATTTATAGCTGATGAGTCTCCAGTTCTCGTCGGCATTGAAGTGAGGGAGGAGAAAGTACATGATTAAGGTTCTGGTGGTCGACGACTCGGCGGTAGTACGACAAACATTCGAGCGAGAGCTGGGCAAGGATCCCGAAATCCAGGTAGTGGGGACCGCTCCCGACCCGTACATCGCGCGCGATAAAATTGTGCAGTTAAAGCCCGATGTGATTACTCTTGATATCGAGATGCCCAGGATGGATGGAATCACCTTCCTGCGAAAACTCATGGCTCACCACCCGCTACCCGTCATCATCGTGTCATCCCTTTCGAAGAAGGGCTCCTCGGTCGCGCTGGAGGCGTTACAAAGTGGAGCCGTGGACGTGATGTGTAAGCCGGGAGAGTCGTATACCGCCCATGACATGTCGGTTGATTTACGAGAGAAGATCAAAGCGGCATCCAGAGCGAATCTCTCGCTTATGAGATTGCCTTCCCCAGAGGTCCGGCAACCTACCGCTCTCACAGAGACCACAAATAAGGTGGTAGTGATAGGCGCTTCAACGGGCGGCACTCAGGCATTAGAGTCAGTCCTCCGCGCGATGCCGGGGAATTGTCCCGGAGTTGTCATCGTGCAACACATGCCTCCCGGGTTTACGCACGCCTTCGCAAATAGATTGAACGGCTTGTGTGTGCCAGAGGTCAAGGAGGCCGAGAGTGGAGACCTCATCTCAAATGGAAAGGTTCTAATCGCGCCGGGGAACCAGCACCTCATTATCCGGCGCTCAGGGGCTCAGTACTATGTTGAAGTGAAAGATGGTCCACTTGTCGGACATCATCGCCCCTCTGTGGATGTGTTGTTTCGGTCCGCAGCGCAGACCCTTGGGGCAAACGCCATCGGCGTCATGTTGACAGGGATGGGCGTGGACGGCGCGGAAGGGATGTTAAAGATGAAGGAAGCTGGCGCATTTAACATCGCGCAAGATGAGAAGACCTCTATTGTGTATGGTATGCCCAAGGCCGCTTTTGAACGCGGTGCTGTTCACGCCGTTCTTCCCCTCGATGCGGTCGCTGGCGAGGTTCTGCGCGCGGTGAAGCAACCGCCCGTGAGGTAGCCTTTCAGGCCTTAAGTAACGAAGGAATGAACCCAGACCGGAGGTGTCCGGGGCTAGTACCGGTGTTCATATTTAACCCCAACTTTGTGGTCTGCGAGAAGGTCTTCTCAAGGGACACGATGTCGCGATCTATCGCAATCCTCTGGCGAGGCAGTAGGTACTCCTGCTTTGGGGGAGGAGATTGAGCTGGAGAGCGTGGTTGACGGAGTGGCTTCCGCTGGTAGAGGTGTCGATGGTTGATGCCGCGAGCTCGCTGTCAGCTTGCTCGAACTGGGCTCTTTTGGAACCTGGGTGATACCGATTAGGTTGGGGAGTGGATGTTTGTGGGGTGTTTCTCATAGACGACTACCGCATAGGAATTTCCGTGCTGAGTTCACTTGAAGGGGGGCACCTCATCCCTTCTGTTCTATCGAACTCCCGTGGTGGTTAGTCACTTGTGTGGGCTATTCGTGAGTGCGTACTGCCTCTCACAGGAACGAGCTTGTTTACGAAGATTGCTGTTCTCTCTAACAGGAAGTTGAGCTTGGGACGGGGTAGTTGCCGACGGCTCTCACAAAGATGGGACCTTGCCAGAAAACACGCCGCCCCCTAGTCGCTTAATTTTTCGTATAGACAACAATTTTGCCGTGGCGGTACCCTCAATGACAGACCTAAATCGTTGAGGCTCCTTATGTTTCGTGTTCCACTTTCAGTAGTCGCTCTAGCCGCTTCTCTCTTGATTTCGCTGCCGAATGCGAATGCCACCCCGGACACGTGTAGCGAGGGTAGCTCCGGTGTGTATGCGACCTTCTCTCAGGCGACCACCACCTCTGGTGCAGGGTCATTCGTACCCCCGGCGGGTCGGGTCTCGGTCTTGCCGGACTTTACGTGGGAGGGATCCGGAACTATTCAGTACATTAACGTCGGCACCGATGAGCCCTTCGGTGGGGGAAACTCTATGGTGACGGTCTACGGTAGCGCCAAAAACGCCACCAATCTGAATATCCGTACCAAGACAAATAGTATCGCACCCGGAAGTCCGATCACCAAAAAAACAACCCTTACGATCCGCTTCAATCAACCAACGCCACCTTCCGGTTGGGGATTCTCTCTCGTTGATATGGATGTCGACCAGGTGCGATTCCGAGCAAAGGACGCAAGCGGGATCAGTGTGCCCCTCACAACGATGGCATCGTGGTTCGTTCAGACCTTCGACGCGAGTCCGATCGTGAACGGCTCAAACATCCCCTCATGGGATCCGTCTGAGGTAGCGGTCGTAGGGTCAGAGAGCACGACACCAACGTGGCGGACCACCATCGATACCTCCTCAGGGGATACCGAAGCCGGAGCGGCGTGGTTTCAACCGAATGTGTCTCTGAGTGAGATAACCTTTGAGTACCAATCGATCGTGCAGACCGGCGCCCCATCCTATCACATCATCATCGCCGCGTGTCAGTCCGTCTTCGTGAGCGGCACTCCCCCACCTGATCCCGCGGCGACCCCGACACCAACTCCAACCCCGCTCGGGACCGCCGACAGTGACGGCGATACCATCCCAGATAACCTGGAAGGGGACGATGACTTTGATACCGACGGCTCTATGAATTATCTCGATCAAGATAGCGATGGTGACACGGTGACCGACGGTGTGGAGGGAACAGGCGATACCGATGGTGACGGAAGCCCGAACTTCCTCGATGGGGATTCCGATGGAGATGGAGTAGGGGACGCCATCGAGCGCAATCCCGGTGGACCTGAGCCGACACCTGCTGGCGTTGATAGTAACATCGACGGTATCGATGATGGACTGTCCTCAGAGACAAGTAATCCTTTGACCGACAGTGATGGCGACGGTACCCCAGACGCCTCCGACACCGACTCCGACAACGATGGATCCGGTGATATTACAGAAGCGTTCGACCTCAACGGTGATGGTGTCGCCGACGTAGCCCCATCGGGCGATGACGCAAATCAAAACGGTATCGATGACGCCTTCGATGAGATGCAAGATCGAGATAAGCTTAACCTCTCGTATATTGGAAGCACCTCATCAGCTCCGTGTGGCACCGTTCGACTCACCTCGAAAAAAGCTGTTGTGACACGACGGATGAACGCGCTGTACGCGAGGGTTCCAAAGTTTGCCAAGCGAGCGGCGGCGTGCGGAGGATCGTATCCAATCTCACTCGTTCAAGGGGCAACCACGACCCGTCGCGCTTTTGAACGACGCCTTGCGTCCGCGTTCAGGGACTCAGAGCTTCGCTGCGCAACGAGTGTGTGTCCGAACGTCTCCTTGGCGAGCGATAAGACGGCACTCAACGCTCTCGCGCAAACTCTTTTCAGCAGCGCTAAGCGAGCAAAGCTCAACGCGATTAAGGTGTGCGGACATACGCCTGGTTCGAAGCCAGACACTCGCCCCGAAACGGTGCGATACCTTGAGCAGCTCCGAGCTGATATCGCGAAGTTGCCGCGAACCGTGAGCCGGTGTGGGTGATGAGGAGCGGGCGGTGGATGGGTCTCGTCCCCGGCGTTACGAATTGCCCACGTCCCCTCGGGTAAGGGCCCGAAAGCGCAACAAATCCCCCGCGAGAGTGGGGTACTGAGAGACATAGGTACCGCTTAGGTGTACGCGGCGATGATGCTTCCGCTCTCACGCGAACCCCCGCATAGAATTCAGATCGAGCGTAAGACCGAAGATTTTTCCCCACAGCGCGTTCACTCGTGATACTGTGCTTCTTCATCGTCGATAATCCTGTGATAGTCGACGCAGTTATTCGAGAACCTTTATGAACTGTCTATTTCGCGGCCAGCACATCGTTGGATTTTGGACCCTCCTGAATGGAGGCGTCGCCGACGCACATGGTCGGATCGCGAAATCGTATGGCATGCGGGTGACCGCAAGCGCCATGCCGGTGGTTGCTTCGGCGTATCCAACCACTCACACCACACAGTTTCATAAGGGTAGAAGTATTCTAGTTCGGTAACTCGCTCGCCGAGGATGTAGCCACATCCCTCGCTCGTTTCACGCCCATTCGCGCACTCTTTTCCAGACGTTTCCTCCGTTAGGTTCGACGTTCGCTCGAGGGCTCCGCCGCACCGTCGGCGGGTGATGTTCCGCAGGTTTCAAGGTTCACAACACAAACAAAAGAAAGGTTAAAAGATATGAATACAACAGTTCGATTATCAATGAATCGGGGTCTCCTTGTCGCTGCTCGGTGCTTTGCTACTGGGTTCGCGGCGGGTACGCCAGGTATTACAGCGCTCTGGCACGACAGAGGATTGAGTAGGGGTGATTTCTATCTCTTAGAGATCCTCTTTGCCATCTCGCTTGTCGTGCTTGAGGTCGCCACCGGACGGTTCGCGGACCGTTTCGGTGAGGTGCGAACGATGAAGCTCGGCTTCGTTGCTCTCGGCTTAGGAGCGTTGCTGTATGCAGATGCTTCTGGGTTCTGGAGCTTCCTCGCTGGCGAAGTGATAGGAGCGCTCGGTATCGCGCTTATCTCGGGAACTGATGAAAGTCTTATGTTCCGAAGTAACGCGGCCGTGGGGCAGGAGAAGTCACACCAGAGATGGTGGAACTTCAGTGTCGGCGCTTCGTTTGTCTCGGCGGCGCTGTTCGCGGTTGTTGGCGCTCACTTGAGCGATATCAACCTGGGGGCTCCATTCCTGTTTTGTGCCGTTTTTCAGGTTTTGGGCTTTATGCTGTGTTTCGCACTGGTAGAGGCTCCGAAGGGTGAAACGCCTGACGGAGAGCGCCAAGGTGGAACGTTACGCGATGCCGTTTCTGCGATCATACTGAGTTCGTCGCACATCCGATGGATGGCGATTGCACCCGGGTTCGTCGCGGGTATCAACCAAACGTTTCTCTGGATGTATCCGGAGTACTTGGCTGAGTGTGGTATCGGTCGGGGCGAGTCGGGCTACGTGTTCGCATTGTTCAATCTGGTGGCTGGCGTTTCGGCGATCGGTCTTCGCAAGATTACGGACACGCGGAGGTCGGTGTGGATCCTTTTCACATTGATCTGTGCGCTCGCGTTCTCGACGCTCGGACTGGTGACGGTGGTGGGAGGTCTTGCGTGGCTTCTTATCGTACCGCAGCAGATCGTTCGATCGATATCGGGAGCGCTCTTTAGTAGCACTCTGAACGAGGCGATCCCGGAGGGGGTGCGAGTTACGGCTCTCTCCGTTCGAAACGCACTTCGAGTTTTTCTCTACGTTGCCGCAATGGTGCCGTGGTGGCTCGGAGTCGATCAGTTCGGACGCACAGCGCTGTTTAGCGTCAACTTGGTGGTGCTCGTACTGGGCGCTTCCATCCTCTGGGTAACAACTCCGAGGTCGTTGCGCGCGAAAGGTTAGAGAACATTAAACGACACGGGGGGCGAGTATCTATGATATTCGGCCCCCCTTATTTTTCTGATGTCGGCGAATGTAACAGGACGGACGAACGTAAAAATCCGGCGCACCCCCCTGCGGGAACGCGCCGGACTCGCTCACAGGTTCAAACAACCCGTGGCTAGTTCTGTGACGTTGAAATCTCGCCAATCACCGCGCATATCGGCGAGATGCTTGGAACTACGATATCAGACAAGGTCGCTATACGAGCGTTGACGGTTCGCAACGACGCACGTGCTTTAACGACCTCCTTCTTGAGGGTTGCCTTCGCGGTAAGCGCTGCGCCAACCGCGGTCTTCCGCTCAGAGAGTTGGGTCTTGAGTACCTCAACGTTGGCTCTCTTTCCAGCTTGAAGGTCGATGATAGCTTGTGTCTTTTGAGTTACCAAAGCCTCGTTGTCAATCTTTAATTCGCTGAGATCCGCTCTTGTTTCATCGTAGGCGGTGAGTGTATCGAGCGCACTCTGCTCAGCGGCAGTGAGTGCTACACGTTTATCCGCGTCAAGCCACTTGTTGTTCTCGTCTTTAAGCTGTGCCCTGAAGAGGGTGAACTCGTTGCTTCCCTCCTGCTTCCACTTCTCAAAGGTATCGTCGAGTCGGTCGATATCACCGGTTGCTTTGGTCGCAACCTTTCGTGCTGCCGCTATCTCGACCTTCAGGGTCACAACCCGGGTAGCCGTAGAAGTTTTTGCATTCTTAATAGAATCCTCAATAACTGCTATCTCGGCGCGAAGTGTAGCGAGCGCCACTCTCTTCATACGAAGGTCGGCGTCCTTGACTCGCAGTAGCTCCGTAAGTTCATCCTTCATAGCGGTGAGTACGGAGAGCTGAGGCTGGTTCTTCTTGATGATCCCTTCCAGGAGCAACTTTCGTTCATCCTGATTCTCGCAACGTGCTCTGAGGCTCTCGAGGTCCTTGGAGATCAATGAATTTGATCGGTGCATCGCCGAGGTGAGGGCATCGGCAGAAATAGACTGCGCGTGACTTACCGAAGCGGTAGTTAGAGCTGCAATAGATGCGAGAAAAAAGTGAGATAGAAAACGTGCCTGCATGAAAACCTCCACAAAATGGTGCTCAAAAGATGAGCGAGTAGCAAAGTCGATATCGTTATTGTTGGGTCGTGGTGAGATGTGATGTGCCCCAAGGAGATTTGTTTGGCATGCCGCCGTTTTTATAGTTTCGTTAGAATTTGGTTGTACGTGATCAATACGGCGTGGTGAGCATGAGGTAGTTTAGCAACGCGGCGGTCCGTACGAGGTTCTCGCAGAACGCCGGTAACGGTTGGGTTCTAAGCACTCGGAACGTCGTAAAAATCACGGTTCCGTCCTCAAAAAGACATCACGCTATGTCACCTCCTGTAGGTATCGGGTCATATCACCATCAAAGTTTGCAGCGCTCGTGGAGATAGCTGCGGTTCTTACTATGATTTGGAGGTTTTTACGTATGTTCCCGATTAATTCTACGCGCACACTTCTTACCTGTACGGCCGCGGCGCTGGCATCTCTTTTCATCCTTTCCGTTGATGCGCAGGCGCAAGCGAACGGCCCATCGGTATACGATAGAAAGCAGGATTCTTTATCCGTGAAGCGACTTTCATCAGTTTCCAAGTCAATTAAGAGCCTTCGTGAATCAACCGCCACAATCGCTAAGAGTTTGGGCGGAAGTGTAACGCCGACGGGCACGATTGTTCTCCCCGGCCTGATTACCCTGGGTAAGGGAGAGAAGGGCGATAAGGGAGAGAAAGGATTACAAGGAGAGCGTGGAGTGGCTGGTGCTGCTGGAGCGGCTGGAGCACAGGGAGAGCGCGGAGTGGCTGGAGCACAGGGAGAGCGCGGAGTGGCTGGAGCACAGGGAGAGCGCGGAGTGGCCGGACCTGCCGGCCCTGCTGGACCTGCCGGCCCTGCTGGGCGTTCAGGAGAGATGCCATCTGCTCGCTACTTTGTGCCAGAGGCATCGTGTGAAACGATCGACCTTGGATCCCTCTGCGGAGAGGATCCTGGTCCCGGATGTGAGATTCACGTGACCCTTTTCAGCACCACAGGTCCTCGAGTGATAGGACACGAGACAAATGTGGTAATGCAGTCGAAGACGTTACAAGGCTCGTCAACAAGCCGTTACATTACCTTCTTCGCCTCAACGGGTGGAAGTTATGGTGAGGGCTATGTGGGTAAAGCTGGTTCGACAAGCTACTTCTTCGTACCTCACGGTGTAGCTGCCTTCCAGAACCACAAGACGTACTGCCCATCGAGCTACGTGGCACCAGAACGGCTTGGAACTTCTGCGAACGACGCGTACAAAGATACGAACAAGATGACGCTCCGCACCATCGCTGGTTGGGAAGCCGCCATCAAGATCGTCAAGAAGTAAGAGCTCTTTAGATCGACAAAGGGCCGCGTGGGATCTTCTCACGCGGCCCTTTTTTATGTGGGCCGGTGAATAGCCAGGGAAGCGAGGCAAAATCCCTCCCTGCTACGAAAGCGTATCTTGGGTCACGCTTCAATTTTCAGCACGTGAAAATCGAATATCAACCCAACCTTCACTTTCTCGCTTCGGGTAGGTTTTGCCTCGCTTACCTCTGATATGGCTCCACCGATCCGACAACCCGGAGGGCCCGTCTCCCGACGGGCCGGAACCCGTGATAAAGGATTTGTGCTGCCCCCGGATGCTACCCATTTGGTCCTCCGCATGTTGCTATTTTTCTGTGCGGCACATGCGATGGTTGGTATCCCACCCAACACTGCTACATTCTACTCCTCAAAAGTGCGTGAAGTGTTTGATATCAGAGGGGTTGCCGAAGCCATCGATGAAGTATGCTGGTGAGCCACGGTGATGTAGGCAGCACCAAAAGTAGGACGCACCATTAGGCTGAGCATCCGCAGCCATTGAGGACCGTTGGCCCATCCCTGTCTCACTATGATGATAACCGCGGGGCTCTGTATGTTTTCAGGGCGATAGAATCCGTTCTGAATGCTCTGCGGAGTTCTCCGCCTCCATTACTGTCAGATTCATATGGTACCTTAGCCCGGGCTACGCGACGGTTCGCGAAAATTCCATGGCGGAGTCGGCCATTACGTTCAGGAGTTTATTGGTAGGAGGTACGTATGCAGTTTTCATCCGACGGTTCTCATCAAGCAAATCCCCAAATCCACCAGTTCCTTGGATCTATCGTTGATAGCGCTGGCCTGCGCGGAGTTACCCGTCAGGTACGGGAGGGAATGATCCAGCAGTTGGGAACGCTCTTTCAACATCGACTCTCGATCTATCTGGAAACTGCCGCAGACGAAAGCGTGATGCCGGAACTCAAAAAGATTGCGTATCACGAGCTGAGTGATGCACAAGTTTATGGGCGTCTCAAATCTTTGATATCGAGCTTTGATATAGATCTACAGAAGCTATGTGTCGCGTTTCGCCAGGAGTACGGAGTCTAGTAGGAGAGTCTGTTATGGCTGTTGCAATCGTAGGAGCTCGGTTAGATGCGCATTCTGGGAGCGCGGCTCCTGTCGGACAACAAGCCGGCGGTGCCAGTGTCGAGAGAAACCGGGACGAGAGTACACGTGGGGTGTCCGCTTCCACATGGACTCATGAAGTTGGCCAGCCTCCCTCGAGCCAAGGTGGTGTTAAGGTGAAAGCACCGTCGCAGCACGGAGAGATGGCGCCCCCCTCGGTGGTTCCCAAAACCTTGGATCCAAGAAATCAGGGTCAGGTTCGAATTGATGGCCCAGGTGGAGGTTCTGCCACGGGACCAATTCACATCAACATTGTGAGCCTAGCTGCGCGCGTGACGGAACTGGCGGGGTGTCGGGCTGACGACGCGATAAACAGGAAATTTGAGGAATACAAACAATCTTCCGCGAGTATGAAACCTGGCTTTTGGGGTGCGGTTGGACGACTCGTGATTACACCTTTTCGTCTCAACACGTATAAGGCGGCGTGGCTCCGAATGACGGCGGATGCTAAGCGAGCCAGTCTGTGCACAGAGAATCGCGCGCAGATTTACGCAGAGCTCGCGCACGATGAACAGAAACAGATCGTTCTTCAGCGCTTCTCTGAACTAGAGCAATACGGTGCTTCTCAGAACGGGTTCGGCGAGCGTCGCATCAACAACCGAGACGGTTCTAGCGGGGTCGAGCGGCGGATGCGATCGCTTGCGCTCCAGTACCTGAGCGGCAAGGTCGACGACTCTGAGTTCGAAGGGAGAAAGGCATCGATTCTCAGGCTACGGAATGTCAGAGATTCCGTGGACAACGCACTGCCTCAATTAAAGGTGCTTCGGAATGAGTGCGAAACAGCGACGGATCGGGCTCAACGAGCGAATGAGCTGCTGAGTCACGTAAGCTTCGGAGTCTGGGAAGATTCCTGTGCCGCGGGAGAGAAGCTGCGTCAAGGGATCGGAGATCGACTTGTCGCCGCATGTCACGGCAGTAGGATCCTAGGAAGTGTGCCCGGTGTCGCTTTTGTCACAGCAACGGCAGTTTCAGTGGGCGTCTATCTCGCCAAGGGCGGATTTGGAACGAGACAACTCGCCGTAGGCGCCGCGACAAGCGTCGGCACGTCACTGGCTTTGGGAGCCGCCATTGCGTCGGTTCCAGTGTTGTCAGGACTCGTTGTCGGTACGGGTGTCGCCGCGGTATTCGCGTACCTACGAAAAGGCAAGGAGCTTAAGAAGGATCTCCACCAGGTTCGAACTGAGAAGGTGCTGGGGAGGCGTAATTCCGCGACTGAATCTCTCAGTCCAAAAGATGCGCTGTTTCAAAAGAAGTACCTCAACCCGAATGCACTCAATGTCGGTGAACAGATTAGAAAGTTGCGGCAATCGCTTGACGTCGATGCGGTAGATGTCGCGAAGCTGATCGGCGAGACGGAAGCTGCGTTATTGTTGCAGAACGATCCGAGAGAGCGTGCGAATACCCTTAACTACTCCGACTCAACAGAGATCGCTCGCGAACGCCTTGAATTAATTCAAGCGCTCGTTGAGGCTCGTCAAAAAGTAGAGAACGGCACCCAGGGGGCCGCACTGGAGACGGAGCTTGGGCAGCAGCTTGAGGAGGAACGTCATCAGGCTTTCGAGGCTTTTATCGCTCGCTTTGTAGCGGCGCAGAGAGAGGTGGATGGTTCTTTCGCGAAGTATCGTAGATGGGAACAAATGAAAGCAGGGGCCACTACCTTTGTAGTCGGTAGCGCCATGGGTGGTTTGTTCTACGGCGCCGGTAGGAGTATCGAGGCAATGCGGGGGTATTTGAGTCCAGCGGTGACTACTGGCGCTGCAGCACCCTTGTCACAAGCGCTCAACGTGCCACACATCGAGGAACCCGCCACGGTTTCTATCCCTGAACCAAGCCCTGCGGTTTCAGCGCCAGTAGTGCCGACCGAAGAGATCGTAGCGCCTCAAAGTAAGCCTCTACCATTCGATATGGATACTCCACCGAAGGGCTTAACCCTACAGGATGACGGATCGATCGTCGCGAATCTCAAGGAGACGGACGAGAAGGTGCTCGCCGCATTGCGGGACTATCAACCGAATACCTCTTCGGTTGAGATTCAGGGGGCGATAGCGGATCGGACAATTTCACGTTCGATCACTCAGAGTATCGGTCACTCCGGAGCGGACAATGGTGTGAAGGTGGGCACCCTTGCGAAAGAGTTCCACTTCGATAACGGCACGAGGACGGTTGATGGTAATGAATCGGGGCTCCGTTGGGGAGGCGCTGGGCAACGAGGGGTATCTAAAGACGGGAGCGTCGTGTACGATATTAAATCGATGTTCAAGAAAGATTCTTTTTACCTTCAAGGAGGGAAGAAGATTTCGATCAATGTCGATGACATAGTGAAAAATAGTGGCGCGAGAACTCCCGCACAGGGGCAGATGGAGATGATCTTGCGTCTTGATGCGAAGAATCCGAATGAGATTATTTGTATTCCGGTTCAACCCGACGGACGTATCGTAATTCCGGAAGAGGTTAAGCAGGTAGCCTACCGCGTAAATTCCTCAGGACAGACCGAGTACCTCGGGTGGAAGGCCTCGGTTGGACTCGTGCGTGAGGTCGATGGGAAGATTACTTTCGGCGAGATCTCGACTGACTTCGGTAGTAAGCAACTCAACGGAAGTAAGGTGATTGAGACGATCCCGGGCAAGAAAGCTGTGATGGGACTTGTATTTCCAAAGCCGCCGGTAGAGGCGATTCAGGAGAGTCGTCCTACGTTACCAGCGGTCGAGCCAGCGCCGATTACGCAGCCTCCGGTTGTTGAAGCTCCGGTCGTTCAAAAGCCAGTCGTTCAAGTTCCGGTCGTCGAACCTGTGGCTGTCGTGGAAGCGGTGAAGCCGCTTGAGCTCCACAACTGGTTCTTCCCAATCAGTTGGGGGGATCGTCGAGAGTCTTTCAGCTCGAAGGGAAGTAATGAGGAGCAGCCTTCACCGCCGCAGATGTCTCGTGAAGATGTTCCTAGAGAGGATGTCCCTCGTGAGAATGTGTCTCGTGACGAGGTGCCGCCACCAGCACCGATCCAACCAAGAGAGCAGCTCTCACTCACGGATTCGCAGCCTACAGATGGTAACCCCAATCAGGGGAATAATTCTGAAAGGGAATGGGAGAGTCCAACGAAGCTGGCTCATGAACAGGCACCTAGGGTCCCTTCGCTAGAACAGACGCTCTCGAAGATCCCTGAGGCAGCAACGCCAGCGGTTCCCGCGGATCCTCCAAAGAGAGAAAGGAAGCCACGTGCCAAGACCGTGAAACGTTCCTCTATCCAAGGCTCGCAACGAAAAGTACGTAAGGCCGGTTCCGGCCCGTCAACATCAGCTGACGCTACGCCCGGTAAGCCCCCACGCAAAAAGAAGAGCGAAGCAATCTTTGTGACCGTCGAGCGACCTGGCAGAGGTGGAGGGAAAAAGCGCCATTCTGGGTGGATCTCGGAGGATACCTCGAAGTAAGGTTTGTAAGGGAGAGGCGGCGTCCATGGAGTGGACCGATTCAGGCCACTCTCTTCCGTCGCTTTATCGGAGCAAAAAAGAGCTTGATTCCCACCGCCTCTAAAATCGCTGAAAGACTGGAGAGCTTTGGATTGCCGCGCTTCGATAGGCTGCGGTAGAGATTCTCCCGATTTAAATCAGTCTTTCTTGCGATAGTTGCCATACCGCCACTCGCTTCGACTACGTCCCGCAACGCAAGAAGGAACACCTCTTCGGAGTCATTCATGCAGGCATTGAGGTACTCCGCCGCCTCTCTGGGGTTCTTAAGCTGTTTGAGTAGCTCTTCTCTATAGCTTCGTACCGGCATCTTTGTACTCCTTCCAAAGGAATTGAGCTTTCCTTACGTCTTTGGACTTCGAACCTTTGTCTCCTCCACAGAGGAGCACCACCACCGTATCTCCATCACGACCAAGATAGACTCGATATCCAGGGCCGAAAGCGACTCTAAGCTCTAAAACGCCTCCACCCACACTCTTGCATTCTCCAAAGTTGCCCAGCTCAAGTCGATTTATTTTGGCGCGAATAATCGCTCTCGCTTGAATGTCTCGGAGACCTAAGAGCCAGTCGAGGAAGGGGCTCGTTCCCTTCGTACGCTCATAGATGACTATCGTCTGGTTCATACCTAGTGTAGCTTTAAAGCTACCACAAATAAAGGGCCGTTTATGTAACCATCTGCCGTGTCAATAGAATCGAGGCTCGTCGACGGATGTAGGGCCAACAGCGACAACCGGCGGCGTGAAAAGATGCACCTTGATATCGGACCGTTGGGCGAAGAGTTGTGAGGGGAAGGGCAGAAAAAAAGCTCTGTAGGAGGTGGTGATTGAATCGTGACCCGAAATGGTCACGGGACATCTGTATTTTTGGAATGAATCTTCTCTGTTCCCAGGGTCTGCAAGGACCGGGTCCTTCGGCAGCTCACTGGTTCGTGCCGCTGAGACGCTCGCGTGTCTTAGAGTGATACCGGTCTGTTTAGCTCCGAACAAAGGTCATCAAGAGGGTAAAGTCTCCCTTGTCGGCCGCTCTCAGTGATTCGATGTAGCGACTGCGCACCACGAGTGGGTCGTGGTGGGTTCGTTCTCCCCATGAAAATTCGGGTGCCCCACATGATGTCAGAAAGATGTCGGTCGCAAGTCGCGCGTGGCGTCCGTTTCCGTTCGAGAAGGGATGTATCTGCACGAGCCGATGGTGGAAACGAGCCGCGCACTCGTCCAGCGTATAGCTGTGGTGTTTCACCTGCGTTTTTACGTCCTCGCACAGGTTAAAAAGAGAGGTGGCGATCTGTAGCCATGGTACCCCGATGTTTTCTCCGTGCGGCGAAATTGTCCAGCCCACCTCCAGACCTCCTCAAACATCTTCTTATGGAGCAAGCATAGATTTTCAGGAGAGATAACTCCCGATTTGAGCGCTCGGTTTCGCGGTGAAAGCGCCCAGCGACGCGCTCTGAGGATGTTGTCCTCCTCGCGCGCGTTGAGCTCCGATTGCAGTCCGATGTTCGGGAGAAGCCCCTCGATCTCATTCGGGTCGAGCGGCGTCGCACCGGGTGGATAGATGAGCCTCACGAGTCCTCCTCCCAGAGGATGGGATCGAGTTTCCCAATCAGATCTTCCGCCAGAATCTCCTCACGGTCCTGCGCCGCTTCCCGACCCAGCGATTGGTCCTCTAACGTCATTGAGTGCGCCACTGGTTTTCGAAGCCTTCGAGCGGCTGCCCGAGCCCGCGCGCGAATGGTGTCATCGAGAGGTTCATTCGGCACTAAGGCGTAGACGACACGGCATCCCAATGCCTCCGCCGCGCGGTCCAAATGAGATAGGGTGATCGTGCGTTTGGATTCCGAGCGTTCCAAGCGACTCACAGCGCTCGGGTCAACGTGAAGACGGCGTGCCAGTTGCTGACCGGTCATCCCGATCGCCCGACGAATGCTGGATATCCAACCCTTGCGAGGCGAGGATAGAGGGAGCTCCTCCACCGCAACGGCTAACCTTGTAAGCTCACGACGGCGCAACTTTGCTTGGTGTGCACGGGTGCTCATAATGATCCTTAATTCAATTATACGGGCCCAAATATGAGGTATATTACAATTAGGATGCATGGAAAGTGCAGTGAAATGCAATAAACATGACATGAAGCACCCTTGGGTAGTAGGTTTATCGTTTTAACTGCCTGAAGTAGCTATGTTAATTGATTTTTAGCCAGGATGAGCCGCAGTCTCATACACCCGTCCGGCGCCTTTTTCACCATTTCTCCACCCCCCGCTCCAAAAGCTCATGCATCAACGTCTGATACGGCATCCCCTGCTTCCTCGCCATCTTTCGAAGCTTCGCGAGCAGGGCAGGGGCGACCCGTAACGCGATCAGTTGCTTCGCGTTCCCAGTTCGGGGACGTCCCACTCGGCGGGCTTGTTTGAGCTGTTGGTCCGTGAGTTCGGGGATATCGGAGTAATCGATCTTGCTATCTGACATATGCCGCCCTCTTTTTGCAGGACGCTTACCTCGCGCTGATGATCGTGATCGTTTCGTTGCCACTTCGATGCCTCTGCTGATTACCAGCCGTCTTTGTTGGATCCCTCAAGAACATAATAACGTATATACAATAAATAAGGTGAGAGAAATGTTGGAGTCGGTGGGCCCCAAGCTATCTATCGGGGAACCGTCAGGATAGTTGCGGTGGGAGAATCGGGTGATATCCC
>JAIXQT010000187.1 GCA_027485595.1 Pseudomonadota bacterium | reverse complement strand
GCAGCGTCTGCCGCCTCCGTGCGCCTTACAACGTCCTGGTACACCTCCTCGCACCGCACCGCTTAAACACCCGGTCACCTCGCACCCTACCCTCTGTCTTTTGGGATTGGTCTCTGACATCTGCCATGTGCAGGTTTTGTGTTACGTGAGTAGAGGCCTGTCGCAATTTTTGTATTTCGCTAAAGGTAAACGAGTTGAGACCTACACACCAATGGCTTCCATGGGGTATCTGCGCCTCAAAGGCATCACTGCAGGTGCAGATGGCCACTTTACTGTCACACCCGACTCTGTTGCTTCCTTCCCTATCGGACAACCCTCATTCACTTCTACCCTATCCTATCCGGAGGTAGGGTCGACTACCTACAGCACAACCAATGGCTTGGGGATCACTTCCACTACCACTCCCTCTGAAGCCGTGAGTAAAGTGGATTCATGGCTGGAAGTGTACCTCCTAAACCCACCACCCGCACTGACACTGAGCACCTCCACTTCAAGTGCCGAAGAGCTGACCGTCACGTGGACCAACCCGACCCAACGCAAGCTGGCCTTTCACTCGGCTTACATTCCTCAGATCGACCAGATCAAAGCCGACATTGTCCCCTCGGCCTCCAACAGCGACCAGTCGTGGTCGTCAGCCTCTGCATTCACTCTTACTCTTGAAACGGTCAGCACAACTCCTACGGTGACATCGCTTCGCATCGTTCTTGACTACACGAGGGGCACCTCCAACTTGACGGGTGGCGTCTACACACATTATGGAACGAGTAGCGCTACTCGCATCACATCAGGAACGGCTTACGACATCCGTGTATATGCCGTGAATGAAGCGGTGACAGTAGCGGGGAAGACTCCCAATTATATGACGGTGTACGACATCCAGACGACAGCTGTCGGCATGCCTGGGGCTCCGACGGGCCTGACTGCCAGCAGCATCACGTCGATCACCGCCCTGGCCCAGTGGACAGCAGGCACTCGGGATAGCACCTCCAGTGCCACACCCCTCTTTTCCCAGTACCAAGTAAACGTGACTGCTACGGCCAGTGGTCGGTACGGTGGTGTGCTAACTAACCATACAGCGACTCAGCAGACTGTTGCCACGGCAGGTTCGGATGCCCCGACGCAACTCTCCCTGACCACCCTGAACCCTTCGACCACGTACTCGATCACGGTGCAGGCCAAGAACGCACTCAGCAGCAGCTTTGGCAGTGCTTCATCTCCTACCACCTTTACCACGAGTTTACCGACGGCACCCTCATGGCCTACTACCGGTATCAGCCTGACCAATCAGGCATCGCTCATCTACGAAACGGCGAGTGCGTACACGCTGAACGGCAGCAACCTAAGAGCTCTGGTCCTCAAGGAAAGCGCCCTAGCATCCACCAACCCGAGGACAGCGAGCTACTCGAGCACTCGCCTCAACAATACGGTCAGCGATACCTCGGCGACCATTGGGTCTATCGAGGCCTACGCCGGACCGACCAGCTCGGAATCCAAGGCTTCTGTCACGACGGTCGGCTTCGGAAGAAGTTTCACGGCGCCACAGACCATTGACAACTCGGATGTCCGCCTCCACGTGGCCTCGGAAGGCGACTACTACACTGCTAGCTCCGGATCCGGCGGCTTCTACAAGGCCGCTACCGTGTATGCCGAGGCCCTGAGCACCAGCACTACGACCTACGTCAACAGTGACTCGCCTTACAACATGTACCTGAAGTTCATCCCGACGGGAGGGTCAACGGTGACCACGAACACACTTACGTTTTATATTGACGGCCTCAATGCACTGCCCAGTGTCAGCCAGGCAGGGATCACTGGCGCTTCCAGCACCACCACCTACGTGACCGGCGTGCCCACCTTTACGTCCTCAACCACGTTTACCTTTGCGGCCACCATCAGCAACCTGGCCTACCGCTTCCTTCGCACCGACTTGAAACACCTGACGGCCCAGATTGAAACATCGGGCAGTTCGCTATGCTCAACGGCCACAAACATACTCAAGTCGAGCATCGATGGCACGACCCACTTCTACTATACCGCCCCGAGCCCCGACTACGCCAAGTCGACGACCAAGCACAATACGAGCGGGACCCAGCTGCAAGTCAATGCAGACAGTATCCAGTTCAATACGTTCACCATTGTGCTCAGCGGCGCGAGCAGCCTCTTTAATGAGGCCCTCCAGCTTCGGGTGACGCCCTACAATCTGCAGGGCGCCGGGTCGGCGGTGGTCACCTCGGGTTATCTCAGTACGACCGACGGCAGCACTCAGCCCATCCGCATCGATACCGCATCGGTCTCGGCACTCGCCTCGCTCAACGGCACGCTCATGACCGCGGGCAGCGGACAGTACCCCTCTTCCGGGTATACCACGACGTACGACCACGAGGCCAGCATCGTCTCGAGCGATCAGTTGCAGATGGTGAATGGTCGCTGGACATCGGCCGGTGTAGGCTCCGGCTACAAGGACTATACCGGGTATTACTTCCCGGTGGGTGTCACGGCGTATGACTACTCGGGGATTGCGAGCAGTGGGTGGAGGTACACCAACCTGCGCTTCCAGAACCTCAAGTCCAGTGGCACCTACGACGGCATTACTATTACGTATTCGTCCTCGGGCCTGACCCTCGACCTCTCGGCCGATGATGCCAGCAACTTCCGACTGTACATCAAGGTGATCAACTCGTCGACCAGCAGCACCACACCGTGGCTCTCGGGCTTGGCGAGTATCAACGCCGTCGGCTGGGGTGCCATCACGAGCAACGGTCAGGGCTGTGCCGACAGTAGCAGGAGCACCAGCGGATCGATCCGGTGCTACGTCCCCACGGCGACACCCGCCGGCAGCACCATCTACGTGCGCTTCGGGCTCAACATGGCCGCCAACCAGTGGGTCTCCGGGATCAACTGCGTCAACAGTTAACTACCTCTCGTGACACGATGGCCTGTCGGTGGAGTTTTTTAAACAGGCGAGAGATTCCCAATAAAGACACATGCTCTGGATCGGCATAGCTCTCGTGTGCCTACTCGCCATCATCCTAACGATACGCAACTCCCCGACTACATGGTGCAAAGTTTTTGTAGCCCCATCCACTATCCCTAATGGAGGCAGGGGAGTGTTTGCCAGAGTGCCCATCAGCAAGGGTGAAATTATCGAGACATGCCCCGCGATTGTGATTACTGAACGATACCTCCACAGCAGTGGACCGGTGCAGGACTATGTTTTTGCGTCGGCCAGGGAAGATGGTTCAAGCTTGCTGGCCCATGGGAGTTGTGGACTGTTTAATCATTCTGATACACCCAACGCTGCCTTTCGCACCACACTCTCCGATGATGTAATCATCACGGCTACCCGACACATTGCACCAGGGAAAGAGATTTTCATATCCTACGGACCTGACTACTGGCAGGCGCGGAACCAAGTACCCACCCCTGCTTGAGCCAAAACTCGTGCTTTTCTAGTGTACCTATCCATATACATATACAGTCACATCGTCCACATTGTCATGAGCATCACCTCGTGGGCCCTTTTCTTATCAATCACCGAAGCCGTAGCACAGTTCGCCCTGAAACAATCCGTAGGATACAACACGACTGCCTTGCTGGTCGGTGTAGGTGCATACATTGGCGTGGCGATGATCCTTGTCCATTCGTATACCAGGGGATTCGACCTGTCTGCCATGCAACTGACGTGGAGCATCATGTCCTCCATCATAGCGGTGATCAGCGGTGCTGTGTTTTTGGGCGAGAGTGTCGGTGCCATCCTACCCTCCCTCGTTTTACTATTGGCTGCCCAACTCAACATACCCAGAGAAACGAGCAAGTATGTCTCTCTGTCCCGTTAAACATCTACCGAGTGGATCACCATAACCATGCCTGTCTGGCCGACAGTATCCGCGACGCCGTGCTGTCGCCGGTAGGACAAAGCAGGAAAAGGACACTGCTCAACTTTGATTCCCACGATGACTGGGGCTTGAAACCGACCATCCTGGATGTCGAGATCGGGAATGGACAAGCGCACGGAGCCCGGGGCCTTTTGCGAGGCGCTCCTCAACTACCTGTGCGCCAAGTATGTCCGCCAGGAACCCAGAATAGTAGATTGGATGCTCTTTTAACGTCACATTCTCTTTTCAGCCAGCCGCCGGCCTACAAGGCACGCAATGTTCACAAGGCTATGGCTCAACATTCATTCATTCATCCATGCATTCATTCATGCATGCATTCATTCATTCATTCATTGTGTAACCCCTTCCCCGCACACCCAAATAGCACCAGCCCTCTAGTGCCTATATTCAACCCAAACCACGAAGCCCGCTAGGCCTACAGGGGCCGAGGTCCATTCTTGCACCTGGCGCAGAGCCGGCGAGGGCAGTGCGAAGTGTTGTAGGGGCACTTCTGCTTCTGCTCCTTGATCGCCTTGGCCTTGGCCTTGCCCTTACCCTTGGCCTCCGAGGGTGAAGTCTCCTCGGTCGTGGCCTGGCCCTTGGCCCTACAGTACGCGCACCAGCTCGAGGGGCGTCTCGGGACACACGAGGACCTTCCCTTGGGGCAGATGATCCCGGTCGCATCGAGCACCAGCGCCCCGCCTCCCATAGTCACCGTCTCCGCCCGGAAGACCCTCGGCGTCTCGTCCTCGTTCTCGTCGTCCTCTATCTCCATCCCATCCTCGTCTTCGTCATCTGCCGCCGCTGCTTGGCCGCGGGACGAGCCACCGCGCGACGAGCCACCGCGCGACGAGCCACCGCGCGACGAGCCGCTCATGATAGGCATCTCCTCTTCAGACTCCGAATCAAGGCTAATAGTTCTTCCATCCAACACCTTGGTACGAGGCACCTTCCCCGATGCACCAAGACTCGTCCGAGGCTGTACCTTGCGCCGGAACGTGTCGAAGAAGGAATCACCAAAGCCCCGCTCCTCCTCCTCGTCGTCGTGCTCCTCGGTACCCCCCACGGCCATATCCATCGACTTGGTCTGCTCGTGCAGCTCCATGAAAGCTCGCTGACATGGACAGTGCACCCAATGAATCCATGAATCACATGTTGCACGCTGATAAAAGACGTACCACTTCGGCGACATCGCTTTCCGCCAAGGACGAGCTGCTGCCGTAGAGAACGAGAATCCGGCCATCCGGCTGCGCCCGCACCTTCGGGTCGGACATGAACTCCAGTAGACCCACCAGGCGAGGAGACAGACCCTGAGTCTTGTCACCTTCGGCAAATAGGTCGAGGGCCTCCTGGGTTTGCATCGCCCCGTCTTGCTGCAAGCATCCACAATCAAACACCAAGCAAGTACACAACACGCAATACCCAATGCGCGCGCGCACCTGTTGGCGAACGTACGTCATTCTCGCTTGATACAGAACCTCGAGAAGCGTCCTCCGAGGGTCTCGGTCAAGAGAACGGGCGATCACGTCGTTCGAATTGACAAGCATGACATTCACATAAGAAGCATCCCACATCCCTCCCAGGCGGCTCCTCATGTAAAGGACAAAGGGGTGGCTACTGGGAAGACAGCCAGGGACAGAGAGTGCCGCAATCTCGCCCCTCGTCAACCTCGCCTTGCTCAGACCCTGAAGCTCTTTCAACGCCAAATCGATGTGCGTGCAGATGAAGTTGACGATGGAAGGAGTACGGCCCCTGTACAAATGAATTTCAAATTTCAATACATTTCAAATTTCAATGAATTTCAATGAATTTCAATGGCCACTCACATGTCGATGCCGTCCAGAGGATCATACTTGGTATATTGGGCAGGATCCGTGCCACGAGTCCACAACTGTCGCGCCCAAGAAATGTAGATGCCCGGCGGAACCACCACGTTCACCACTCCCACGCGCAAGAGCGAAGTCAAGTTCCGACCATTCGTAAACTTGAGTGACTCCACCATCTGCATTTGCATTTGCATTTGCATTTGCATTTGCATTGGCATTTGCACCTCATCATGTAAACAGTAAACCCCATACCTCCTTGGCGTCCTTGTCGTTGAAATTATATCCATTCTCGGGAAGGCGAGGAAGCGCAACGCCCCTCTCGAGGATCTCCTGGAGGAACTCACGAAGAATTTCAATAAACTTGACAGCCTCGGCATCAATCTCCTCGCTCCACACAAAGTCCTTGTCGTCAGCAGGAACGAGCTTCGATCGCGTCTCCCTAAACTCGCGACCGCGCGAAGCTGAAGACGCCGAAGCAGCGCTCAAAAGGACCAGACCCTTGAAATCCAATATCCCTGAAGCCTTAGGGTCCTTGGCCGGCACCAGCTCGCTCGGAAGAAGTGTGAATTCATAATTCTTGGTGCCATGCAATCGACCCCCCTTGCCTTTGCCCATCAGGGAGGATTTGCCTGACCCGGCCGGGCCGAGAATCGCCGCCAGCGCCGCCCG
>JAIXQT010000193.1 GCA_027485595.1 Pseudomonadota bacterium | reverse complement strand
TCAGCGATGATGACGCACCAAAGCCTGGTGGTTGGAGATTGCCGAAGGAGATTCAGCGATTGAAAGGGGAACGTGCCATGGGTGTTGTGAAGAAGCCACGAGGTCGACCTTCAAAACGTGCCCAGTCAGTGGAGCTCGCCGTGGAGTCGTCAACCTAGTGCGGCCTTCGAAAAGTTTTTCACCTATCGATCTATCGTAGCAGAGTAAGGGCTAAAAATTTTCTGCTCCTTAAGGGAGGAGTAAAGAAAACCCTCCGGCTCGGGAGTAATGCCCAGGTAGGCATTTACCGCGACATGTCCAGACGATCGCTGTAAAAGAGGGGGCATCGCGGAATCGAGTGGGTAGGACTCGGTATTATGCCGACGTGAACGTGCGCGTTCGTGCATGTCCGGCCCGCGGCGTTCCCCGATATTTGGGAAATAATTCGAATGTTGCCCGGATGGGCCGGAACGTGCGAGCACGCTCACGTGGAAAGGTGCGATTTATACCCCAAAACAAGGACGTACGCCCTCTCCATGCTCGCCATCACCCACTCGAAAACGCAATGAGCCTAAAATAGAGCGTAGATGAATGGGGAGAGGGGATTGCCCGCTGTTGAAACGATGAGCAATCCCACCAGCAGAAACACCACAACCATGGGGACAAGCCACCATGCTTTGCGCTCCCAAATGAGTTGAAATATCTGCTTTACTGTTCCTGACTTGCTCATCTCCGCTCCGGCATTTCTCTGATTACAACAGGACTCATAGCACAAAAAAAGAGGGCCTCAAAAGGCCCTCCTGCGTTTACGCTCGCTATGCGGCTACTTGATCCGCGCTCTGAGTTTCGTCCTCAGGATCCTTGAGCTCTTGGATGATACGATCGACCTCCTCAATAAGAGAGCCAATCGCGTATGCCCAGACATACTGACCAGCCTTCTTGCCGGTGAGAACCTCGGCGATCTCGCCCTTGTCCTGTATCCGGTGTTTAATGAAAAGCTGCTTGCTGTCCGTCAGCAGCACCATATCACTCGGATTTTTGTGAAGCTTCGGGAGTTTCTTTCGGAGATAATCGATACCTCGTCGGAAGCGATTAACGGGGAGTCCCTCTCGCTTCATACGGAAAAGCCAGCAGAGCAGAATGAGGTCGGGGTATGAATACTTCGGACGGCCTCGGCTCTTAGTCTTGCCGGTTGTCGGAACGAGATTGGTGCGAGCGTAGTAGTTAAGGAGAGCGAGACCGATCTTTTCATCGCCTCCGGTCAAGGTCCTTAGGATCTCTTGAACCTGTTTAGCGGTGAACTCACGATCTAAAATATGAACACTCATCCGAAGACCTCTGAACAGCCGTGTACAACGAGTACTAGCGGGAAGTTACTACAAGCATCTTTAACTAAACTACAGTGAGCTCATCCGTAGTGTCAATCTGCAAACTTACGGACGTGCCGGTAAAAGTCGAGTAGGATTCTGTTTTTACTTACTTAAATTCTAAGCACTACAGAAAAAGACATGCCGAGGCTCGTAGACGTGTTCCCCGAGCCTTATCAGTTCAAAGCATACTGGGCCTCCAAAGGGGCCATCAGGAGACGATAGGGGCGATCTCAGAGAGGAGTGGGGTGTGGCGTCGCGTTCGCGGGAATCTCCGATAGCGGGAAGAGTCCGACCGCAACCGGCACCTCGTCGGTTCCTGGAAAGCTCTCCTCACGCACCGCTCCCGCATGCCCCTGAATCTCTCCAGAGATGTACATGCTCGATGAGCCGCCGCCATCAAAATTGAGGGCCTCCACGCACCCCAGCTGGGGTTGAGTGAGAACATTTTGCAGTTGGTGCAGCGAGCCTCCGAATACGCCTGAGGTTACACGGAAGATCGATACGCGTTGCTGACCGTCTATACAGATGCCAGAGAGGTTTGACGATCGTGAGGACTCTTTGAGCCCCTCCACGATAGCGCCTTTGCTTACGAGGCGTGGGCCGGCTTGAACTGCTTCGACCACTCCTTCGGTCGAGAAGGTGTCCCTGTAGGCGACCCCGACTGATTTTGGGGTCACGAAGAGAATTCCCGTGAGGAGCCCTCCGCCTTTGTGGATCTTATTGTGGAGGATGCCTCGACTAATGACGAGGCCGAGAGGTTTCCCCTGTTCATCGAAAAAGTTTGCATTAATGCACGCGACGGCTCCAGCGGCCTTGCACAGAGACTGCACCGTAGCGTGCTTCCATCCGAACTCCGAGGCTCGAATGGTAGCTATTCGGTGGTTTTGCATATCCGATCGCACAAGAGCGATGGATGATGAGATGATTGAGTCGCCGTTTATCTTAAAGTTGGTTTGTTCAAGACCGCTGCCAATCTTGTCCCATGTGACGTGCTCAGTGATTGGCTGAGCACGGCACGGAGTTGATATTCCGCAAACGACACAGACGAGAACTATCTTAAATCGGATACAAGAGCTGAGAATCGCAACCACTGATGATACTTTCATGGTTGAGTCTCTTGTATCTTAATGACCGTCTCCGAATGAGGCATTGAGGCTCTTGGTCGGCGTGCTTTTACCCGCAAGGGCGTCCTCGATCTTTCCTTTAAACTCGTCGTTAAATTTTGTGAGGAAACTTCGAACCGGCATGACAAGTGCGTCACCGAGTGGGCAGATCGTGTGGCCCATGATCTGGTTGCAGATGGAGTTGATCATCTCGACATCACCTGGCGCTCCCTCGCCGTTGTTGATTCGGCGGAAGGTCTTCTCAACCCAGTGACCGCCTTCCCGGCATGGTGTGCACTGACCACAGGATTCGTGGGCGTAGAAGTGAGCGAGGTTCTGGATCGCATCGACCATGTCGACCGTATCATCGAGAACGATAACGCCCCCCGATCCAAGGAATGTGCCCAGTTTGTTCCATCCCTCGTAATCCATGACGGCATCCTCGATATCCTCCGCGCGAAGGATGGGCGTGGACGAGCCGCCGGGGATAACGGCCTTCAGTTTGCGACCGTTCAGCATCCCGCCACACTCCTCTTCAAGGAATCTTTTGAAGGGGTAGCCCATCTCGATCTCGTACACCCCTGGTTTGTTAATGTGACCCGAGGCTGAGATGAGCTTGGTGCCCTTTGATTTCTCCGTTCCGATAGCGGCGTACGCGTCAGCACCGTTGTTTATGATCCAAGGGACTGCGGCGTAGGTCTCGACGTTGTTAACCACCGTTGGACTATTGTAGAGGCCAAGCACGGCCGGAAAGTATGGTGGTTTGAGACGGGGTTGGCCCTTCTTGCCTTCGAGTGACTCAATCAGCCCTGTTTCCTCTCCGCAGATGTACGCCCCGGCTCCGCGGTGAACTACGAGATCGAGGGAGTAGTCGCTACCGAAGATGTTCTTTCCTAGGTAGCCCTTGGCATAGCACTCGGTTACAGCTTTCTTCAGTTGCGTGTACGGATATGCGTACTCTCCGCGGATGTAGACGCACATCCACTTGCTTTGAACGGCGAGGGCGGCGACCATCATCCCTTCGATGACCGCGTGTGGATTCTTCTCCATAAGGAGTCGATCCTTGAAGGTTCCCGGTTCGCTCTCATCGGCGTTGCAGATGATGTACGTTGGTTTGCCAGTGTTGCGTGGTACGAAGCTCCACTTCATACCAGCTGAGAAGCCCGCTCCACCACGACCACGGATTCCTGACTTCTTTACCTCCTCGATGATAGCGAGGGGATCCATAGCCAGAGCCTTCTTGATGGCCTGGTATCCACCACGACTTTCATAGCCGGGGAGGGAGTTTTGATCAGGCTGGTTGATGTGCTCAAGTAAGATTTGGCGGTGTTGTCCCACGGTGGCTCTCTTCTACGATAAAGGGTCAGCTCTGCCCGACGGACGAGCAGAATAGGGTAAGGATAGTCGAAGCCGCGAGAGGCCGCAATCTTAGGTTAATCCCCTACTTGAACCGAGATACTCTGCAGGTCTTCCGCCAAGAACTCAGGCTTTGAGATGTTGAATTCAAGTGTATCCGCAACACCTGGATCGTCAACATCGGCGTCCACTTCGACGAGCCCGTCCTGAACTGCTAGCTTTCCAACCAGTTGGAGCTCAACTGTACCTGGTTCCCCTGAGTATTCTTGACCCGCTCGCCGAAAAAGTTTTTGAGGAAGATAGAACACAAGATAGACGGACTCCTCATCGGGTGTGACCGCATTGACACGTGGTTTAATAGCCGTTTCCTTTTCGTCTACGACGAGGGTGCCCGAATTCGGGACGTACACGAGCCCCTGCGGATATCGAATTTTGAGGGCGATTCCGTTCGGGTGCACATCGCTTAACTCCAGACGCACAAAGGTCCTGTCTCCAGAGTCGATGGTAGACGGATTAACAGAGACACTGACGTTCGCGGCGCCGGAGAAGTCACCTGTGTCATCTCCTCCCCCTCCGCCACCACATCCAGAGAGCGATAGGGATGAGAGTGCTACGAGTACGAACGTTGCGAGTAACCATGGGCGCATGAGCAGTCCTGTCAAAAGAGCCTGGCGTTGAGCAGGGGGCAGGAAGTTGGGTTAACCGGACTTCCTCACTGGGGATATAATGACTTTTGAGCTGGGGCGCCAGATGGATTCGTTGGATGAAGCGGGCTCTGTTAGGCGTCGCTGGTAGTGACGTCCCATTCCTTAATAAAAGAGGCCCACCGAACCGGGTCGTATGAAGCGCAACTCTCCGGGAGAACCCCGACACACGTGTAGCCGTGAGCGTGGGCGATCTCACTTAGTTTTTCCCAGTCAGAGGCGAGGCATACCACGATACCGTTGTGATGACCGATCCGTGGAAAGAACGCGACGAAGCGGTGCTCGTGAGGCTGTCCTTCGTTGAGAATAAAGGGGCTGGTGATTGAGAGGTTCAAATCCGCGGCGGCTCGCTGGCAACAGGCCGTAAGACGAGTGGTATGAATTTTGTGCCAATCGATCTCGGTCACAAACTTTTAATTGTAGCACACGTTGATATCGACGTAGCCGTGGGTAAGGTCGC
>JAIXQT010000059.1 GCA_027485595.1 Pseudomonadota bacterium | reverse complement strand
GTATCCACTGAGATACGTTGAGGATTTTTTCGTTGGCTCCAACGAAGTTGCAGTCAAACCATCGAAATGCGCAACAGGAAATCATTTTTCACCACCCTGCTAGGGGACACTTTGACCTAAGGCGGTACATTAAAGTTGGTAGAGATGCTAAGCAGCCCTTCCTCCGAGCCCCGCCTGTCGAGCATGCGACGGCTCGGCAGGGCTGCTCGTCCCGCTTCGCTCCTCACGCACCAGCTCGCGCAGCAAACCTCTTAGATCCTCCATACGTTCAGGGGGGAGTACCTGAAATTGCTCCTTATGACACCTATGAACCGCCTCTTTGAGGTTGCGCACTACCTCCATGCCTCGCTCCGTCAGCCTTACTTTGACCATTCGCCGATCGTGCGAGCTCCGCTCGCGAATAACGTACTCAAGGCGCTCAAGGCGATCGAGCAATCTCGTCATATCCGGCACCTCCGCTATCAATTGACCGGCGACGTCCCCGCACGACAACCCCTCCGGACTTACCCGCTCTAGGATGCTGAGAATCGAGAAGGTCGCTGTGGTTAGGTCGTACGGCCGAAAGACCCGGTTCAACTCCCCCTCAAGCCGACTCGCGACCCGAACAAGGTCGAAGAAAGCCCCCTGCTCCAATGTTTCGGCCACCAGGAGGTCCCGATTGCTAGGCTGTTGCGTTGTCTGCTTCGATGTAACCATGAATCACCTCGTTGAGAGATGGAATACACGACGAGACCGCGGCCCCGTACAAGCTCGGTCATTCCCCAAACCGAAGGCCCCCCTCTTCAGCGATCGGCAAACACTCCCCGACAAGAACGTATAATGGTCAACCAAATATCCTTGCCGAATTCAGCGCTATCCTTTCAAATACGGCTATGATTACGCTCACAAACGCTCTACGTCGACATGCGCCCCTGTGCGTCCTAGCCTCCCTCCTTATCGGGTGTTCTTCGATCTCTTCGGGAGGCAGTATCCGGGAGGCCGAGCTCGCTATCACACCCACGGAGTCGAGCGTCTCGTTCTCGAGGTCAGCGCAAGAGGATATAACGGCGCTCAATCTGACTGCTGAGCAGCTGGGAGCCCCCTCGGAACTCGAAAGAAACGAACAGCTAGCCGCCTTACCAACAACAGCACGTCGCTCACTCCTGATTGCAGAGGCGTGGGTCCTCCGCGCCCAAAACGATCTAGAGGTTCCACTCTCACTTTCCCTAGAGCATTTTTTAAGGTCTGCGCACTACTCGTACGAGGGGATTTTCGGAGAATCGGGGTGCGAAGACGGAGAGTCCCAGATATGCAAAGACCTGAAAGCTGCATACAACCGCTCTGTCAGAGAGATAGCCCGCCTTACCAACAACGGAACCCTCCCGCCATCTCCTAGCGAGTCCCGTTATATTTTAGACCAGCAAGCAGATAACGATCCTCTGACTCTCTCCGAGTGGGAGGTGGTGCTTAACGACGATTCGTCCCGATCGACCGATGGAACGCTGGGCGCTGCCGGTACTGGGTGTCAGGAGATAGTCAACCCGAACGCGAGCGAGAAGCTTCACGCCAGACAGTGCATCCCCCTCGTGTTTATAGTGACCTTCGACAACCGCGTCACTGACGAGCGAAGTCGCGCTCACCTCTCTGCGATTAATACGGTTGCGCGAAACACGCTCGAGCTGCACGGTCGAACGATGCCGCTTCCGACCAACGATGAGGGGCTCTGGAGGGAGATGTTTACCGCCGGCTCCACGGAGGCCCCCATTACCTGCGTTGGCGACGCGCACCCAGCTCTCCCCACCGTTCTCTTTCTTACACCGTTTATACCTGCATCGTACGAATGGCCAGTAATCGCCGCCGCCGTGTCAAAGACACCTCTCTTCCGGGATCACTACAACTTTTGCGTCACTAACCCATCGACCACTCCCCCTGACGCTCAAGGGGCGAGCTCCGGTGAGGCGCAGGTAGCGCGGATCGGCGGGGCCCTTGCGACTCTTCTACCGGATCTTCGGACCCCATCCCATATTATCACGATCGCTCAGGGGCCGGCTGCGGACACCAACGTCAAGGCGATCAAAAACTCGCTCAAGGGGGTCACTCCGGGAGCCGCTGCACCACTTGCTGTATCTGGAGCCCTCTCATTTCCCGCTGCGCCGTTACCATCAAACGCGCTGCCGATCCCGATCACCTCCCCCACCGAACTCTCCCGAGCTGGAAGCGTCGCGCTGAGCGACATAAAAAGGATGCTGACCAAGTTGGCCGATCCCGATGATGGAACGTTTGGTGGTGTGACTCGAGGTACGGGTGCCCCGTTGCATGAAGGTCGACTCTCACCTGTCATGTAACACCACTTAGAGGAGCTGGGATCGCCCGGGGCGTTGAGGACGTGACACGGTCGGCCAAGATGGCGTTAAGGCTATCTCGGTGGAGTCAACGGACCGACGAGCCCTTCCGTTGTTACTGAGAGACGCCCGCATGAAGCGACGCCTCAAACGCCCTCGCCTCTATCCTGAAAGCATCTCTCGGTCGTCCCATGCGACTATACAGGTCTGCTAAATTCCTCATGACTCCGCGCACCCGAGCGTGCCCACACCCAAGGGTCTCCTCAAGAACGGTGACGGCATACCTAAAGAGGGTCTCAGCCTCCTCAAATCGTTCCTGCTCCCGATACACCCCAGCCAGCGCTGCGAAGTTCATACCACTATGAGGATGCGCAGTCCCGAGCACCGCCACGAAGTTATCATTTGCTCGCACGTACAACGTCTCCGCGATCTCTAAGTATCCGATCTTTCGGTAGAGCGCCGCGAGGTTACTCAAGGTGATGCCGATATCCGGATGAAGGCCCTCGACAAGGGATTCAAAGATCGCAAGCGCGCCCGCGAACATATCAATAGCCTCGCTCTCTTTTCCGAGATGGCTTAACACCACGCCAAGGTTGTTCATCGTTCGTGCGGCGTGCGCATCCGGTTCCGCAAGGGCCGCAGAGCCGACACTCAGCGCCCTCACGTAGGTGGCCTCCGCTTTCACGAACTTCTCTTGAGCCTGATACGCTGCCCCGAGATTGTTCAGGGCGGCAACTGTAAGGCGGTCCCCTTCAGGGAGCTCGCGCTCTGCAACCTCAAGAGCCCGACGCGCCGAGAACTCCGCCTCATGGTAGAGCCCCTGCTCACGGCACACCTGCGATATCTTATTAAGACACCCGACCAAGCGAGCGGTCGGGTGCGACGGGTCTGACTCATAGACCTTAAGGGCCCGTTTATAGTTGAGCAGTGACTTCCCGAATCGACCGGCGATGTGCGCGCGGTCCCCGAGACGAACGAGGTGATCCGCGAACGAATCGGTATATGGCTGAACCTCAATCTCCTGAGCGAGCATGGACGGCGGCGAGGCGGGTGAGCTTGAATCGATGGGAGTCTCGCGACATACGCTTTGCAACATTTTCATGGCCATAACTACTCCTGTAACCTTCCGTGTGAAGTGTAAGTATCTGAACAACAAACAGATCGACGCCCCCGGGCCCTCCGTCGTCGTGACTTGTCCAGCTGGAGGTCCAAAAACCGTGCCATCACATCAGCGGTGCCCCCTTACGAGACTCCCCTATGCGACCCACCTGCCACACCACGGCCCGGCTCGCCTGGAGCATCGAAACGCTTACAAACGCGCCGGATACCCTAAAAGACACGCCGATTATATTATTTATCTTTACAGATAGGCTTATTTACACGATAGATAACTTAAGGGCTCGCAGCCTGCCCGGCTGGGGAGCAACCAGGTTAGGGGGCTCGTCCTTTCGTATTTCACCTCGGAGAGCTATGGCAGCTGCGCGCACAGTACCACCACAACCAGCACTTTGGAGCGTTCCCCTGGGGGCGCTGTTCCTCGTGAGCCTCTTCGGCGCGTTTACCTCGAACACCCCCTCTGGCGCTCCCTCTGGAATACCGTCCGGTGAGATCAGCGCCGGTGATACCGCCTGGATGCTTACCGCTACGGCCCTCGTACTCCTTATGACCCCGGGGCTCTCGTTCTTCTATGGCGGCATGGTTGACAGGCGTAACGTCATATCGACGATGCTCCAAAGCTTTATCGCCATGGGTATCGTGTCACTCTCATGGGTTACGGTCGGCTTCAGCCTCGCCTTCGGTGACTCCGTCGGCGGATTTATCGGGGATCCGAGAACCTTCTTCATGTTTCGAGATGTGGGCGAGGCTCCACATGCCGCGCTCTCTCCCACGATCCCGCTCGCCCTCTTCGCCCTCTTTCAACTCAAGTTTGCGATCATCACCCCGGCGCTCATCACCGGGGCCTTCGCCGAACGAGTTCGCTTCTCAAGCTACATGCTCTTTGTCTGTCTCTTTTCGCTTTTCATCTACTGCCCGCTAGCCCACTGGACATGGCATCCAAACGGCTTCCTGAGACAGTGGGGAGTGCTCGATTTCGCTGGGGGAACGGTTGTGCACATGGCTGGTGGTCTTGCGGCGCTTACCGGAGCGATCTTTTTGGGGCGCAGAAATGCCCACAAACAACAGACCACGCAACTTCCCGCCCACATCCCGTACGTTCTGTTAGGTACCGGGATGCTCTGGTTCGGATGGTTCGGCTTCAACGCGGGCTCTGCGTTAGCAGCTAACGGTCTTGCGGCTCGGGCCTTCTTGACGACGAACACCGCCTCCGCCGCCGCGATGCTCGCCTGGCTTCTTTTCGACTGCGTGCGCGGCCGAAAGCCATCCGCGCTCGGAGCCTGCATCGGCGCCGTTGTGGGGCTCGTAGCGATCACCCCAGCTGCTGGATTTGTCACCGTCGGAGCTAGTATATGCATCGGCACGATTGCGAGCATTGTGAGTAATATCGCGGTTCACATGCGGACCAAGAGCGAACTTGACGACACGCTCGATGTGTTTCCGTGTCACGGCGTGGGCGGAATTGTAGGTATGATCCTCACCGCGGTCTTCGCTGACAAAGTTGGACTGGTCCACGGAGAGACGTCAACATTTACCAACCACATCTACGCTCTCGGGATCGTCACCACCTTCACCATGATGGGAAGTTTCGTCCTCTACCACATCACCCATCGGGTAATCCCGATGCGCGTCAGTGAAGCGGAAGAGGAGATGGGGCTCGATCTGAGCCAGCACGGAGAGAGCTTAGAGCCTCTTGAGGGAGATCTTCCGAGCGAGGGCGTACAGCTGAAGTTGGTTACCCG
>JAIXQT010000162.1 GCA_027485595.1 Pseudomonadota bacterium | reverse complement strand
TCGCGAAAAAATCCTCAGCGTATCTCGGTGGATACGCCTCCGGTTTTCTCGCTCATTTTCCTCGCCTCGCCGCGCGTCTCGCCGCCCTCGCTACGAAGCTACTTTTGAGACCAGTTCTAGTTAGTCGCGGGATAGGGGCAGGGGGCGCCAGCGGCCCATGGTGAAGAGTCGGCGGAAAACCTTGGGGTATCCAGGCTCGCGCACCCCGGAACGGGGAGGGAGGGGCGTCGGTACGCGACCAGGACGTCGTGGTCGCCGCGACACGATACAGCGCTCGCGGGTATCGAATTGGCTGCCAGAGCGGGGGAGTGCCCCCGTTTCATCCTCGCAATTCAGTATCGTTTGGCCGGTGCGTGCGTCCTCAAGAAGTAGTCACTCAGCAGCGACCCTCGCGGAGATCCCAACGAGAATTATCCCTAGTACGAGAGCCGTCGAGGTGATGGTCATGATGAAGGGGGCTATTCATCCGATAGATGAGAGATTCGAACGATCGCTTCGATGTTGTGCTCGCGAGTCGCGTTACTCGACGCGCCGACCTGAAGCGCCATATCCGAGGGGCTTTTAGGCTTTTTATCCTGATAGAGGACAGCTCGGTGTATCAGCTCAAACTCCTGGCTGGAGAATATAGACTTCCAGACTGAGCTTGGATCGTCGTACTGACTTCGGACGTAGTGAGCGGCTAACATCGGGATCCCGAGTTGAGATCCGTCCATTCCTTTGTGAGCGATAGCCTCAAGGACAGGAGGAACCATCAGACCAACTCTGTGGTATACAGCGCTTTGGTGAAGGATAAGCTTGTCCATCGCCGAGAGTGACCCGCCCTGCTCAATGAGCGCGTCAGCGAGCTGCATACATCCTTGAAGCTCGTGCTCCATGAGGTGATGAGCGTCGAGCTCTACGATAGTCGTGACGTCGCTGCCGCGGTCCTGGAGCGAAACAGCCGTAATGTTCTGGGCGATCAGTTTAAAGGTGTCTTTCGCGAGCAGGTCGAGGGAAACTGCGCCCTCCCGCTGTGCCACACGGAGGAGCTCGATAAATTCGTGCGTGCTTCGCACGACAGCGGTGTGCTTGCGCTCGTTTTTTGTTTTCTCGTTCTCAAGAAAGTACCGGGCTGAGAGTCTCTCTGCGGCGGTGCATACCTCACCCGAATCATCCCTAAAGAGAGAATTTCCAAACCGGTGGAACTCCTCGTCCCGGTTGAATCCACATTTTTCGGCGTGTCTCACCAGAAGGGTGTCAATAGCGGTGATGAGATCGGTCGCGGCTTCGTAGGTTTCGATACAGGATCGTGCCGTTGTCGAGTGGGAGGCTAAGAGTGCCGAGACGAAATCCGCTTCGACCGTTTGCTCTCGCTTCGTCGCCTCCATCAGAGCGCCATCGGGAGAACTCTGAGCGAGTATGCGCATGGACGGCGAATCCGCTTCCTGTGTATCCGCCACCGAAGAAAGGTGGATATGTGACTCTCTCTTTTCCATCGCTCCCCCACGAGAGGTATCGGCAGGATGTGCACTCTAGGTGAGCTGAGAATGAGCCTTTGTGTAACTGATTGAATGTATTGGTCCCGGTCAGTTATGGAGAGGGTGATTCAGGACCTTGTGTGTCAGCTCACAAGAGGCAAATATCATGACGTCTGCCCCTGTCAGGTACTGTGTATGAAAAAACTTCTGTGTTGTGTCGCGGTCATGAGTCTCCTCTCCGGATGTGTGTACAGTAATATCCGAGTGCCGCTCGATGAGGACCTCTGGAAGACGGAGCTCGGCACCAAGGTAGGAGTCGCCTCTAACTACTCTGTCTTGTGGCTTGTCGCCTGGGGAGACGCTGGTGTTAAGCAGGCGGCTGAGAACGGTGGACTTACCACTATTAATCACATGGACATGGGCGTTGAGAGCTACCTCTTCGGCGCGTATCTCCGACGCGATACGATCGTGTACGGTAATTAACATTCATTAAGAGCAGATCGTGGTATCGAGACTACTCACGTTAGGATGCGTTGTGTTTCTCTCTGGGTGTGGAGTGATAACACGGGGAATCATCTATACTGATACAACGCAGCCCCTCTGCAAGGACCTCCGTGGAGCAACGCTCGGCAGTAAGGCAGCGTCCGGAAGCTCTAAGAGGGTAGAGATCCCGACGACCCGTGTCGACATCGGCGCTGAGTGGGACTCTCGAGCTATCGGTGACATCGCCAAAGGGCACGGTATTACCGTCGTTCATAGCTGCGAGAGCCGACGTCAATCCGTGCTCTTCGGTATATGGCGCAGAGATGAGGTGATTATTTACGGCGAATAGACGTAGGTCGATACGAAACTGCGCACACCATCGTCCAGAACGATCAGACCGACCGTGTCTACCCGCTACCGTCTAAGACTATCGTCTTCGAGGGCGCCCGGACACCGAACCGAAGATACCCCGAGTGATACTGCGCCCGATCTGGTTTCCAATGGACCGGGCGGCGCTCGTAATCATCGCCTCCAGCGGGTTTTGGCGGCGACGCCCTCCACTGGAGGAGCCTCCACCGAAGATAGAATCAAGCACTGACCCTTGGGTCGATGGAACCCGCTCAGGTGCGCCTTGCTCCTCCTCGATCTTCTTGGTGAGAATCTCATATGCCGATTCCCGGTCCACGCTCGTTTCGTAGGCTCCGCGGAGAACTGACGATTGAATGATCGCAGCGCGCTCTGTGTGGGTGATCGGGCCAAGTCTACTTGAAGGGGGAGCCACGAGGGTGCGACGCGTGATCGTTGGAGTGCCACTCTCATCGAGAAGGGAAACGAGCGCCTCGCCGATCGCGAGCTCTCCGATTGCTTCTTGAAGGTCGAAGGAGCCATCAGATCGAAACGTTTCGGCGGTTGCTTTGAGCTGCTTTTGATCTTTCGCGGTGAAGGCGCGCAGCGCGTGTTGCACCCGGTTCCCAAGCTGGGCGAGCACCGAGTCGGCGATATCCATTGAGCTTTGTGACACAAAGAATACGCCAACTCCCTTGGATCGTATCAATCGGACCACCTGCTCGATCTTCTCCACGAGCGCTTTGGGCGCGTCGTTAAAGAGAAGGTGTGCCTCATCAAAGAAGAACACAAGCTTTGGCTTGTTAAGATCCCCCGCCTCGGGGAGTCGCTCAAAGAGCTCCGAGAGGAGCCACAAGAGAAAAGTTGAGTACACGAGGGGAGACATCATGAGCTTATCGGCGCTCAATATGTTTATGACGCCGCGCCCTTTAGAGTCGGTTTGAAGGAGATCGTCGATATTGAGAGCAGGCTCGCCGAAGAATCTCTCCGCGCCGGCATCTTGAAGGGCAAGCAACCCTCTTTGAATCGCTCCGATACTCGCCGACGACACGTTGCCATACGTCAGGGTGTAGTCCTTGGCGTTGTCGCCGACGTGCATGAGCATCGCTTGGAGGTCTTTGATATCCAGCAAGAGGAGCCCTGAGTCATCAGCAACCTTGAATACCAGATTGAGAACCCCCGATTGGGTATCGTTCAGGTTTAAGAGCCGGCTAAGAAGGGTAGGTCCCAGCTCTGAGACGGTTGTTCTGATGGGGTGCCCCTGTTCCCCAAATACATCCCAGAACACGACCGGGAAAGCCTCCGGTGTCCAATTCTCAACTGCGAGTAAAGCGAGTCTCTCTGAGAGTTTTTCGTTGAGTGCTCCGGGCTGAGAGAGTCCCGCGAGGTCTCCCTTAACGTCCGCCATAAATACCGGAACTCCGCTTCTGCTCAGCCCCTCGGCGATGACGCGGAGAGTAACGGTCTTACCGGTTCCGGTCGCTCCGGCTATCAGGCCATGACGATTGGCCATCGAGAGGTTTAGTTTCTTTGTTTCCTCACCTGCGTTGCCGAGATAGATTGAGTCAGACATATGAGCGCTCCGTTCGATCCTATGGCGAGACGGTACTTTTGATGTGTGGGATTGGTCAACGGGAATTGGATGGTGTGGTCAATTCTCTTTTTTCCAGATCTCTAGGTTCTCCTCAGTCTCGCACCGCTCGGTAAGAGCAAGATACTGAAGGAGCCTCTCCCCCGTTTTGTCTCCAATCCCGCGCGCCTTTTGAATTGCCTCCTGATGCGAACCGTTGAGGGCTGCGCGCATGATATCAAAGCGCTTTTCGATCAGCTCAAGGGCGAGGGTATCTGAGACCCCCTTGATGAGCTCAAGGCTCCACACATCGGCGCACGCGATCGGGAGCTTTTGTCCCATCGCTAGGCGCCCCTCGGGATCGGTATGTGATGGTGGAATCAACCAGGAGGGGTCTACCTCTGGTGGGGGCACGACGAGGGAGGGGGCCCTGGTCGCAAGGAACGCAACAAGGATGAGGAGAGATAAGCCTGTATATCGCCATGACATGAGGTGAGTATTCGGGCATCTGAACGAAATGTTTCGCTGCCGAGTGGGCTACGCGACGCGGTTCAATCTTTGAACGGGAGCTTTCCCGTCATGGGATCCTTCGTTAATCTCCTGGTCGCCAAAGGCTCCCTCAACGCGGCCCTCTTGGTCGATAGAACGATCCTTATCACGAGCACTCACAGTGGTGGCGCTTTGGCTGGCGCGGGCCTTATTGTCTCGAGCTTGAACCCCGGCCTGCTGGGCGACCTGTGTGGCGCGGACCTGATTCGCCGCAAATTGGCTGTTAAACACCTGACCGCCGATCACCCCGATACTTTGCGTAATACGAGTATCCATTGTACGTTACCTTGTTCAGCAGGGTGGTGAAAAAGGCTTCCCGTTGCGCCGTTTACGAGGCCGGCTGGGTCCCTGTCGGAGAGGTCGAAGAAATCCTCAGTGTATCTCGGAAGATACGCGTGCGGTTACTCTCGTCATCTCCGCCGTGGTCTGGCTGGACTCTTAAAGAAGCTCACGACGGAATCTTTTTTCACCACCCTGTTTGTAAGATCGGTAGACGCCCAAAACCCTGTATAAAATGAGGCTTTTTAGCCGTGATTATCGATTGCGACGCCAACGCTACGTATTCGCCCGATGAGAGAATTCGCGGGGTTATTTCCTCATGTCTCGAGGATCTCGGTAATCCGAGCTCTCTTCATCGGAGTGGTCAGCGCGCGAGGGCGGCGATTGAGGAGGGTCGAGCCTCGGTCAAATCCTTGATCGGTGCGGGTGATAAAGACACGGTCGTGTTTACCTCCGGCGCTACCGAGGCGAACAACACTGCTATCGCTGCTGTCGCTGATCGTACCGGCCCGATTCTCTCGGCCTCGACGGAGCACCCCTGCGTTCTTCAGCCATTGAAACGACTCGCCGCTCGAGGGCGCGCCGTTACATTTCTCTCACCGAACAGTGATGGGATGATTACTCCGGAAGCTCTGAGTGCGGCGCTGACTCCGGACACATCGCTCGTGTCGATTATGGCCGCAAATAACGAGACAGGGGTCATCAATCCGATCGCCGCGATTGCTGAGCGGGTTCGTGAATTCGCGCCTCAATCGCTTATTCATACCGACGCCGCGCAACTCCTCGGAAAGGGGCACGTTTCTATGAAGGCGCTTGGAGTAGACCTCCTGACGGTTTCCGCCCACAAGATCGGAGCGTTGTCCGGAACCGGAGCGCTCTGTATCCGTGACGGCGTTGAGATCGATCCGCTCCTCCTTGGCGGTCCTCAGGAGAGTAAACTGCGTGGTGGAACTGAGAACGTGCTTGGGATCGCTGTTTTTGGGGCTGTGTCGGCTATGATCATGGCGCAGCTTGCCGAGCGATGTGAGATCATGAAAGGGGCGCGAGACCTCTTTGAGGAATCGATTGCCCGCGCGATTCCAGGCGCTGTCGTGAACGGCGCTCACGCGCCGCGACTCCCCAATACCTCAAGCGTCTACATCCCTGGTGTTCGCGCTGATGACCTTATCGTCGCGATGGATCTTGAACGTATCTTGATATCCTCTGGCGCCGCGTGTACCTCTGGAAAGCCGGAGCCGTCGCACGTGCTGAAGGCCATGGGGCAGGATGAGGAGCGAACGCGGTCAACGGTTCGGGTCAGTTTTAGAGCGGATCTTCCGCTCGACACGGTGCCAGGGATAGTGATTGCACTGACGAACGCCGTGGAGCGGATGCGCCAGGTAGTGAAAAAAGGGTAGCGAGGTTTATATGTCTAGTGAAGCCCGGAACAGCCTATCCCCGATCTCTTTGACCGACCGGTCTATCGTCGTCGCCATGTCTGGTGGGGTAGATTCCTCTGTCGCAGCGTATCTTCTCTCCAAAACCGGCGCGCAACTCGTCGGTGTATCGATGCAGGTATGGGACTACAAGAAGAGCTGCTCTGATAACAGCAAGGCAACGTGTTGCTCTCCCGCTGATTTTAATGACGCTCGTCGTGTGGCGGCGAAACTCGATATGCCCTACTACGTGGTCGATTTCGAGGCGTACTTTGAGAAGGAGGTTATCAACCGTTTCGTTGAGACCTACCAACTTGGGATGACCCCCAATCCGTGTATCGATTGTAATAGTCGAGTGAAATTTCGAGAGCTTCGAGAGCGGGCGTTAAGCTTCGGGTGCTCTCATGTCGCCACCGGTCACTACGCTCGCATTAGAGAGTCAGCTGATGGATTCCATCTCTTGCGTGGCGTTGATCGCGATAAGGACCAAAGTTACTTCCTCTATACCTGTCGTCAGGACGAGCTTGGAAAGACACTCTTCCCAATTGGAGATTACACCAAACCTCAGATCAGAGAGATCGCTCGAGAAGTAGGGCTCGTGACGGCTGATAAGCCAGAGAGCCAAGATATCTGTTTCGTCGCGGGGAGCGTTCAGGATTTCGTCGCCAAGATCGGTGGCCGTCGACAGAAGGGAGATTTTGTTCTGAAAGATGGCACAAAGATCGGCGAGCACGACGGGATTCATCGCTTTACCGTTGGGCAGCGCAAAGGGCTCAATATTGGAGGTCTCGCGGAGCCGCTCTACGTTATCGATCTTGACCCCGCCACACATCGCGTCATCCTCGGTTCGCGCGAGGATCTGAAGCGCGAGAACTTCACCGTACGTGAGATGCACTGGGTGAATCCTCAACTCATCAATCGGGTTGGGGCAGGGGCGTCAGGCTTTGAAGTCGATGTGATCGTTCAGGTGCGTTCTCGTCACCACGGCGTCCGTGCGCGGATGAAGGTGCTCGATAAAGATACCTGTTCCTTTACATGGCACGATGAGTGGGCCGCGATCTCGCCGGGGCAGGCAGCGGTTGTGTACGACCTCCAGAATGAGGAGTTATTAGCGGGCGGACGGATCTCGAAGTAGGGGGATGAGCACCGCTGCAACTTTGCCGTGGGCAGGATCGATGACGTTGACGGTTGCGTCTGACGTAAACCTTTGACCGTAAGCGGTTTACCTTGTGAGTCCGGCGTGGTCGTCACCGACAGCCAAGCTCCCTTTTTTAAATTGTCGGCACGCAACTTTCATGTGCGATCGACGATTACTCGCCGCATGAATGATTTTGGATACGAAAAACTTGATGTCTATCGGTGCTCAATCGAATTTCTTGCAGCGGCTAAACTGCTCAACGATATCTTTCCGAGGGGATTCGCTCATATCGGAGATCAGCTAAGGAGAGCGAGTCTCTCTGTGCCGTTGAATATCGCTGAAGGGTCCGGCAAATGCTCACTGCAGGAGCGCAGACGATTTTTCGAGATCGCTCGGTGCTCTGCTTTAGAATGTAGCGCCATTATCGACTGCGCTAAAACCCTAAACCTAGCGGACCCCATGCTGCTTGAAGCTCACAGGTCTCTCATTATTCGAATCGTTCAAATGCTTTCTAAGCTCACAGCTAAAACTCGTTGACGATGACGATTCACGATGACGAATAGACGTCCCCCCGGTTGACAGTTACCGTCCTACGTCCTACGTCCTACGTCCTACGTCCTACGTCCTACGTCCTAC
>JAIXQT010000016.1 GCA_027485595.1 Pseudomonadota bacterium | reverse complement strand
TGTAATTACGGGCGTTACAGACGATGAATCCCGTGTCTACGGAGAGCTCAGGATTGCTCGGGTCCTCAACGACCCTCGTGTTGGTATGTCCACCCAAGTAGTCATTCCTCTCCAAGAGGGTGACGTTATGATGCCGCGAGAGAACGTAGGCGGCCGTGATGCCGGATATACCACCTCCGACTACGAGGATATTTTTGCTCGATTCGTTTACCACAGTTGATCCACTATCCTTTCATACACCGGCGCTGGCAGAAACTTTCCAAGTCCCACTATCCAGGACAACGGAAACGGGAAAGCTATCGTGCGCTTTCCACGCTCTATTCCATCGCAGATGATCTTGGCAGATCTCTCCGCTGATATGAGAAATGGCATGTAAAAATCGTTCTTATCGGTGAGCGGTGTCTTAACAAAACCAGGATTCACAATCGAGATTGAGATCCCTTTCGGCTGAAGATGGAACCTGACGCTCTCAAGAAAGTGAATCAGCGCTGATTTACTAGCTCCATACGCGGCGGCCCGTGGAAGGCCTCGGTATCCGGCTAAGCTCGCCACTGGCGCGAGGTACCCCCTTCCCCGCAGGAGCATGCGAGGGATAACAGCCTCCAAGCAGTGGAGGACTCCCCCAAAATTGAGTTGCATAATCGAGAGATACTCGGCGCTATCGAACTGCTCAGGCTTAGAGAAAATATGAGTCCCAGCATTCGGAATCGCAAGATCGATGGGCCCCATCGATCGTTCGATGTCATCAACCACACGCTTCATCTCGTCGAGGTTGAGCACATCACCAGGAAAGCTACGAGCCTCTCCGTTGGTGGCGGCTATCTTCGCCACGATGTCATCGAGGAGCTCCTTTCGGCGAGCAGTGATCGCGACCCGCGCGCCACGGCGAGCCAACTCATAAGCCAGTGCCTCACCGATCCCGCTACTGGCGCCGGTCAGCCACACGCATCTACCTTGTAGGTCAATCTTCGTCACAAGAGCTTCCCTTATTTTGAGGTCTTTCGTCCGGGGGAGCATACCCCGTAGACTGGGGGTTAGGAAGCCATAGGGAGCTGGTATGAACGATTCACAACAAAAGTTTGTCAGGACGGTTTTGTGGGCCAGTACGGCGTATTTCGCCGCATGCGGACTCTCCGCCATCTTCTATCCGGTGTCATGGCTTCTCGTCTCGGGTTTGCCAACCTCCGCCTTGTCGTCCGAGCTCCAGGTCGCGTTTGGCGCTCTCGGTGCCTATTTACTAGCCCTGGCGCTGGGCGCGGTGGTTGCCTCCCTTTCACCGCTCAACAATCCCGGAGTTATCCTTATCCTTATGGTAGGCAACTTCCTGGATTTCTGCGTGACCCTGAAAGCCGTGGTCGCTCTGCAGCTCCCAACGCTCAATGGTGGACTTTTTCTGGCTATCGCCATGACGTGGACGGTACTACTCGGGATCACCTATCTGTACGTGAAGCGTTCTCACGCTACACCTTAAACGGCTCGATAGGGCCTGTCGGTAGAAAGATAGTGAATCGTGCGCCTTCATCAGGCCGGGAGGTCAGATCTATTTGACCGTGATGCAACTCAACAATTCGCTGAACGATAGCGAGACCGATTCCTAGCCCCTCGGATCCTCGCTCCGCCCCGTTGCCGCGGGCGAACATGGTAAAGACCCTCCCCGCGTCACCTGGAGAGATTCCCGGTCCATTGTCCGCGACCGTTATCTGGGCGAACTCGCCGATCCCCCGTTGCACGATCCCATCGAACGAGATTGATATCTCAACCTTCTCCCGATGATTGTACTTGATGGCGTTGGTAAAGAGGTTCTGAAACACTCGACTCAAAAGATCGGAATTTCCCCATACCACCGGAAGGTCATGCATCTTGACACCAACGTCCTCAGAGTGATCGATGTTGATATCAGCCATAACTCCGCGAACGAGCGGAGTAAGTGGCGTCGGCGAGAATCTTGCCCCACTAAATCCGATCTTAGCGAACTCGTACATAGCTTGCACAACTCCCACCAGTCGCCGAGTCGATTCAACAGAACGCTTGAGAAGACTGACCGTTCGGTCATCGAATGTGGGTCCTTGGGTCTCAAGGATGTACTCGACCTTTAAAATTAACCCGGCAAGAGGTCCCCGAATATCATGAGCGATGGTAGCGCAAAAATCATCGAGCCTCTGACTTCGGGCCTCGAGTCTTTGATTGGCTTGTGTGAGACGAGCTCTGATCTGAGCCATCTCCTCCTCAAGACGCCGAATCCGGAGCATGTCTCGAATGGCGTGCCCCATCGCATCTACCCAGCCCTCCTCCCGCACCACGTACCGTTTCTGCGCTTTCGCGATGTTGCGGATAGTGGTGGGATCGCTACAGGTAGACACCAACAGCACGTCCGGTTCGTTATCTCTAACCTTGAGTTGTGCCAGAAGCTCTTGGGCTTGAACGTCAGGCATGTCGTAGTCAAGAACCACAACATCGAAGTCCTGTCTCTTGAGAGCGGTGAGGTAATCCTCGAGGGTATGGGCCTCTACAACCTCAGACTGCGGGATGAACCGCGCGAGATCGGTGACCGATTCGTTCTCCGGCGAAGAGGAGCCGTGTAGGATTATGACTCGTTCGGGTGACCTTTCCGTTGCCACAGGCGCCTCATCTCGAAATAGGTAGACCTCTTACAGCTTTTCTCCACGAACTGATACCGCTGGAGCACAAGCACACATTCTTCAGCGAACATCGATCGCTAGACCGCTTTCCGTAAGTAATTCTTGAGGCGGATAAGAGCTCGAGAACGGATCTGCGAGGCCCGAGACTCGGTCACACCAAGGATCTCACCAATCTCCTTCAGGTTGAGCTCCTCGTAGAAGTAGAGGCTGATGACCAAGCGCTCTTTCTCTGGAAGCCTATCGAGCGCACGCGCGATCACCCCTACCTTCTCGTGACCAAGTAGCCTATTGAGGGGATCCTGTCCTTTGCTCGCCAACCAGTCCTCGGCCTGGAATCGCTCCTCACCGTGACCGAAGCCAAGCTCCTCAAAGCTCAACATAACGATACTACCAACCTCACCCAAAAGGCTTTGAAGCTCTTCGATCGAAACCCCGAGCTCGCTCGCTACCTCTTCATCCGATGCGGGGCGGCCGAGCCGCTGCTCAATACGATGATAGGCCTGCTCGATCTTATGAGATTTAAACCGCAGGGAACGCGGCAACCAATCCTGCGAGCGGAAACTATCGAGAATTGCTCCTCGAATACGAAATTGCGCGTACGTGCTGAAATTCGTCTCATGTTTCGAGTCGTATTTCTCGAGGGCGTCTACGAGTCCGATGATTCCTGAGTTAAGCATCTCCTGAAGATCGACGTCTTTTGGCAGGCGACCTGACAGACGGTGAACCACTTTTTTGACGAGTGGCAAATAGCTACGGATGAGCTCTTCACGCTCGAACTCGTCGATATTTCTGTATGCTTCTACGGCTGAACGTTTAGGCTTGACCACCGTTTATCTCCTCATAGTTCGTCATTGCCCAGAGCGCGACCCCGAAAACCGATGCTATCCCGAATGACGCCGCCACGCAGTGATAGATGATTCTACTCGTTCGTACTCCTTCGCGAACGCCGCCGATAAACAGAATTACGCATGCCGCTAAGATCGTAACGCAACAGAGGGTCTTTAAGAACACGAACCGGTTGGATCGTGCGACCTTCCTCTTAGTAGCTTGCTTCTTCGCCATACGACGTCATCTCCAAAAGCTGCCGAAAGAAGAATTGCATTCCTCCTTTCACCGTCACTTCAGGTTTTTGATCAGCTACCTTGCGAGCGATTGCGGCGAGCGATAACGCGGCTTTACTCGACGGAAACTCCGCTGAGATAGCTTGCTGCTGCATCACACACTCTCGAACAGTTCCGTCAGCCGGAACCCATCCGAGGTAACGCACATTAACCTTCAAAAACCTCTCTACCGTTCGGGTCAACTTTTTGAATGCCGCCGCCGCTTCCGTTTCGTCAGCAACGTTGTTCACCACTACCGAAAAATTCTTTTCCCCGTACGTCGTGCTCAAAACCTTGATAAGCGCGTACGTATCGGTGAGAGATGTCGGCTCACCATTAATTACGCAAACTACCTCAGCCGCAGCGCTGTTGAAGTACATAACGTCCGTTCCGATTCCCGCTGGAGTATCGATAAGAAGGTAGTCATAACGATGAGCAACCCTCTCTATCTCCTCTAACAGTAGGAGCTTCTCCGCAGACCGAAGCTCATGGAGCTCTTCAACACCACTTGCGGCCGGGATAATGGAAATGCCACCCGGCCCCTCAAGGAGTATATCGTCCAGACCCATTGAGCCCTTTAGTACATCGTGCAGAGTTCCTTTGGGCTTTAGATTTAGGAGCACATCTACATTCGCCAATCCGAGATCCGCATCAAGCACAAGAACCGAGTAGCCCAAAGAAGCCAGTGAAATCCCAAGGTTAGTAACAGTATGGGTCTTTCCGACCCCTCCTTTCCCACTGGTCACGCTCATGACGCGGGTCACCGAACGTGATGGCTTACCACCTGATATAATGTGCTTTTCCATGCGCGATCCGGGTATGTACTCCATGCGTGTATGCTCCTTGTTTTGATTCATATCTGTCCCGTTCTGACTCGCCTATCTTCTCTATTTCCTTTCAATGTCCCACAAAGACGGCTAACTCTTTCGATTGCCGAGCTTTTCTCTCCCTCGTTCCGCCCGCCAACGTGTCTCAGCCCCCCTCCAAGAACCGCTTAGTCGTCCAATCCAATGACACCGAGAGACTGAACCTTTGTATTTGGGGCGACCTCGTTGTGACTGATAACCGCGTAACCGGGCGCGAATCGATCGACGAAGTTGAATACCGCTGGCCGGAGATGGGCCGGGGCTAGCAGTACCGGGGTCTGGCCGATCTCCCCGAATTTCTCGGAGGCCCGCGCGAGCTTATTGATGATCATCTGCGCGATTCCTGGCTCGAGTGCTAAGAAGGATCCCTCATCGGTTTGCTGGAGCGCCTCCCCCATCTCTCGCTCGAGACCAGCGGTCAGGTTCACCAAGGGCAACACACCGTCTGGAGTGGTGTATTTTGAGGTGATCGCTCGGGAAAACTTGCGACGCACGAACTCAGCTAACTTCTCTGGGCTCTTCACTGACGGAGCCCAATCAGCCAATGTCTCCAAAACGGTGCGAAGGTCACGGATACTTATCTGCTCGCGCAGCAGATTCGCCAGTACTTGCTGCACCGCGCCGATCGACATAACACCAGGAATGAGCTCCTCAACGACCTTTGGGGCCTGCTTTTGCATCGTGTCGATCAGGTGCTGCACCTCTTGACGTCCAAGCAACTCATGCATGTGCGAGCGAACAAGCTCTGTGATGTGGGTCGTAACCACGGTTGAGAGGTCCACGACGGTGTAGCCAGAGAATTGCGCGCGCTCCTTGTCAGCCTCCGAGATCCACAAAGCGTCCAAGCCAAATGAAGGCTCCTTGGTTGGAATTCCGTTCACCGGATTAGAGACGTTGCCGGGATCCATCGCGAGCATGTGATGAGGTTTCAGCACTCCGGAACCAACCACGGTATTCTTCAACATGAAGCGATACTCATTCGACTTGATCCTGACGTTGTCTCGAATATGAATAGGCGGAACAATAAACCCGTAATCAATAGCGAACTGCCGTCGGATGGAGCGAATTCGCTCAACAAGATCGCCACCCTCAACGACCTGCACGAGTTCATACCCAACCTCCAACTCAAGCGTATCAACCAAGAGCAGGTTGGTAACCTCCTCAGTGCTCCCAGCTTTCGGGGCGGCATTCTCGGGTAGCTTCATCTTCTCCTCGGCCTCAGCCTTGAGTCGCACCTCTTCCGCGGCCTTCCGCTTCATGAAGCCAAGAATGCCCGTTCCGATAGCGAGAAGCATGAACGGCACGAACGGAAGACCCGGCAGAACAGCCATAGCTGCTGAAACACCTGAGGTCAGGAACAGGGGCTTCGCGTTCTGGCCGAGCTGCCCAACGAGCTCGTTTCCAAGATCTTCACCTGATGCGGCCCGCGCAACGATAAGACCAGCGGCCGCAGAGATGATGATTGATGGGAGCTGCGCCACGAGCCCCTCACCAATGGTCAAGATAGTGTACGTTTGGGCGGCTTCCTTCCAGTCCATTCCTGCTTGGACGATACCGATCAAAAGTCCACCGACGATGTTAATAGCGACCAAGAAGAGCGCCGCGACGGCATCTCCCGCTACGAATTTAGCGGCACCGTCCATAGCTCCGTAAAACTCAGCCTCTTGAGCGAGCTCCTTACGACGAGCGCGAGCCTCTTTATCTGTGATAAGACCGATATTGAGGTCGGAATCGACCGCCATCTGCTTACCGGGCATCGCATCGAGGGTAAATCGGGCAGCGACTTCAGCTATACGGGACGAACCTTTCGTTAACACTTTGAGGTTAACGAGGTTAATACAGATGAACATCACGATTCCGATGATGTAGTTCCCCCCCACCACGAATTGACCGAACGCTTGAATAACGTGACCCGCGGCATCCATACCGGTGCTACCGTTGAGGAGGATCAGACGGGTGGAAGCTACGTTCATCGCGAGACGAAAAAGGGTCGTAACGAGGAGAACGGCCGGAAACGAGGAGAATCGAAGTGGTTTCTCAACGTACAGGGAGGTAAACAAGATAATGAGGGAGAGCACGATGTTCAGCGCAATACAGACATCGAGCACCGCTGTCGGCAGTGGGAAGATCAGAATAGCGAGAATTCCGACTATCGCCGCTGGAACCAGGAGATGATTGTACTTTGATGATGTTGAAACCGCTGCTGTAGCCGCTGTACTCATATCTCACACACCTTTATGATGAAGCTGAGTCCCGAGAACGGGGCCTCTTGAGTCTGTACACGAACGCGAGAACCTCAGCGACCGCTTTGAAAAGATCCCGTGGAATTTCACTTCCTACCTCTGTTGACGCGAAGAGCGCTCGAGCAAGGGCTTTGCGCTCAAGAATGGGGATATTGTGCTCTTTGGCGATCTCCCTGATACGCTGAGCGATGAAATCGGTTCCCTTCGCTACCACGATAGGAGCAGAGTGGTTAGATCGATCATACTTCAAAGCCACGGCGTAGTGGGTAGGGTTAGTCACAATCACATCTGCCATCGGAACTGACTTCTTGAGCTTCTGCGCGATACGAGCCATTCCCTTCGAGATCATCTTCCGCCGCATAGCCTCATCACCCTCGATGGACTTTCGCTCCTCCTTAACCTCTTCCTTGGTCATTTTGTTCTTTTTGAGCCATTGAAACTTGCCCCACACCCAGTCAACCACCGAGAGAGCGACAAAGATGTACATGATCTTCCAAAAAACAGTGCTCAGCGCCGACCCGGTCAACGCGAGGACGTCCACAACAGAGGTGTGAATGAGTCGAACCATCATCGGGGCAAACCCTTGCAGTGCCCAATATCCGATCGGAAGAACAACGGCGAGCTTTACAATCGCTTTCAACGTGTTCACGACGCCAGTGATCGAGAATATACGTTGAAGACCTTTGAGCGGGTTAATGAAATCCCAGCGTAGCTTGATCCACTTATCCCGCTTGTTCCAATTTGTTTGCAGCATCACCGCGAGCACCGCGACGACACTTACCAGTCCCGTAATAACAAGAAGGTCAGGAAGCACGAGCAAAATGAGACGAATAAAACCGCTGGTTAGGTCGTTAAGCTCAAATGAGGGGCGTTCCGCTATCATCGAGAACGACTTGGTAAATACGTACCGCATGTCGGTATAGAGCAGATTCCACGAGAGGTTGAGCGCAAGGAATCCCGCCGCTAGTACAAGCACGTGCACGACATCAATAGATTGATAGACGGACCCTTCCTTCCGAAGCTCGCTCACCCTACGGTCGGTGGGCATTTCGGTTTTTTGTTCGGGCAAACTGTCGGAGGCCATCGTTCGCTATCTCGAGTACAATCCGTTACAAAAGTGAGACAGCGCACCTGTAACGCACTGCTCCAGCGAACGAGTGGGCAAGAGATATGCCACTATCTCTAATCGTAACTCCGAGTACTTAGCGGTCTGTGAGTGTCAGAGTTCCGCCAGCTTCCATCAAACATACCGGGTACCTGACGCCGTGACAGGATGATCATGTTTGAGAACATGCACCCGCAGACTGGCTCTTAGTTTACGACAGCACTTAACACTGGTTCTAACTTGAGATACTGGCGAGCAAGATAGTGTCCTGCCTCCGGTAGGGCCAGGATGGAGATACCAAGTCCAACCGCCACGGTCAGAGGAAAGCTGATTATAAAGATATTCACGGTTGGCACGGCTTTGGAGATAATCGCGAGTACGAAATTAGTGAGAAGAAGAGCCACAATCACAGGGGCTGCTATCATGACCCCTATCTCAAAAATCGCTGCGCTCTGATCGACAAGGGTACTAATCCCTTGCGCGCTCAGGATAAACGAACCGGGACGAATAGTGGATTCCAGTCCGGCAAGCTGATACACCGCCACGTGATGCCCTCCTACGAGTAGGAAGATAACGATAGCGAGGTCTCCATATATGCGGGCGAGATCAGGGAGGGATGCCTGCGTGGTGGGATCAATCAATTGAGCTCCGTTCAAACCCATTGTCCCGCTCGCAAGATGTCCAGCCGTTTGCGCACCCGATACGATGAGGATCGGGATCATTCCGATCACCGCGCCAAGTATCATTTCAGCCGAGAGCTGTAATGCCATGGTGATCATGTCTCCCGGCACTGGGATGACGCTCTCCATGCGAAACGCGGCGAAGGTGAGAACGATTGCGGCGGGGTACCGCAGGGCGATCCCCGCGATCCCGCCCCCGATGCCTGGCGCAATCATCAGAAAGGTGACATGCCGCATGAGGAGGACTATGAACGTCCATCCCACGTCGAGGCGTTGGAGTATGAGCTGCGGAACCGCGTGTAGGGTCTCGGCGTCCACGACGGAATCTCTCTCTTAGTTTGGGGTGACATTACCAATTTGGCTGTACACGAATATAGTGAATCCAGCTATTCGATTGACCATGAAGTGCCCAAAGAGAACCATACCCACGATCGCTGCTCCGATCTTCGGGATAAACGCGAGAGCAGGATCGTTAATTTGGGTAGCGGCCTGGAAAATGCTGACCAGGAGCCCCGCCACTAATCCGAAACCAAGAATAGGGGCGCACGTGTATAAGGCTGTCTCAATACTTATTTGTCCGAGGCGCAGGTAGTCATCGATAGTCATGGAGAGTCTCCTCTATACTCGGTAGGTCTTCACAAGAGAGCTAATAATCAAATGCCATCCATCCACGATCACAAACAACATGAGCTTGAGGGGAAGCGATATAACGACAGGCGGAAGCGTAATCATGCTCATCGACGTGAGAACTGAGGACACCACCATGTCGAGCACGAGGAAAGGCAGCGCAATCAAGAACCCAATTTGGAACGCCGCGTTCAACTCACTCAAAATGAATCCGGGAACAGCGACAAAGAAGGGAACGTCGGCAGGATCCTTGGGTTGTTCAGACCGTGTGATCTGGAGAAACAGGGCAAGATCTTTCTCTCGTGAGTGCTTAACCAGAAAGTCTTTGAGGGGCGCGATAGATTTGGTGATAGCCTCATCTTGACCCATCTGTCCCTCAAGATAGGGCTTGATCCCCTGATTGTAGCTCTTATCGAACACCGGACCCATAATGGCAAGCGTCAGAAAGAGCGCGAGTCCGGTGATAACGGTATTTGGTGGCAAGGATGCTGTACCTAACGCGGTTCGTGTCATACCAAGCACAACCGCGATACGGGTGAAACAGGTCATGCACAGTATCATCGCTGGAGCGAATGAGAGCACTGTCAGCAACAACACGATCTTGAGGCTACTCGCGACGCTCCCGCCCCCCGCAAGCTCATTTCCACCAACGGATATTGAGAGGTCTGGCAACGCCGCTTGCTGAGCCATAGCCTCCGTGGAAGCGGCAATAGTGATCGCGACGAGGGCTGCGATATGAACAAGAGTGATGATGAGCTTAAGCATTGTACTCACCCTGGTCATTACAAGCAGAGGAGAGGGTCTCCTCAAAGAGCTCCTCGTTGCGGGATTGGAGAGGAACAAATCTCGTTGATTCCGATCCGGTCGCCATCACGAACTCCTTACCGTCCAAGGTAACAAGGAGGAGAGCGCTTTTGGGCGAGAGTTGAAGCCGCTCAACGACCTGCATACGACGCTGAGAAGCGGAGGAGCGAGGCACAACATACCTTTTATAGACGTGAACACCTGCCCCAAGCAGTCCCAAACACAGGAAAAGCCCGCCGACCATTCGAAGCGCGGAGCTCTGCGCATTGAAGGAATCAACGCCCGGTCCTGGCTGCGCAGCCGGGGCGCTCCACCCTCGTGGCTGCGCATCCTCAGCGGTCGCCACCCTGCAAGGTGTTACAACGCTCAGCGCCATAAAGAGACTCATCACACACCACCAACACACCGTCTTCATGACACTCACCACGACCTCTAGGCGATACCTTCAACCCGCTCTTCCGGCGAAATAATATCGGTGAGTCGAACACCGAATTTTTCGTTTACAATGACCGCTTCGCCTCGAGCGACCGGCTTACCGTTGATAAAGATATCAAGGGGCTCTCCGGCCAGTTTCTCGAGCTCAACAACTGAGCCGGCTCCCATCTGAAGAAGGTCATTGATGGTCATTCGCGCTCGACCCACCTCAACGGAGACCTGAAGCGAAACATCCATCAAGAATTCGAGAGTTCTTGGGTTATGCTTCTTAGTCGCGGCTGTTTGCATGGAAGCCCCGCCAGTAGCGTTGGCTGCTGCCGTAGCGGCGTCAGCGACCTCACCTGCGGCGGCAGCGACACCCTCTAATCCTTGTTCGATCTCATTATCTGCCATTTCGAGTCATCTCCTCTTTATTGCGAATATTAATCAGGTCCAGCTTCGGAATGGCCCGAGTTATTCGGACCGCCCTATTTCCGTGCAACGAGCCGATATGGCCGTAGAGCTTCGGAGTGCCCTCAACCATAATTCGGGCCTCTTCATTAGGCATCGTCTCGAGGCTCATCACGTCCCCTACATCCAGGTTTAAAAGATCTCGAAGTTTTACGGCTCCTCGAGCGAGTTGAACGCTTACCTCGCACACAGTCTCCTGGATATTGTTCTGCATACGTCGGGACAACGCGCTATCCACCTCAAGACGCGTGCTCTGCACCGAGGTGGAGAGCTTCGCCTTAATCGGCTCAAGAGTTGAGTAAGGGATACAGATAGAAAGTGTCGTGCACTCCTGTTCAAACTCCACCTCGATAGTCACGACAACAACGACATCAGAGGGAGGAGCGATGGTCACGGCGAACGGATTGAATTCAGAACGAAGAAACTGAAACTCAACTGGATGAACCGGATTCCACGCTTCGTTCAAGACCTCAATAGCGAGCCCAACCACCTTTCCGATGAGTGAAGTCTCAATCGCGGTATACTCCCGCCCCTCGACTTTAACGCGTGTAGTTCCACGACCACCGAAAAGTCCATCAATCACACTGAACACGAGCGGAGCGGACACCACAAGCAATGCCTGTCCTGGGAGAGGAGCCATCTTCATGACGTGGAGCGACGAGGGAAGTGGAAGCTTCTTGAGGAACGCCCCGAACTTCACCATCTCGATCTTTCCAACGTTAGTGAAGCAGCTACGCCCAAGAAACTTACCGAGACTCGTGCGGAACTGACGCGAAAACCGATCGTGAATCATCTCCATGGTCGGCATTCGACCACGCACAATTCGCTCCTGGCTCGCGAGATCAAACTTCTTCACATTTTGAGTAGTAGTTTGGGTCTCAACGGTTCCCTCCTCAATCTCTCCCTCCGAGAGTCCTTTGAGAAGTGTATTGATTTCGTCTTGGCTTAAAACCTCGTTCATACGTACCTTACTGGATAACGAACTGAGTAAAATAGACCCGCCGCACCTCTTCTTTTCTGAGCGTCGTGTTGATGAAGGAACGAATCTCCGCTCGGAGCTTATCTTTGCCCTTTGCGCTCTCAAGATTCTCAGCCGTCATCTGCGTCAACATAGAGATAATTCCATCACGGATCGGCACCGAGCGGGTATAAAACCGGCGTGGCACATCGAGTGACTCAAACTCGACTTGAACCTGCGCCCTGATGTATTTCCCCCCGGAGAGATTGACCAGAAAGGTCTCAAGGGGAACTATCGCCCCAAGCGGCTCTTCACCCTCCTCGAGCTCCTCCTCAACATCATTATGTCCCTCAGAATTCAACTTACTTTCCGGTTCCATCTCAGCGTTGATTTCGCTGACCTCCTTCGACTCGTCTTTCAATAGAAAGTATCCTGCTGGTATACCGACCGCGATCACAAGCGCGACGATGCCGCCAGCGGCGATGAGAACTCGCTTATTTCGACGAGCAGGCGCGGGTGCCTCTGGGGCCGCGTCCTCTTTTTTCTCTTCCTCTGCCATCTCTCGCCTACGCCCCTACAATTCTAATTCGTCCAACAAGTTTTTTCGTCACCGGCGCGAGCACCTGCGACGCGTCACACGACCGTCGCACCAGGAATCGAATACCGGTGTTGCCCCCAAAACTTCGATCGAAGACCTCACCAACGTAACGCACAACGTCGGCCCGTTCGTCAGGGACACTGCACACGAGGACCTCTACACGACCATCCTTCGGCATAGCTCTTTTGAGTTCTGCCGATAGTGCCACGGGTGATAACTCCGGAGCGCCCAAAGTCCCTGTTCCCTCAAAGAGCGGGAGCTCCAGCTTAATCACAGATCCCCTCAGGGGGAGATCAGAAGCAAACGGGATGCCAGCTTGCGTTGAAGCCGGAACGTTATCCGTAACGGTCGTTAAAGATTGAGCATTAGGTGCTTTGTTCAGATCGTCCCATGGCGTCAAAACTAGAAAGAAACAAAGCAAAAGTGTCAAAAGATCGCCAAAGCTGATGAACCAGACAACAGAACCTGGCTGACCATCGCTCGCCCCATGGTGTTTCGGCTTAGAGTGGAAAGTTGTCATGATCCTCCCCCTCAAATCGAACAACCAACATTCCTTCCCGGGCCGATCGGCCACCGAGCACTAATTCGATCGCATCTTCGCCGATTCCCCGCTGTTCGAAGAATCGCTCCAGGGACGCGAGACGGGCGAGCGACTGCTCAACCGTCATCTCTGAAGAGCCTATTTTGTTCATGGTGACTGAGATCGATATCGAAGCCCTGACGTCGTGCTCCTTAATTACCGTAGCCACAGCCTCAAGCTCAGCGGTCTCTGAGCCAAGCTCACCCAGCTCATTAAAGTTTTGAGCTATCTCCAAACCACCGATCGAAACCGCCTCGTTCGGGGCTGAGGGATGTTGAGCGCTCTGGAGCCTCGCCTGAGAGCCGCGCTGAAATGCACCAACGGTGAATACTAAGACGATCAGAAGTACCGCGACGTATTGGGTGTAAAACGCCTTCAGAATGCGTCTATCACAGGTGCTATGCATGTGAGCCTCTGACCGCATACGCCCCACTAACTATTTGCGGTCTTCGTTACGAAGCTTTGGAGCCTTTGCTCCAACATAAGGGGATTCTCTAGACGCGCGATGCTCAAAAGCCCCTCCAGAGTAATATCCTTCGAAAATTCCCTCTCTTGGGCTACTACTCGCAATTTTCCCGACATTGGAAAGAAAAAGAGATTCGCGGCTACAGAACCATACAGGGTAGCTACCAACGCGAGGGACATCGCCGGCCCAACGGCGCTAGCGTCTTGCAGAGCGCCGAGCATATGGATGAGCCCAATGAGTGTTCCGATAAGACCCATTGCTGGAGCGAAATTGCCCATCGTTTCCCACACGTGAACGGATCGCCATGCTTGGTCGTTCGACGTCCTCATCTCTCGCTGAAGGATACGAGCTATCTCATCGGGCGCCTGTCCATCTACTGTCAGGTCTAGACCAAGACGCAAAAACGGGTCGGCGGTCCTAACAGCCTCGTGCTCCAAAATGAGTACACCTTGATCCTTTACCCTGCGGGAGAGATCGACGAGATACGATATTCTATCAGTTGGCTCCTCGGGAGGAAGAAAGAGAACCGCTCGTGCGGCACGCATAGCGTTACCGATATCTCTCGTCGAAAATTGAATGAGTGTGGACGCGAACGTTCCACCGAGTACCAGCAGCAGTCCCTCCGCGCTGACAAAGGTAAGGGGGTTTCCACCGAACAATGCCCCCACCATCACCAATCCAACGGAGATAACGAGACCGACAATCAAAGACGTATTAACCGCGGGTGGATTGTCACCGATGTGATTGGCGCGACTAAATCGGTTGCGCGATGAGGATAGCTCTTCCATGCTTTACCCTGAAAACCATACTCTTGCGTTGGGATTCGACCTTCACCGACCAGTGGGGTGTCATAAAAACGACTCCCCCCGAGGGACTCGCTACCCCCAGGCGTTCAATTTTTGGCGCTTCCCAACGCTTCGATGTTGAGATGACATAGGACCCACAGAAGGATGCGCCTATTTCTTCGCCTACTTACACTCTCTTGGGGGCTCAAGGGTTTTGGGGAGAAAGAAGGGGCGAAACAATATCTTAGCTAGGACGCGTCAAGGTATTGGCGAGGAGTGGACGGTTGGAAGGTCAACGCAGGACCGGCGCTAGCAGGGTGGTGAAAAAGCTGTCTGAAAGGGACACTAGTGAGTGACCCCAGTAGCGACAAAGATATCGACTTTCTGCTCCCGGACCTTAGACAAAAAAGCCCTCAACTCGGCTACCGTCGCGGCCCCGGTGCCCTTCTCGCCAAATCGGTCGCTCAGCACCTGCTTGTCATCGATAATCGTTGAGATCGTTGCCTTACACCCAACAAACCGAGGTCGAACGGTGGAGTTGAATTTCGCCATCTCCAGCCCTCGGGTCAACGAAAAGAGAAACTTTCCCCGCTGATCAAGTGATTGCGAGATGTAGCTCTTAAAAAAACGATTCGTGAGAGGACACTTCACGTCATTATCAGCTCGCGATGCCGCGATGTCCGCGTCGAGAATAGTTTCCAATATGAATGGGCATGGCCCCCGTTGCGCAGAGCAAAACAGGTAGAGCACCGAAAGGTATGACACCGCATTCTGATCAAGTTCGGGGGCTCTTCCCTCCCCTGAAGTCGTAAGGATAGCTTGTAGTTTAGCGGCCCACTCATCGATTCTGATCAGAAGATCGCTCTGACTCGTTCGGCCCGAGGCGTTCGGATCCGCATACGCCACCTCCCCAGTGAGCACCTTTCCTCTGTTACGTGTCCCCGAATCGCTCCCCTGCTCCTGAGCGCACACCGGCGAGCAAACGGCTAATGCCGCACACGCTACGATACGAGATACCCAATTATTCATGTGTCCCCCACGAGGTTTCCTCACGATACCTTATAATCGGCGTGTTCTACGAGTCTCTGAAGATTCTGGTGCATCCCGATCTTCACAAACTTCTCCAGTCTCCTCATCTGAGATATCAAGCCTACACCTTGCACACAGGCGTTAGGCGAAACTCGGACTCACGAGCTTCCCGTCCCCTGAAATAGCTTGAGAGCGCCCGGCAGTGACGTACTGCCTCCCGTGAAACTCAGTCACCACCCTTACCATCAACCTCCCTTCGTCGATTATAGGTAAGCTCAAGAGATATGAAATCATTTCCGCGCGCAGTTCGGTCGACCATCGTTATCTTGTATGAGTCTTGAGAGAGTATCTGTATGAGCGTTCTCGTTTCCTTCAAACGTCCTAACAGTGGATCGTACACCTCTCCCTTCATCGCGAAGGTCGCGGTCTCTGGATTAAAGACACCTTTTGAGGTTGCTATGGAGGTGTTTAAGGAATCCATCCATACAGTCGAGTACACGCGAGCCCCGGCGTCATAGCCGAGAAATCCCAAGCCCTCGTAGCGCGGCCCACTCTCAAGGCTTTTGTATTTCTCACGCACATACCGGTACCCAAGTACCCACTGAGAGCTAGAATAGGCTGAAGACCTCTCTGGGTTAGCGTCTGGGGAACTCCTCGAAATAACCTCGATATTCCACTCGCCCACGAATTTTTTCAGAATGTCATGAGCGGCTCCGGGTTGACTCATGGCGGAGAACTGCTCCGGCGTTATATCGCGCGGTTTAACGCCCAGTATATCCTCAAGGCTCCGGGGCGCGCACGCAATACAAGACACGAGCACAAGCGGTCCGAGAAGCCGAGAGAGAACGAGAGGGGCTCGACCGAAGCCTGGCGCGATGAAACGAGAAAACCGAATTCCCATAACCTTCCTACCGAGCGTTATATCTCCAATGCCACGGTTCGTAGACCAGGCTGTGAGGATTGCCCCGAGGAAAGCTTTCAGTAAAGCCGAAACGTTGCGCGTGCTCCCGCAGCCAAGAGTACGCGACGGTACTCTCGAATACCTCCTCGGCTGGTGGACACCCTTGAGAGGTGATATCCACGGCCTCACCGGTGTGATGTTCCGAGTAGCCGGGTGCCGCTAAGATCCTCAAGATCTCATCGATTGCGATCCCTTTGCTAAGCTTCGCAGCGATCAGCCCCCTCTGATAGACGTACGAACGAAAACCAGAAAACGGCAGAAGTTCGATCCCATCGCTGAGAGCGGCGGCTTTCATGGAGGCTAACGCGTTGGCTGCGGGTCTCGTGAGGACTAATGGGCGACCAGCCTCATCCAACTGCGCCACAACGAGCTCAGAGAGAGGCACTTCTCGATAGTGCGGCAATCCGGTGCGTTCCGCGTAGTCAGCGGGAATGTTTAATTCTCGGTGCAGAGCGAGAGGAATGGTGGAGGTTAAGGTCATGTTGAGAAAGCCATGTGACGCGGCATGCGCACATCCCTTACAGTCTAAACAGCTCCCAAAGAAAGGAAAAGTGCTTAATCGATCCGAGAGGAGTAGTTCGCCTTTGGCATAGATAGGCGAGGCGCCTGAACTCAAGCGTGCTCTGAGTGGACTTCCTGACGAAAACGGTGCCAGGAACTCTTACGTGACAGCCCGACTCCGTGCGCTGCGTGGGGGCAGTGCCACCTGTGTGCTGCAAACCAGTGCCACGAAAATGTTCCCTATTCGGTTACCCGCAAACCATCCTCGAACTTGAGGCTTTCTACCTTTCCGGTACGACGGTCCCGTACCTTGACGTCAACGATGTTGCGCTCGTGGGGCATAACGACGGTGCTACCGACGTTAAAGAGAGAGCCCTCACTTATCGGTCCACCTGATTTTGTAGTATCGGAATCGATCCCCCGCAACACTAACGCTAGGCGCCCATTGAGAGCCGCTAATCGAACACGCATCGCGTCTCGTACCGACAATAAAAGGGTTACCGTAGAAGGAACCTCGGCCTGCTTGTCCTTCCCCTCATCTCGTGCACCCTCAGCTCTTTTGTTGGCGGAGAGCACTTTGGCGTTCGGCGCGATGACATAGGCCATCTGCGTCGCAAAGTCTTTAGTAACCCAGATAACATCAACGCGCGCTCCCGGCTGTGCCCATCCCTCAACGCTACTGATGGCGTCTACTGAAATGGCGATAGCTCGATACCCTTTTGGGATACTTGCTGTCAGAGCGTTCACCGGCTGCAGACTTGTAAGAAAATCGCGGTGAATTGGTTGCCCAGCGACAAGCATGCCTTTACTGAAGAGGCCTTTAATCTCCTCAAAGTCACGAATAATATCCACACCTACTACAAGCTCGGGCTTCCTGACTCGATGGAACATCTTCGGGTCGAGTGTAGCTCCCGGCGGAACGCTTTGGAGCGGGACGATGATATCTATCATCCCATCTTCAACGGGCTTCTGAGGAGCAGCGACTACCGTATTTGCTTTACTGGGTGCACTTGAGAGGTGAAGGGCTGTGGCAATTATCACGACGAAACCCAAGCCGATCCCCGCAACGGTAACCAGCCTTGCGGACCTGGAGCTGCCTCTTCGTCTGTTTCGACCATATGAGCTGGAGATCGCCATACCCTCAGTATTCCACTTGTCAGGTTTCCATCTGGGAACGAACCTATGATTGGGATGCCACTTGGGGCCCCCTCTTAATGCTTATCGGCACGATTTCTGAGAATACTTCTTGTTTTTTTCAAATACGGGCAACTCACTGCAAGCACTAGATTTTTAGCATTCATTCAAGGTCGCATCGAACGCTCATTTGCTCACAGGCCACGACCGCCAGAGCCCCGCAGCATAGCTAGCTGACCGAGTAAGAAAACGAGCGCAAGCTCCACTCGCAACACTCGCTCCCCCAATCCGATCTTTTGAAAATCGTTCTCACTCAACATATGGACCTCGTCATCACTCCATCCCCGCTCTGGACCGATCGCCACGACAGCGGAGGAATTCACAAAGCGCTGAGAATCACCACAGGTGAGTAAGGAACCTCCCGGATGCGCCACGAGCTTCAAAACCTCGCCTCCATTGACGGCTTGCCGAGCGTCATCAACTATCGCTGGAAACTTCTCCCTCATAAAATAGGATAAGGCGCGATGCACAACGATCTCTGGCCTATGACTATCCCAGACCTGCTCCATCGCTTTTATCGTCTCCTCCTCAATCTTTTCCCGTTCCAACGCATGAGACTGAAGGTAGCTCTTCTCTCCTCGCTCGCTCTTTACGAAATGAATGGAGCGAGCCCCTACCATTACGGCGGATTGAATTACCTTCTTAATAGTTTGAGGGCGGCTCACTCCAACAATCAAGGAAATGGGGATAGGATCACGTCGAGGCTCTGAGAGTGAGAGAGCTATCAACACCTCAGCTGGTGAGACGGAAAGCACTCGACCCTCTCCTCGCATGCCATCCATGACCGCCACTTTAAGAGACTGGCCCTCACGAACTCCATGGGTATCGACTGCATAGCGAGCTCGTGAACCCACAAGGACTGCGCGATCTCCTTCACGAATTTCATCGGGCAAAACAACAAGAGAATTCACTTTTCCTATCTCCTCACACGGAACATCCGATAGTAGTCAACTACTCTCGCGACATCGGCTTTTCCCCATCATCACCACCCTGCTAGCGCTGAAACGTGGTCGCAACAGGTATTCTCAAACCTCAAGACGTAAGAAACGGCTAGCTCAAGCGCAGCTACGATCGATTGATAGATGAAAAACTTTCCAAAAGCCGCACGAGCAGGGTGGTCAAAAATGATTTCCCGCTACGCTTTTCGATAGTTTGACTGCAACTTCGTTGGAGCCGCCGAAAAAATCCTCAGCGTATCTCAGTGGATACGCCTCCGGTTTTTTCGTCGTCCCCGCCTTGTTTCGTCAAAACTCTCAAAATG
>JAIXQT010000243.1 GCA_027485595.1 Pseudomonadota bacterium | reverse complement strand
CGCCCCGACAACGATATATTAGCCGCGATATCGCTTGGTGAAACCTTTGTGTAGGCACCCGTGACCGCGCCTCCCTGAATGATGACTCTAAATTCAGCACGCTCTTTGTTCTGGAAGACTCGCTCAGAGGGGATCGCCCGTTCCAGTATCGGGCAGTCAAGTGAGGCGATGTAGCGGCCGAGCAGATGTACTACTGGCTCCTGAAATCCCTGGAGTGGCGCAAGGGCGCTCGCCCTCAGAAGGTCGGGGGTGGAGGGGGCGCCGACAAAACTCATTTGTGATCGGTAATACTCAAGCATATTTGTAAAGGCCCTGATGGTGTCGGGGCTTTCAGATTCCACGCGAATATCTCCCTCATTGACGGTGATTTTCACGATTCCGGCTCCGCCACTGGAGCGAGTCGATTTGAGGTAGTAAACTCCCTCATCCTTCATAAGCGAAGTGAGCGCGCGTGACACATCACCCCGAGTCGTGGTTGTTTCGGGCACTCGAATGAACACCTCTTTGGCGAGTGAGCCTACGAGCTGATGAAACCGCTCCTCTTCGAGAACCCCAGACGCCTCACCGTTCATCACATAGTACGTACCATCGATCCGCGCGAAGGCGGCTTGCGCAGAGGTCGCGACGAGGAAATCACCGGGCTCTTTTGCTTTTGAGGTTATTACATCCTGAAGCGGGGCTACGTTACATCCATCGATTGATCGGATCTTTGGCGGATGCGAGAACGAGCGAATATCAAAAAAATCGGGTTGTCGAATTGTGGTATCAAGGGTGGATACTATAGATCGTTGAGACACCTTATCGACGATGCTTTGGAGCTCATCTCGAACCGCAGCGGCAGGACGAAATAACTCAATAATGGTCTCCGCCTCCTCTCGCTCTCTTTGAAGGCCAGGAGACGAGAAGTCCACGGTAACCAGCGCCACGTCGATATGGGGGCGCAGCACCACGTTCTCGAGATTATCATCACTCTCAACGAGGTCGAGCACAGTGAGGAAAGTGTGGGCCACTCCCCGCGCGCACTCAAAGAGCGTTTCGTTGTCATCGTCGGGAAGAGAGACTACATCGTTGGCGGATATCGGGTGAATCTCTACGGTGAGGGGGTCGCGCACTTGAGAGACCCGAGCGTCCCAGCTCTTCTTTAACCGCTCAAGCAGCGCGTGGTCGGGGACGATCGGTTGGTATCCAACAGGCTGCTCAATGCCGGTAACGGCATGTATCTCCTCCTGCAATTGTCGCTGAGAGAGGCTCAGCGACGTGCGAGTAGTCATCAATTCCTCAGCCGTGGCCAGGGGCTCACGGGAGGGATCGGCTGGTTTGGGCTTAACACGCTCGTACATGCTTGGGCGTTATAGGGACTTTGAGAGTATGTGTTCCCTAATAGATAGGCATGGTCCTAACTACCCAGAAACCCGCTCAATGTAAGGAGACGTATCTGTCTCTACTGAGCCTTGGTGCCTTAGCCCCTGAGGGCTGCCGAGTACCATCGGCCGATTAATGGATTTGGTCCTACTATCCATGTTCTGAATTCATGTAATCGCTAACGGTATGATTGTCCCCACGGTGAGATCTACAGGTGGTACCTTCCGCACATGAGAGAGGTCCTCTCCAAGCACCATACACTCACCCCTTTTTCCGAGGTGCCCCCAAGAATATTTGAGACTGAGCGTTTGCGACTTCGGGCTCTCACAATCGCTGATCTTGATCTCATCTTTGAGACCTATACTGGAGACCCTATCGCTACGAATTACATGGCGTGGCCGCGGTATGCGAGGCCAGAGGACGGACGCCATTTTTTGGAGGGGGTTGAGGCCTCCTTTTCTGGCACGCCTATCGGCACGGCAAAGTTCTCCTCGCTGATTTCACTCAAAACGACTGGGGAGGCCATCGGTATCTTAACCAGAAGATCGTCGATGAAGTGGTGTATTCGTGGACGCGCGCAGCGGGTGAGTCAGGGTAGCGGGCACGGGGGCGGAGCGGGGGGTACTTCCGGAGTAAAAACTAAAAAACCCGGCCTCCCTCTTCAGGAGCACCGGGTCTTTGCGCCGAGAGGCTAGAGAAGCTTACTTAGCTTTCTTAGCGGCAGCGTTTGCTTGCGAAGCAAGGCGGCTGATCTTTCGGGCGAGGGTCTTCTTGTGGAAGAGGCCACGCTTAGCGGCCTTGGCCATAGCGGACTCAGCTTGACGAGCGAGGGTCTTGGCCTCTGTGTCGTTGCCAGCTGTTGTAGCTGCAGCGGCCTTCTTTATAGCTGTACGAACCTCAGCTCGGCGAGAGCGGTTGTGATCACGACGCTTGAGGCTTTGACGATGACGCTTAATTGCAGACTTGTGATTTGCCATAACTGCTTAACTTTAAATGGGCTGCCTACTACACTCAAAAAGGGTCTACCCCACCAGGCACGCCGTAAGTCGGGGAGGTATACCATGGTCTCGAAAGAGACTCAACTGATCGACCGGCTTAACGCTTTTTAGGGCCGGATATCTTGGGGAAGAACTCATCAGACCAGGCCTGGGTCGTACCGGTCTGTCCCTGATAGTGTCCTCGGCCGCCCTCGCCGTAGGCGATGTCTGGGGCGGACTCCATGCCGAGGAAGACCAACTGGGCGATCCTCATGCCTTTGACGAGCTCCCGAGGGTAGGGCCCCAGGTTTTGAAGTTCTAGGGTAACTTGGCCTTCGAAACCGCAGTCAATCCAGCCGCTTAGGCTGTGGTTGAGCCAAAGGCGCCCAAGGGAACTCTTGAGCTTCAGGTCGCAGACCACATCGCGAGGCATCTTGATGTACTCTTGGGTGGTCGCCAAGATCACCTCGCCCGGAAACAGAACGATAGAATTGGCGACAATCTCTTCGGGATCTCGGGTTGGGCAAATCCAATGATTGCCGACAGTTACGTCGTAACTAGCCGGGTTAATCTGCTCCGGATTGAAGGGAAGGATGCCCCCCTTCTCTCCGAACATACGAATCCAGTGGTCAGGCTTAATCATTACAGGTATCCTTGGAAGTCGTTCTACCCCTCCGATTCCTTAGTCGATCTGCCGATAAAAAGAAAGCACCCGTTGTTTGTCGTGGTGAATAGCGTTCGTTAGTCCCCGTCGAGTTGTTGGTTTGCTGCGAGCTGCCGTTGGTGATGTGCGCTTCTGACTACATCATGACGAAAAAGGTTATCCCTATGGAGCCGACTGAAGCTCTGTTTAGCGAGGTTTTGTTGGTCGAAGACGAGGCGGCGCACGCGCTGCTCATTGGGCGTGCCCTCAAGGGGCTCGCACGTTCGCTCACCACGTGCGCGTCAGTTGGAGACGCCCGCGTGAAGCTCAGAGAGCAGACCTTTGATCTCATTGTGAGTGACCTCAATCTGAGCGATGTGCGGGGGGACGGGGTTGTTACCGCTCTTTCCTCGGACGCGCCCACGACACCAATTGTTGTCCTCACCTCGTCAGCGTCCGTCACCGACGGTGTTGCCGCTATGCGCGCTGGTGCCAGGGATTTCCTCGTTAAAAACTTCGACGCCACCTTTCGTGATGTGTTGCAGGTAGCGCTCTCGCGTTTGGCCTCTTCCGTGGCGGTCGAGCGGGAGAAGGAGCAGATAAGGCGAGATAGAGATCTTTTGAGAGAGGCAATCGAAAATAGTAACGACGGTCTCGCCGTACTTCACGGGGACGGCTCGGTGCGTTACGCAAACTCG
>JAIXQT010000145.1 GCA_027485595.1 Pseudomonadota bacterium | reverse complement strand
CGTGTATCAATTCGCCGGATTCAAGAAAGAGGGCAAACTCAAAAAGGAGTTCTTCCTTAATGGTGAGTACGTCGACGCTGAGCGAATGTGCTTGTTCGATTATCAGTGGAGACGACTGAAGAAACAACTTAACGAGTACATGGGCTTCGAGTCACCTGAGGTTGTGATGGTCCGAAAACCTCGTGAGGCCCCATCCAACCGCGATGTTCGAATGGTTTCCTAGCTTCAGGGGATGTTTTGAGCGACCGGTCGAGGTAAACCGTTTTTGCTACCTAGGGTTACCAAAACCGCCACGTGTCTCCCGAGGACGTTGAGGGTTGAGAAGTACCAGGTGTCCCGGCGGAACCACCTCCCTCAGAGCCTGTCCCGCCATCAAAGCTGGAAGTAGCGTCAGAGCTTGACCCGCCTGGGGAGCTCGAGTTACCGCCGCCACCGCTTGAGGCCGAAAAGTCGCTCGAACTCGAGGTGCTGGAGCTCAAATCGCTACTGGAGTTCGATGTCCCGATCGAACTTGAGTCGGTGCTGCTTGAGCTCGGGTTTTCACTACTCACACTGGAGTCGCTCGAACTCGAGGTACTACTGCTGGAGCTCGAATAGCTCGTGCTCGAACCTCCTCCACACGTCCATCCATAGTCGGTCCAAACACAATTCCCATCAGGACAGCAGAGCCCATCCCCACAGATATTGCGTGGATCGAGGCATGGGTCAGCGGGTGTAGGAGTTGCCCCCCCGTAACAAGCCTCATAATGCTCTCCCCCTGGCGGTTGGGCACAACCCTCCCCGCAATCTGAAGGACACGTCACAGTCCCACACCCGCACTCATCGAAGCTACAAACTCCATCACCGCATGGGCTCGAGGAAGATGAGGAGCTGTCCGAATATGACGAGCTTGAGCTGCTTGAGCTGGAAGAACTGTTCAGCGTAGGTGTCGGACGCGGCGTCTCCGTGGCGACAGGCGTCGCAGTGAGGGTTGGCTGCGGTGTGGGTCTCACGCAGTCGCAAATATCGTACGAATAGTAGGCATCCTGCCAATTAGGAACACGATTACTCCTGGCGTTAGTCTGGCACTGCTCAGTGGCCACATCCTGGCATTGGTGTTTAAAGTCCCCTGCCTTAGGCCAAACTCCCGCGCTCTGCTCAGCCAAACAACCGAAGCATCCGCAGATCCACTCACCTGTGGTTGGATTGCACGTAAGGACGCCGCAGCAGCCAGAGCCCGGTCCTATGCATTCCAATGGGCTCGGTTTGTCAACCTCTCGGCACCGAGCAGGTGTGGGGCGAGGGGTTGGTTCCAAACATGCCTCATAATATTCGCCTCCTTCTTGTGCGCAACCTTCGGGGCAATCTGCAGGGCACGTCACAGTCCCACACCCGCACTCATCGAAGCTACAAATCCCATCGCCGCACGGCTGCTGAGGCGTCGCGGTAAGTGTGGGCGGAGGCGTTACAGTCACCGTAGCCGGAGGCGTAACCGTGCGAGTAGGCGGAGGCGTCACAGTCACCGTAGCCGGAGGCGTGACAGTTGCAGTAGCCGGAGGCGTAACCGTAAGAGTAGGCGGAGGCGTCACAGTGACAGTCGGCGGAGGCGTCACGGTAAGAGTGGGCGGACGCGTTACGGTCACAGTAGGTGGTGGCGTCACTGGAGTGGCACTGGTAGTGATCGTAACCGTAACCGTAGCCGAGTACGTGACCGTCGGCGTGCAGGGTGGTCCTGGAAACATCTGGGGTTTTGCCGGACAGACGTTTCCGCCGAACCCGTTATTAGTGGCGGGGACGTAAACGAGTTCCACCTGATCACACCCCACCTTTGGAGTAGGATTAACTGACCCGTACACGCAGGGAGAACCAAAAGACTCCGGACTCCGAACGTGCGGCGCCTCCGCGGTGAGCTTCGTTACAGCAACAAGAGCGAGCGCGATGGTAGCGCAAGAAATGAGTAGGGAGCGGACTCTCATCATAAACCTCTAAGAAGTTCACCACTCATGCCGGGGCTGCGCGACCAGAATTAAACGGTATAAACCCACGATACCAGGCAAGAATAAACCGAGTCCACATGAAATCGAGCCCACACCAAGCACCGAAGAGAAAAAAGAGCCGGCGCCCCCCAGAGTAAAAGATCCGCCCCCCTTATCCCGTGGTGGCGACCCGTCGGGACTGGAAAACGTCAACTAGCCGACTCTCCATGTGAGGCATAAGTCCCAGCGATGGGAGATATTCGTACGAAACAACCGAGTACGGAAGGTGCGAACCAAGCGGGTAGGCCTAGCCTATCCCCTCCGAGATGGAGCCGTGCAAGGCTCAACGACTGTCGCACGGTACCCCCATCCCAAAGAGCCAAACAGAGCCACCACGTTTTTTTATAAAGTAGACGCGCGTATCCTGTCACCGAGATGCGGATATCCGTTCGAAAAAACCTTCGTAAGAACATCCGCATCCGTATCTATTCTTGCCCTTCTGACACTACATCCACGACATGAGAGCCCCCGATGTAATCATGAAGAGCTCGATTGTCCTGAGCAAAAACAAGCAGCCATCCCAGAGGAACGAGCCTGCCGATCCCACGAAGAAAAGCGGCGCGATAGGAGAGACGTTGACCATCAAGGGTGGTCACACGAATCTTCATCACTTGCTTTCCGATCGTAGCACCCTTTAAGGATCCCTCCATGAGTCCGAAATAGAGGACCGCAAGGATGGCTCCCAACAAAGTCACCCCTCCAAACACGGAATACTCCGTGTGTAAGAGGGGAACTTCGACTATTTTTTTGATAGCCTCTGTGAGGAAGCTGAGTATGTTTGCGTCAATGATGAACGCGCACAGCCGACTTTCGATTGGTGCTTTAGCCATATTGTTACGTTGTTATTGATGATGATGCGTCGACTAGGTTTTACCTAAAACCTTGTGACGTTGTATCCGCATCTCGCTGACAAGAGCACGCGCACTACCCGAATGGCGTCGAGCACGGGGAAGCCCGACAATTGAAAAGAACGAGCCGCAAGGATAGCCGAAAGACCCGCCTATACAAAGGTCTCAAGACCCCGTTTCTCCACCTTCGCAGCTATCGCTCACTGGGCACGACTCCACTTGTAGATCCGACACCCGTAACGTGCTCGAGCGGTCACAAAGAGTCAGTTTCGATCCTAAAGGACTAGCCGGAAAGCTTTGACTACCCAGGGTAAGTGCGTACGATCCGGCTACGGTCGAAGGAGCCGCCTGAAGGATCATGTTACAGACTAACTCAAAAGCTACTCTCGACCACCTACGATGGGCGCTTGAGCGTCGATTCCCTCTCATCTCGCCCACCTCAGAACGGGAGACTCAAACCCCGGGAGGGATCCCGGCTGGCCTATTTTACAGGTTCCTTGGGCAAAATCTCCTTCAACGAGAGGAGCGCGCGATTGACAGCGCACGAATGCTCGGCGCAATCCTTGCGCGCCCCGACGGCAAACAGCTCGCCTCGGAGCTCGATCCGGAGTATCGCCCCCACCGTCGCCTCGTCTGCGAGGATATACTGGCGGAGGTACGGCATGAGGTAGGGACGGCCATAGCGCTATCAACCGGGGCTGCCTTATCACACGAGCAACGGGAGAGGTTGGAAAGAGCGCTCGATCAACACTACCGGGGGGTCATCACCCCTTATCTTGTCGCTCTTCAGGAGCGAAAAACCGCGCCTGGAGCCAAGAGAGGGGCCTCTCTTCCGAACGGGTTCCTCTCAGGTCGACAGGGGACCATCAATAGCCTCGCGCTCCTCGACCATATCCTTAACGACGAGGCCGGTCTCTCACTGAAGCAACAACTACGAGCCATAGGCGGTGGGGATTTTTCTGTGGAGTTCTTCTCAAAACACCACTTCGGCGGTGCTCTTACAACCAAATTCAACAACTCCCCATCCGATGCGCTCCGAGCTCACTTTCGAGAGCATCCGTCACCTCGTGTAAGGCGGTCGGCCTCGCACCTGGGTCAGGAACATTTTCCACAGGTGAACTCCCTGTGGTGCGAGAGCGGCTCCCCGGATCTCGCACCTGGAGATGGGTGGGAATACGATACGCTCGGATCGTGCTGGCTGAACAAAGGGCTCGCCCGAGTCGCGATCGGGCAGGTGATTGACGACTACATCGGAAATCCGACCGGTCGTCCCCTGCCATCCCGTGAGTACATCACTCGAATCGAGGACTTCATAGCGACTGCCACAGAAGACGGCTTCAACGCTCACCGGGTCCGCTTCAATAGGACCTTCGGAACGGTCATACCGGCCGTGTATCAGGGATCGCTCGCCGAGGGTATTATTGATTATCTCCGGCACAGCGCCCGCCATGATATTCGCGATCATTTCGCCAGGCTGCGGCCCTACCATTTTCGGCGAATCAACACATGGACCGACTCGAAGGGAGAGCCGGCTTACGCATTCGGACGGGAGGCGATACACGAAGCGTTCAGTACCCTTGAGAAACATCTCGGCCCCGAACGGTTTGACATCTATCGCATTCCTGAGCTCTTTGAAACTCAGTGGTTGTCCAAGGATATCTTCTTCTGTCGTTTTACCCCCGCGGATGTTGTCACAGGCGTTTTCGGATTTCCTATGGTGTCAGGTGTGGTTCACTTCCTGAAACACCATCCAGACTCGGCGATAGCCAGGTTCTACCGAGACCTTGAGCCTCGACACTTCGCTCGAGTCACAAACGGTCTCTGGTCGATGCAGGACATCGGAGAGAAAGGCCCTCTCCCCGGCTGGTCGTACGACCCTTCCCGGGGGCGGTATGTAAATGTCACCGAGGGGCGAAAGATGACGGCGGAGTTGATCGAAAAGGTCATCGACGGGGCGTGTGGCGAAGCAATACGCCTCATCGATATTCCAACCGCGGTCACCCTTGAACACTTCAACACCGTTCCTCTTGCGTTTAACTCGTATGCGCGCCCTATGCTTGCAGCCGTGTATGGCGACTCCCCTCGCCGGGCGCTCCTCGACTTTATTACGAGCGCGGAGTTCACGGAGGTTATTGCGAAGCGGCCGGAGGCCGCAGAAGGGTTACGAGGTGAAAAAGCGCTCGCAGACTTTCGCACCACATCGGAGCGCCTCCTGACACTACCATTCCGCCAACGATTTTTACCCAACGCCTAACGCGAAGACCTCCCTTGGTCGGAGAAACGGAACGAACGGCGCGGCTTCGAACCCTCCCACGCCAAGCTCCGCAGTGCCGCCGGGCGCCGGATCACCGGCTGAACGAACATGCCGCTGATAAAGGTCCCCCCTACTGCAATGATGAACCATCTGCTACCGTCCCTGCATGGCAAATTCTTATCTTCACATGTTGCGCCAATATCGCGTAGCGCTCTGCGCCGCGCTTGTCACCATGGTGAGCTACGTGACCTACGTGTCGGGGTACGAAAAACCAGCGGCTATTTTCTGGGACGAAAACTATCACATCGCCGCAGCTCAACATTATCTCAACGGCGATTTCCATATGGAGCCGCACCCGCCGTTAGGAAAGCTTCTCATCGCGCTAGGCGAGTACACGATCCGCCCTAATGAACGGTTCGATCAATTCCGTGACACGGACCACGGCAAGGGGGATGCGCTTCCGCGCGGGTTCTCGTTCGCTGGATATCGTCTCTTCCCTACCCTACTTGCGTGGCTCACAGCCCCCCTCCTCTTTCTCCTTGCTTGGACTGTAAGCGGAAGAATATCGCTCTCCCTTCTCACGGCAGCTCTCTACACGTTTGACAACGCCATCATTGTCCATGCTCGGGCGGCAATGCTCGAGGGGACCCAACTCTTCTTTGTGGTTGCGGCGCTCCTCTCCTTCTTTGCCGTAACGAAGGGGGCTATTCCGACTCGATACCGCCCACTCGTAGGTGGCATCCTCGGCGCAGCGCTCGGTGCCGCTGTCGCCACCAAGGTAAACGCGCTCCTCTTTGTGGTCTTGATCCCCCTCTTGCTCGTTGCATCCGGAAGTATTCGATCCCGACTCAGTCTCGTCGCAATCGCCGTGGTGAGTTTCGCAATCATGTATTCATCCGTATGGTATGCCCACTTCTCAATTGGGAATAATCGAAACGAAAAGCTCAAGGAGAGCGGTTACTACACCACGAATCCACTTATCCGGACTATTATTGACCGTGGCGGAGACCTCGGGCCGAGAGATTTTGTCATGCTCGTGAGAGCCAGCGCTTTCGACTATCTCGCCCACTATGAAAAGGGGGTACCCACCCTCGATTTGTGCAAAACCGGAGAGAACGGAAGCCCCGTATATTTTTGGCCGTTCGGCGGTCGTACCATTCAGTATCGATGGGAAACAGCCGGCGATAACGGAGCGAGGTACCTCTACCTCGTGCCGAATCCCTTGGGCTGGCTTATTGGTCTCTGCTCCTTGG
>JAIXQT010000226.1 GCA_027485595.1 Pseudomonadota bacterium | reverse complement strand
TCAAAATGCTCACGACGGAACCATTTTTCACCACCCTGTTAGAGGATATTACCTCCAGAGGGCGCGTCAAAGTCGCTCGTTCCTAATGGGCCGCGGGACGGGAAGCCGAAAGCCCCGCCGAGTGCCGCAATAGTTCCCGAGCGTAGTGCTCTGGGGCTTTCTCGGCGACGTCGCTCAACGAGATTATTCCCACGCAGTGACCCCTTTGGTCTACGACTGGTAATCGTTTGATCTCCCGCTCTTCAAAGAGGCGGTAGCACTCAACGATGTCGGTATCTGGTGATACCGTGACGGCCGGGGACGACATAATGTCACTTACAGAGGTTTGAGCAGGGCTCTTTCCTGTCGCAACCGCTCGGCAGCAGATGTCCCGATCCGTAATGACTCCGAGAAGCTCCGCCTTTTCCTTTGAGCGAACCACTGGGATCTCTCCGCAATCGCTTTCGACCATCATTCGGGCGACCTCATCAAGTTTGGTACTGGCAATGCATAAGGTTGGGTTTTTGGTCATAATTTCTTGAGCTTTCATAGCGTGCCTCGTAGTCAATACAGGTTCAGCCGCATGTTACTAGAATTCGGGATTGCTGAGTGTGAGGGGAGTCACCATAGAGGACACTCTGGTGCATTGAGAGGGTGTTTCTGAAGGGGATGGGAGACGCGTTACGTTGACCAGTAGATGTGATACAGTCTGGTCCATGGGAATGATTACAAAACCAGAATTTTCACTCGCGGTCTTCGATCTCGATGGAACCCTTGTTGAGCTTGAGTTAGAGCACTTTATCGATCACGCTATCGCGGTGACGACGAGGTTGGGGTTCGCCGTGCCGACGAGGGAGCGAATTCATCATCTGATGCGCAGTCATTCAATTGAGGAGCTGTTCCCCCCTGAAGCTCGTGAAAGCGCGATTCGAGAGTATTGGCACGCATACGACGCCCGACAGATTCCGGCACCGCGATTGATAGAAGGCGCGTTAGCGACCCTTGAGGATATGGTCTCGCGGGGATTTGATCTCGCGATAGCCACCGCGCGCTCGGTCCACGCTGATGAACTCCGTGAGATATTGCGTCCGACCGGTATCATTCATCACGTGGAGTTTCTTTCTACGTGGTGGGAAACCGGTTGGACCGAAAAGAGAGAGCAGCTTTTTGGGTTATGTCGGGAGCATCGTGTCGAACCCGGTCAGGCGATCATGGTTGGGGATTCAATCGATGACATGCGAAGTGCTGGGGCGTGTGGTTTCGGGCTTCGTATCGGGCTGTTACAGGGCATGCATACTCATGAAGTGCTTGAATCGGCCCGGCCTGACTATCTCGTGCACAGTGTCACCGAGGTTCCATCGGTGCTTGATAGACATAAAGGTCGATGAGGACGCGAGGGGGCGTGATCTAATCGTTGTCCTGTTCCCCTTCGCTCTCATGCTTGCTTGATGCCGTCGTATCATAGGCCTCAGGGTGACGAATCTTGCCACCTTCATACGCGGTATACGCGAGAGTGCTGGAGGCGATCGCTCCCGCGGCAACGAGCGCTTTGAGCGCTGTGTGCGTGAGCCGCGGAACTCTGGTCCGAAGAACAATGCTACTCGCGGCGGTCGCTCCCACAAAGATGGTCAGCCAGAACGCAATATCGGCCGCTTCCTCATGCTCTTCTATGGTGTCCTCAGATATTCCGGGGATCTCTTCGACCATCTCCGCAGCATCCTCTCCGATAAGATAAGCTGGGATCGCGCAGAGGCTGGCGCCGACAAAGAGCCACAGCGCGACACTCACGACAGCGCCTTGTCTTCCCAGGAGCCCGAAGGCAAGCAAGATAGTTGCCGTAGGTAGCAAGACGATAGGGAGGTGGACGAGAATGATGTGGAGGTGTGCTGCGTTCATACAATATCCTCAAAGAATGAATGTCCCTGGTAACCTAAGACCGGCAAAGTGGGCCTTCGCCCTCTGTCTGGCCAACCGTCTCCCGGAGCTGAAGCACTCCCTACATGCGCTCTTCGCCCCGGTTCCTAGTTGATTTTTTCGGCGAGCAGGGTAGGCTCCGCTTCGCTAACGTGTTGAAAATGGAGCCGGTCACCGATAGGAAACCTTCACGGGACCCATCATCGACTCTGGAACGTCCAAGGACTAGAAGGGAGAACACACCATGAAAGCTGCTACCGACAAAGCTAAGTCGCTCGTGAATGAATTTAAGGCGTTCGCGTTTAAGGGCAACGTGGTCGATCTCGCTGTGGGAGTAATCATCGGAGGCGCGTTCGGAAAGATAGTCGATTCCCTTGTAAAGAACGTGATTATGCCGTTTATCGGGTGCCTCCTTCCTGGAGAACAAGGATATCTCGGATGGAAGGTCGCTCTTAATGGGAAGGATATTCCGTATGGTCTCTTCCTCGGAGAGGTGGTCAACTTCCTCATCGTAGCGGCCGCACTCTTCCTCTTTATCGTTAAATTCTTGGGCTGGGTGATGAAGAGCAGGGCCGCCGAGACTCCAGCGGTTCCGGTAGTTCCGCAGATAACGAAGGATCAAGAGCTTCTGACTGAGATCCGAGACCTGCTCAAACGATAAACCACGGTAGGATAGTACCCGAGAGGGCTCTGAGAGGTATGAATATGCGCATTCCAGTTCGGTTCTGCTTGGCGCTCTGTTTGCATGTTGGGACTTTGTTTGTCTCAACAGCGCATGCTCAGACCGGTTTCGAAAAGCCCCCGGTGCTTCAAGCAAAGGATGTTCTCCCAGAGCTGCTCTTAAAGGGCTCTTTCCATGAGGTAGACTCCCGAGTGACCAACGATGGGTACTTCAATGAATTCACATTGAGGTCCAAGTTCGGTGATTTTAAAGTGGAGGGGCAACAGCTCCTTGAGCTGCGAATCGGAGAGCTTAATGCGCTGAACGAATTAGACCAACTTTCGAGCTCTAAGGTGATCGGGGATGCTGTGTACGAAGGGGGAAAGGCCACCGTGCTGGCTCCCGTGAACGTGGTAAAGAAGGTCGCCAAGACCGTGTCGGATCCGGACAAGATGTACGATACCGTTAAGGCGGTGCCTGACGGGGCGGAGAAGGTTTTCTCCTGGGCCTATCGACAAGCCAAAGGTGCCGCTCAGGGGGTATCCGACTTGGTAACAGGGGATAGTCAAACTAGCTCCAAAGAGGTCAGTGAAGGGGCTTCCTCTACATTACAAGCAGGTAAGAACTTTGGACTTCGATTTATCGGATACACCGGTCGGGAGCGTGAGCTTTTCCGGAAGCTTCAGGTTAATCCTTACAGCTCAAATCGAATCCTGCAGGACGAGGTGGTGCGTGTCGCGGGGTTGGGCACCGCGGTCGGTTTCGCATTTCGATTCGTGCCAGGACTCGGTCTTCTTGGCCAGCTGACGACCTTTAATAGGTGGTACGGTCGGGCGGAGCAGCTCTCCCTCTACGAGGATCCCGATGTCATTAAAGAGAAGAATAAAGCAGAGCTCCGAGCTCTCGATGTTCCCGATGACATGATTGAACAGTTTCAGAAAAGTAAGGCGTACAACCCGTGGACCCGGCGTTTCGTAACCGCCTCGATGACCGCTCTTGGGCCATCCGTTGCAGGGCGTTCACTCTTTATCAAAGCGGCGCTTCAAGCGAAGAATGAGCCCTCAACACTCTACTTCGTGTCTGTTGCGGAATACCTTGAGAAGATTCAAAAGGAGACTCCACTCAAAAAGATCGTGAGTTCGCTCTACGTTCCGGCGGGTGTCACGAAGAAAGGGGTCCTGATCGTTCCGCTCTCTGTTGATTACCTCTTCTGGACTCAAGAGGTTGGGGGGATATTCGATGATTTCAAAGCCCGAGTAACCAAGGAGGAGTCGTTCTCCTCGGTCGAGATTCACGTGAGAGGGCGCGTGAGCGCGCGAGCGATGACAGCTCTTCAGAGTCTTGGTGCCAAGGTGACTGAGAACGCCTGGAAGTAGGGCGCGGGACCTCACCACCCCGCTAGTGTACAACATGGCCCCACCTATTGCGGTGGTTGCTGTTGTTGTTGGCCTCGACTCTGACTACGGGCTTCCCCACCAAGGCGCCCTATCTCGGCCATGTGCTTCCGATCTTTGCTTACGGCTACGCCACCTTTACGTCCAGCTTCGCGAGCCTCCTCTGGGGTAAATTCGTGAGCGTTGCCACGTTGGTGCGCGATCTTGCCTCCCTTACTGGCAATCTGACGCTGCTTTTCAGCATCCATAGCGGCAAATCCTCGTAAGCGCTTTGTGCCTTTCTCTTCTTGTGCCATGTGCTGTCCTCCTCTGATGTGCGAGACGATGTAGAACGCTCTGTGAAGAGCGGTTTCTAAAATGTCCGCGAGCCATGCATGGCTAGAGTAGGGGGCTTTGTTGAGGAGCCGATATGATCACAGAAAGACTCGTCGTGCTTGGGCGTGGGGCGTCTTACCGACCAGACCCAAGGGTGCTTGGATCTGACGCACGGTATAACGATAGCAGCGCAAACTGATGCTGTTACGCCTTAGGCGCAAACTCTTTTTCGCCGTATGCTTTTTTGCGGAGGTCCTCAAGATGAAGTTTTACCTCGGCTGGGATGTTACTGCCACCACTTCCTGTGAATTCATCCATAACTTTATCGCTATAGATGTTGTACGCCCATTTGGCTTCCTGAGTGTTTGGGAACTCTTCCACGCATTTCTCCAGATAGAGCTCGTCCCACCCTTCAGTGAAGAACTGTGGAAGGTTACTGTACGCGTATCCGAGTAGGTAGATGGCTTTGCGACGTTGCGCCTCAGTAAGTTTCCCACCCTCAAGACTCTCGTGAACGAGCGCGGTACCGCGTAGGAGTGCCACATCATCTTGGGCGAAATCTATTCCGCGAGTTGCTCCTGCTCTAATGAGCCTCTCTCCCGCTGAGAGCTTGTTCGCCTCTCTCACGGGTGGCGACTTCGACCACGCCTCCAAACCTTTCAGCCATCGCGTAACGGTATGAGCGTCATCAAGTGGGAGTGTGTCGGATTTCAGAATCTCTTTGAACATTTCAAGACTCTCCTTGGGATCCTTAGAAATCCTGGTTTCAATAAGGAGGAGGCTGCGGAGAATCTGGTCATCATACAGGCGGTAGGCGGGATCCTTGAGTGAGGCTGCGAGGGTCTTCTTTGCCTCAGTGAATTGCCGGGTCGCCATCAGGAAGCGAGCCCGCTCCAGTGGACTTAAGGACTCGTCTACCATCGCAGTGTTCGAGTACTGGCTCGATACCTTATAGGTAGCGTGACAGGAGAAGCAGTCAGTTGGAAGTCTTTGGAGCCTCCACCACGCGTACTCCTTTCGGCCCTCGTCGAACCGGCGGCTCGCGTCATCAAGGAGCTCGGCGACGTTGTTGATGCTCTCTTGGAATCCTGGTTGCGCCTTGTAGTGGGTTGGAACCCGCTCCAGGGAATGGAAGTCCCGGCGGAGGGCTATGAGCTGCTCATGTATCTGGTCCGAATTATCAGAATCCGTGAACTTGTCCTCGTCCGCCAAGAATGGCTGGAGGGTGCGAAGAGGCACAAGGAGCTTGTGCATAGAACTCTGGACCTCTTGGGCTTCGCAGAGAGCGGTCGGCAGCGTTGCAGAGATGATGGTGGCGAGAAGTATCTTCTTATTTTTCATAGTTCTCCCATAAGGTATACGGGACCTCCGCTTGCCGCTAGAAGGCAAAACATCCTCGGGGATAAGTAGCTCAAACGAATGGGCTCCCTCGGGAAGCGAGGCAAAACCTATTTCGCAGCAGGCAGGGGTTTTGCCTCGCTTCCCGAGGGGCTGGACTGAGTGGAAACCGGAAGGGGCTCGACCGTGACACGCCGGGCATCCGGTGGTAGGCTACCGGCGGTCAGGATAGACCGGGTAAGGTCTCTAAGCCCTTATTTTTATAGAGTGTTAATCGTTACGGAGTCATCATGTCCGCCGAGGAGATGCCAAAACAGTTCGTTCACGGAGAGGCAGAGAAGAGAATTTCCCAGATGTGGGATACCCTCAAGGTCTCGCGCGGAACTGTTGATAGATCCAAGAAGCCGTTCTGCGTGGTCATCCCTCCGCCGAACGTCACCGGCATCCTCCACATGGGACACGTTCTGGATAACACGCCGCAAGACGTCATGACTCGATGGCATCGGATGCGTGGATACGCGGCTGTGTGGATTCCGGGTACGGACCACGCGGGGATAGCGACCCAAAACGTCGTCAAGCGCCAACTCGAGAAAGAGGGAATTAAGATGCGTGACCTTGGGCGCGAGGAATTTCTGAAGCGCGTCTGGGAGTTTAAGGAGAAGCACGGCAGTATCATTATCGAGCAGCTCAAGCGACTCGGGTGTTCATGTGATTGGGAGCGTGAGCGCTTCACGATGGACGAGGGCTTGATGAAAGCCGTTCTTACCGCGTTTGTACGACTCTTCGATAAGGGGCTCATCTATCGCGGCAAACGCATGGTCAATTGGTGCACGGTCTGTATGACCGCGCTCGCTGATGATGAGGTCGAGCACGGTACGCACGGAAGCCATCTTTGGCACCTCAAGTATCCACTTGTTGACGATAACGGGAACCCGACGCAGGAGTTTTTAATCGTCGCGACAACCCGTCCTGAGACGATGCTCGGCGATACTGGTGTCGCGGTTCATCCAGAGGATCCACGGTATACCTCGATCGTTGGTCGTAAGGTTCTCCTTCCGATCAAAAACAGGGCCATTCCGGTTATCGCTGATGATTTCGTCGATAGAAAGTTCGGCACAGGAGTGGTGAAGCTCACGCCGGCTCACGACCCGAATGATTATCAAGCCGCGCTTAAGCATAATCTTCCACTTGAGACCGTTATCGGAGATGACGGAAAGATGACGGAGGCCGCAGGTGCGGCATATGCTGGGCTCGATCGCTACCAAGCTCGCAAAAAAGTGGTAGCCGATCTTGAGGCTCTCGGTTTCATGGAGAAGATCGAGAAACACTCGCACGCTGTCGGTGAGTGTTATCGGTGTAAGAGCGTTCTTGAGCCGAAGGTGTCGGATCAGTGGTTCGTCAAGATGCGACCGCTCGCTGAGAAGGCGAAGGAAGTTGTACTCGACGGCCGGCTCTCGATTATCCCTGACTCTGAGAAGCACGACTACTTCCACTGGATGGATACGATTCAAGATTGGTGTATCTCACGACAGTTGTGGTGGGGGCACCGTATCCCAGTTTATTACTGTGACTCCTGTAGTCACGTTACCGCAAAGGTTGATGCCCCCTCCGCGTGTGAGAAATGTGGCAACACGAAGCTGCGACAGGATGAGGATGTTCTCGATACATGGTTCTCATCGCAGCTCTGGCCGTTCTCGACTCTCGGTTGGCCGGATAAGACCGAGGAGCTTGAATTCTGGTATCCGAACAACTGGCTCATGTCTGGGCGTGATATCCTCTTCTTCTGGGACGCGCGCATGATCATGGCCGGTCTTGAGTTGCTTGGGGAGGTTCCATTCCGCACCTTGGCTCTTCACGGACTGGTTCGTGACTCGCAGGGGAGAAAGCTTTCGAAGTCGCTCGGCAATTCTCCCGACCCACTGAGCCTGTTCGACCAGTACGGCACCGACGCCGTACGGGTATCGATCGCGATGAACTATCCGATGGGACGGCAGGATACCAAGCTCCACGATGATATCTTTAAGAACGGACAGGGGTTCGTCATTAAGTTGTGGAATGCCACGCGCCTCCTGCTCGGCAATCTTGGAGAGGAGAAGATCCAGAGTGATTCTCGAAATCTCGATCTCTCCACCCTCGAGGACCGGTGGATTATCTCCCGTTTAGGGGAGGTGGTTCGAGTTCACGATGAGTACCTAACGAAGAGCGATATCGTGCATGCCGTTGGGGCTGTTCGTAGCTTCTTCTGGGATGACTACTGTGATTGGTATCTTGAGATCATTAAGAGCCGCATGTGGGCCGGTGGTGAGTCAAAGCGTAAAGCTCTCGAGGTTGCACTAGTTTGTCAGCGTACTATCCTTAAGCTCCTTCACCCGTACATGCCGTTTGTGACGGAGGAGTTGTGGCAGACCTTGCAGAAGATGGGTATTACGGACTCTGCCGAAACGGGGGACTCACGTTCGATCGCCCTCTCGTCATGGCCTGACGCGGAGCTCTACCGAAAAGATAGTGCGGCTGAAGCTCAGATCGGGCTCATGGCCTCTATCGTACGCGGTGTGCGAGACGTGAAGCAGACCCTCAATATCTCGCTTAAGGCGGCTCTTGCGGCGAAGCTTCTCTTCCTGTCAGAGAACGCTCAGAGGAACTTTGAGCCCGTTCGAGGCGTCGCTCAGATGATCGGCGGTATTAGTGAGGTTGCTGAGCACGCTCAGCAAACAACCCCGGCCGGGCACGTTCCATTCAAGTTCGATGGAGGAATCGGGTACCTTGAGTTGCCATCTGATATTGACGCCAAGGATATCGTGAGTAAGTTGTCGGCTCGTATCGAGAAACTTCAGAAGACGCTCGCCGGTATCGAGCGAAACCTCGCTAATCAGGACTTCGTGGCGAATGCCCCAGCGGCCCTCGTAGAGGAAACCAAGGGTAAAGCGCGAGAGATCAACGAGTCGATCTCAAAGCTTGACGATTTCCGCACATCACTTCAATAACGGAGGATCTTATGAGTGACGAAAAGGTGAAGATTACGGTTCGAAACAATGGTCCGTTTCGGGTCGAGGGGACGAACTTTGAGATCTGCGACGCAGCAGGAAATGTGTTTAACCTCAACGGACGCGCCTCGGTATCGCTTTGTCGGTGTGGCGCCTCGAAGAAGCATCCCTTCTGTGATGGCTCACACGGAGAGTGTAAGTTCCAGTCCGAGGTTCAAGCCTTCGAGTTGCCGCCGAAATAGTTTGCAAGCGTGACGTCGGGCCTTACGAGAGCTAACCGCTCAGGCGTCGATATGGCGTTCGCAGACCTCTTGCGCGCTTCCACACGGGCGGTCTCGCTCCATCGAGTCCTCTATCTCCACAACCGTCGTCGTCTCGTTTCTTGAGGACGCGATAGCTATCAGAGATACGCCTCCAAACATTTTCGTCATGTATGGATCGAGGTGTTTAAGTACCGGAACCAGCTTGTCAAAATTCTTTGTGTCACGAGCTTGAAGGGTACGACGACCTCGAATCTTGCCTACCCACCACCAACCAAGGGCACCAATGAGGTTGTGGGAGATAAGGTCGTTTACATTAAAGCCTGCCGCTCCGAGAACCCGCAGGAGCTCCTCTTTGGTATACCGCCGATAGTGCCCAAGCTCCTCGTCCAGTCCGCTAAAGATCTGAGGATTAGCGGGAACCAGTAGCACAAGTTGCCCGCCGGGCTTTAAGATTTGGCGGATATTCTTGAGAGCTTGTTCATGGTTCTCTATGTGCTCAAGCACGTTCGAACAGATAACGGTATCGAACTTCTCCGCGAGAAGGGATTGGGGAGGACGATCCTCGGCATTCCATACTTCCGTGGAGAGTCTTGTGTCATGTCCGAACCTATCTCGCAGAACTGCAAGGGAAGATGCTTGAAGATCGGTCGCCACGACTGACCTCACGTGTGAACGGGAAAGAACTTCAGAGATGATGTTTCCTATCCCTGAGCCAACTTCTAACACGCGCTCTCCGATGGAAGATTCGGCGCGCTCGCAAATCCAGGCGTTGTAGCGACGGGCGTCCTCAAAGACCTCAAGGGTGTCGACGCCGACATCGGGATCGCGGGGCGGTGAGACGAGCGCGCTTCGAATAGCTCTCTCGTCTTTGACGAAGTTTCTCTCAAAGAGTGAGAAGCGAATGATGTGGCCTAAAGCCGCGAGCCCATCCTTCCAGGTAATCTTTTTACCCTCAGCGTATGAGCGTCCGTAGTACCGGATTGGAACCTCGTACACCACACATCCGAGTCGAGCGACCTTCGCTGTCACCTCAGGCTCAAAGCCGAAGCGCGGAGAGCGAAGCTCGATGTTCTGAATGATCTCCCGTTTGAACGCCTTGTAGCACGTCTCCATGTCAGTGAGCGTCAGGTCGGTAAAGAGATTGGACAGCAGTGTAATCAACTTGTTTCCAATCATATGTCGGAAATAGAGCACTCGGTGTTCCATGTAGAGAAACCGAGACCCGTACACCACATCAGCCCGCCCCTCCTCGATCGGATTGAGAAGAGCCTCGTAATCCTTTGGGTCGTACTCTAGGTCTGCGTCTTGAACGATGACGACGTCCTTTGTCGCGGCTTGAAAGCCACGTGTCAGCGCGGCACCTTTTCCGGTATTTTTAGACTGATAGATAACCCGGACGAGAGGGTCTTGTTCAAACTCTTTGAGGATCTGTCGGGTGCCATCAGTCGAAAAGTCGTCAACGATGATGATCTCTTTATCCCGAGGTGTCGCCTTCACCCGTTTCACAAGCTCGCGGATGGTTTTACGCTCGTTGTAAACCGGAATGACGATACTGATGGTAAGCGGTGTGTTCGACATTGTACGTGTCTCCGTGGTGGCGACTCAGGACGACCATACCAGGCCTGGTGCCGGGTAAGCCATCGAAATTACTTGGATAAGAACCTGTCCTCAACCTCATCGAAGTCGACGGTTCTCACGTGCCTAAGGTAGAGATGCTTTGGGGAGCGCGCTCGAATCGCGAAAAATTGTAACAAATGTAATAGCTTTGGCTGTTTTCGGACAGGTCGCGGATGACTGTCCGGGCGCTTTCGAGTGCCTACTTATTCGAGGCCAGGATGGAAAGGGTGCCATCTCCGGTCGCAGCATAGATATCACCGGCGGCCCCCTGGCCAACCGCGACGATCGGAAAGTTCGCTTGAGCTACCGGGATACGTGTCCAGGCCGTGCCGTTCTGAACGAGCTTGAAGAGCGTCTTTGAGTGGGCGTCAGCGAATATGTACGAACCTTGAAGGGTCGGATTGCGTGTTCCGTTATAGAAGAAGCCCCCTACAGCAGAGCCTCGGGCTACCGCGGAGTATGAGTAGATCGGAGGAGTAAAGTTCGCTGTGTCACAGGTCGTAACAAGGCAGGAGGTGCCCTCTACTATATTCCATCCATAGTTCTTACCGCGCTCAACAAGGTCCAGCTCCTGAACATCTCTACCTGAGTCGACGAGTAGTACCCTTTTGGTTATTGGATCGAATGAGAGCGAGAGGGGGTTCTGCACTCCGAGTGCCCACACCTCAGGGGCCGCGTCATTTCTCTTCGCGAATGGGTTGTCAGTAGGGATGGTGTATCGTGACGGATCCGCAAGTCCAATCCGTAAAACCTTTCCGAAAAGGGAGCGGGGATTTTGCGCTAGTGAGGACGCTCCTGGATTGCGAGGCGCGTCTCCCAGCCCTATCAGCAAGGTGTCGTTCCCGTCAAACGCGAGTGTACTGCGATGCGCGTGAGGATTAGGTTGTACAACTTTGAGCACTACGATGAGCGAATCCTCATCGACCGTCTCTCCAGCTTTCGTGGCGAAGCGTCCGACGATCGTGTCTCCCTGTTTATCGGTATAGGTAACGTACAGCTCTTTTGTTTGCTCGTAGGAGGGGGAAAACGCTACACCTGAGAGACCGGCATTTTCCTGTGGCGCGAGGATGTCTTCGATATCAAGGAGGTCTCGCTTAACGCGTCTCCCGTTCTCGACAATTGCGACGATACCGCTCCGTTCAACTACAAATAGTTTGGATGGCTCGCTCGGGACAGATGTAATAGCGATGGGATCTCCGAACCCCTGCGCGACCGGTTTAAATTCAAAGCTCTCCTGCGCATTCGCTGTCGTCATACACGAGAGGAGTGAGAGCAGAAGAGCCTTGATTCTCATAGCTTATGTGCCTTTTACGAGTGAAGCGACAGACTCGCATACGTAGTCCACGTTGCTGTGGTTTAAGGCGGCGACGCAGATACGACCGCTGTCGAGACCGTACACATGGTACTTCTCGCGAAGCGCTTTCATAACGTCAACGGAAAGTCCTGAGTAGGAGAACATTCCTCGCTGATTGAGGATAAACGCAAAGTCTTTATCAGGAAGAACCGCCTTAAGTTTTTGAGCAAAAAGGTGGCGCATCTCATGAATGCGGTTCCGCATCTCTCCAAGTTCGTTTTCCCACATCGGCCTAAGCTCAGGATGGGAGAGCACTATCGCCACTAACTGAGCGCCGTAGGAGGGGGGAGATGAGTAGATCATGCGCACGATCCGCTTGATCTGACTTGTTACGGCGGCGGCTTCTTTTTGAGACCCCGTGACCACGGAGAGAGCGCCTACGCGTTCACGGTAGATTGAGAAAGACTTGGCGAATGAGTTCGCCACGAAAAAGGTGAGCCCCTTTTCAACGAACAGCTGGATAGGCCGTGAGTCTGGCACGATCCCATCGGCGAATCCTTGATATGCGAAATCGATGAATGGGATAAGCTCACGCTCCGCGCAGATATCGACTACTTCCTTCCAGGTGCTCTCATCGAGATCTACGCCGGTAGGGTTGTGGCAGCAGGCGTGCAGGAGGACTGGTGTCCGAGGCTTGAGGGTGCGCAACGTCGACAGCATGTCAGCGGCACGCAAACCGAAGCTCTGCGGGTCGTAATACGGGTACGTCTCTACCTTCATCCCGGCGGCCTCGAATATCACTCGGTGATTCTCCCAGCTCGGATCGCTGACGTAGATAGTGTCCTGTCCCATGAAGCGCTTGATGAACTCGATGCCGAGCTTTAAACCACCGCTTCCACCAACGGACTGAACAGTCGCGACCCGCTTCTCTTTGAGGAGGGACGAGTCCTTTCCAAACAGGAGCTCTTGATTAGCCTGGATAAATCCCGGAACTCCATCAATCGGAAGGTATGTCTTGGTATCCTCTTGGGTGGCCCAGATCTTGGCTGCTTGTTGCACTGAGTTCAGCACCGGGATCCTTCCTTGCGCATCCTGATAGACCCCTACGCCGAGGTTGACCTTGGTTGGAGTTGGGTCGTTGCGGAACGCCTCCGTTATCCCGAGGATCGCGTCGGGAGCCGCCATGTGAATATCTGAGAAGAGAGAAGTGGCCATAAACACCGAGATAAAGACGACAGACAACCTCGGCAGGCTACCACAGCCGTAGGGAAGGAGCCAGTAAGCGGGCCGTGCGGGACTACCCCACAAGAGCCGCGCTTATGGACGATTTTCTATGTTGTAGCGCCTCCGGCGAGGGGGCTTATACGAAGGGAGTGCCTATCTACGCCATTCGTCAATGAGGGTCGCGACGAGGGCCGTCCATCCGGTCTGATGAGAAGCCCCCAGCCCTTGACCGGTCTCCCCGTGAAAATACTCGTAGAAGAGGATGTAATCTCGAAAGTGTGGGTCGCTCTGGAACTTGCGGGAGGATCCGAACACCGGCCGCTCTCCCTCGTTATTGCGAGTAAAGATAGCGATGAGGCGATCGGCTAAGGTTCGAGCTAAGTGGTCGAACGAAGAGGACTCTCCCGAGGGGAGTTTGACGGTAAACGTGCCGCCGTAGGCCTTTTGGAGCTTCTTGAGGGACTCGATTATTAAAAAGGTCGTAGGAAACCATATCGGTCCCCGCCAGTTCGAGTTTCCACCCTTCAGTTTAGAGTCAGATTCAGCTGGTTCGTATCGAACCTCCCTATTCCGGATCCTGAAGGGATGAGTCGCGTGCACCTTCGATAAGCTTCGAATCCCGAAGGGGGAGAGGAATTCGTTCGGATCGAAGACTCGCTCAAGGAGGCGCACGAGTTGTTGTTGATCAAAGATCGTAAGAACGTGAGAGTCTCCCTTATCGCCACGCACCGGATAGCAACACTTTTGCACCAGATCCTGGCGGTTCTGAAGGAACCAGTGAAATCTTTTAGTGAACTCGGCGAATGGCTCCATCCATTGCGCCTCGAGACGCTCGGCTGCGTAGAGTGGAATAATACCGACGAGGGAGCGGATAGCTAGGATCTCAAAGTGTCCATCCGGACATTGAACGACGTCGTGGAAAAAACCATCCTCTTCGCTCCATAGTGAGACCCCCTTGCCGCCCATGTTCTTCATCGCGGCACCAACGTACACGTAGTGTTGAAAGAACTTCGTAGCGAGAGCCTCGTAGGTTTTGTTGTTTTTGGCGAGCTCAAGGGCGGTACGCATCATAACAAGCGAGAACATTCCGACCCAGCCCGTGGCGTCCGCTTGCTCAAGGCGATACCCATCCTCCAAACGCTCACTTCGATCGATGACGGTGATATTGTCGAGACCGAGGAACCCACCCTCAAAGATGTTGTTACCCTCCGAGTCGACCTTGTTAATCCACCAGGTGAAGTTGAGGAGAAGTTTGTGAAAGCACTTTTCAAGGAACTCCCAATCAGGCTTGCCGGTCGCGATTCGCTCTATGTGAAAGAGTCGCCATACCGCCCAGGCGTGCACTGGCGGGTTGAGATCTGAAAATTCCCACTCGTAAGCCGGGATCTGACCGTTCGGATGTTGAAACTGTTCAAACAGCATGAACCATAGTTGCTCTTTCGCGAAGTCAATATCGACGAGACCGAGCGTGACAGCTTGAAACGCGAGGTCCCACGCGGCGAACCACGGATATTCCCACTTATCGGGCATGGACAGGATTCGTAGAGAATTGAGGTGCTGCCAGTGCTTGTTGCGACCACGGTGCCGGTGTGGGGAAGGAGGTGCTTGGAGATTATCACCGTGCAACCATTCACCGACATCAAAGTAGTAGAGTTGCTTGGACCACAGAAGTCCCGCGAGTGCTTGTCTCTGGATCAGTTTTTCGTCGGCGCTTGCTTGTGGAGGGTGAACGGTTGCGTAGAACTCATCCGCCTCTCTCCTTCTCAGCGCGATGATTCTCTCCGCATCTTGTCGAACCTCTGGCGCGTTTTTTCGGCCGAGGACGAGTGTAATACTCTCGCTCGAGCCAGCCTCTATCGAAAGAGTATAGTGGAGCCCGACTTTGGTGCCGACCTTGTGCGGATTAACGCACGGCTCTTGGTTAATGACATGGCGGTGAAAAGCGTCCTTAACGTACGGGGTTGCGTTCGGGACGCCGTAGAGCCGTTCGTTGTTCGACTCGTTATTCGTGAAAAGTGGAGTCGCACCAGGGGGCGCGCTTAAAAGGAGCTCTCCAAGCGTATACGAGTGGGGGAGGTTGTGGTTCATCGACGACTGTGAGTCGTCGGCCCCGATTACGATTCCGTCGGGTGCATTTGTCCGGAGATCTATCAGTGGTTCCGTCGCACGTTCAGCCCCCCACGACCACGTATTTCGGAACCATAGTTGAGGAATAAGATGAAGGGAGGCCCGCTCGGCCCCTTGGTTGTGAGCGGTTATCTTGATACAGGTTGTATCTGGCGATTCCTTGGCGTACTCGACAAAGATATCGAAGTACCGGTCATCATCGAAGATCCCCGTATCGATCAGTTCGTATTCCGGGCCGAGTCCATTACGGCGTCGGTTCTCATGAACTAGGTCCTCATACGGAAAAGCCCGCTGCGGATACTTGTAGAGGTAGCGCATGTACGAGTGCGTGGGGGTGCTATCGAGATAGTAGTAGAGCTCCTTTACATCCTCGCCGTGGTTTCCCTCCGCTGGTACAAGACCAAAAGCACGTTCCTTCAAAATCGGATCATAGCCGTTCCACAGGGCTAGCGAGAAGGTGAGTAATTGGTATCTATCGCAGTATCCAGCGAGACCATCCTCTCCCCAACGATACGCCTTACTTCGAGCCATGTCGTGCGTAAGGAAACCCCAGGCGTCGCCGTTTTCACTGTAGTCCTCACGAACAGTCCCCCACGAGCGTTCACTAACGTAGGGACCCCATCGTTTCCAAAAGAGCTCCTTCTTTTTGTCCTGTTCGAGTCGGATGTGCTCAGGGGTTCTCGTCATAGTTCTGCAGGGTCCTCAGACGGTGGGTTGTATCACATCGGAGTAGGAGGCGTGTAGGGTTCGGTGCTGAACACGGGACCTCCAACAAAAGAGCCATTTTAAAAACGAAGTTTTGCAGGCTCCCCCTCACAAGTGCTCGTCTCCCGACGGTTCAGAGGTCGCAAAGAAAGCCGAGATGTCGCCGAGCCGATTTAGGCGCCCCACATACGGAATACTCGCATACTACGAAAATCCAGCACCACATAGTGGCAATCCACTCACTAATTTCTGAAGCATCGGTGTGTTCCAATCAGATCTTTCATGTATGAGCACATTCAATACAACGGGCACGTCTCGGCAGGATGGTGTTTTCGTGAAACGATTCCCCGACAAACCGTCTTACATGGCCGAGCTCAACGCGCTCCGAGGTTTGAGTGGAAGGGGTATTACCCCTGAAGTCCTCGCGCATGATCCTAATACCCGAACCCTCAGAATCGAGGACGCGGGGAGGTCGCTTCGTTCTTTGCGCGCGGATCTTGGGCATACGTTCTCAGTGTCGCAGATTCGGCGTTTCGCGAGCGGGCTCTTTGAGTGTCTCGCTAAAGTACATGCGGCGAACTTCTGTCACTATGATGTGAAGGAGGACAATATCTGCATACAAGGCCACACTCGAGATGACGGGTCTCTCGATCTTGATAAGGAATTTAAAGTAAAGCTGATCGATTTTGGGTTGAGCTTCAAGATTGATGATATCCCGAGGGACTACGTTGACAACAAGAGCTTGGGAACACCGGTGTGTCGGAGCCCCGAACACATCGAGGGCCTTCCGCATTACGGTCAAGCGGCGGATGTATTTTGCGCGGCAGCCACAGTGGTGCAGATTATTGAGGACTCCCCTGATGCCTTTCCACTGGCCCTCGGCAATCCTGAAAGACAGATTCGAGCCGCCAGGGAGAGGGTAGATCTCACGCGGTCTCTTACCGGACCGTTGGATGAGGTCGTTCCGAAGGACCTTCAGGCGGTACTCTTTAGTATGCTCCATCCTGATCCCAGGGAGCGCCCCACAAGTAAAACCTGTTTTCATCTCCTCGGGCTCTCCGTGTAGCGACATCTCAGCGGTCAGGGGAACGCATTGCGTCCGCGGTGGCGTAGCTCCGAGTATCGGAGGTGCGCGAAACCATGCTGACGGCGGAATGTGAAGACGTGCTGTTATGACAGGTTGAGATGAAAGTCTGAGTACGAGGTGACGTGGAGTGACGCTGGAAGATCCGTTGCGCTTACTTCGTTCCGTGCTGCTAGACGAGATCCGCCTCAACTCGAAGCAAGGAGCTGTCATGAATTCCTAATCGAGACGCCAGGTTCGGATGTTGAAATATCTCGATCCTGTCCTTGCCGGAGGGCATCGTTGTATGTCCCGGAATCCCCAGTGTTGGCGCGGGAATCCCTTGTTCAAAAACCTTCTTGCTTTGAAATACCCGAGCCTCATCCCATAGGTCGGCGTCGATCCAGCTTTGAAGCGTTCGAGCGCCACCCTCAATAATCACAGACAATATGTGAGCCGCGAAGAGCTCGTCGAGGATCTGTTGAGTGAGCGGTAGGTCGGGATTGATTCGCTTCCACTCAGTGAGGTGCTCTCGTTTGGCGAGGGACGCATTCCAGATCCACGTTTCAACCTCGTTGTTGAAGAGGGCTCGCGAGGAGGAAAGTGAGAGGTTGGTGTCTATAGCAATTCGGAGAGGATTCTGCCCGTCGACGTGCCTTACGGTAAGGTGAGGGTCGTCAACGAGCGCGGTTCTCGTTCCGACTAAAATGCTCATCTCCTGCGCTCGCCAGCGATGGGTGGTGCGGCGAGAAAATTCGGAGCTGATCCATTTTGAGGATCCATCATGTCGGGCGATAAATCGATCGGCGGTCTCGGCCCATTTTAAAATCACGTACGGGCGCTTCATTCGTTGAAAGAGAATAAAGCGCCGATTAAGCATGACGCACTCTCGTTGGCGAACCTCTTCGTGCACCGTGATGCCTGCTTCTTGCAGCTTTTGTATCCCTCGCCCCGCTACCTTTGGGTTAGGGTCTCGGCATCCAACGACCACATGGCGAATGCCGGATTCAATAATGAGGTCCGCGCATGGAGGGGTCTTGCCAAAGTGAGAGCATGGTTCGAGAGAGACGTAGATCGTAGAATCTTTGAGAAGAGATCTGTCGCGTACCGATTGAACGGCGAGGACCTCAGCGTGAGGCCCTCCATATATCTGGTGGTAGCCCTCTCCAATAATCGTATCGTTATGAACGACAACGGCGCCGACCATCGGATTCGGCATAACTGAGCGCCCACCACGAGCGGCGAGGTCGAGAGCACGGTCCATGTACCGAGGATCAATCATGACGGGATCATACCACGGGTGGCTCACTGCGGGTATCCCGCAGGTCTCCCGTATAATTCCCATGACGCCCCTCAAGAGCTCGTGTAGAGTTGTGGGTACTACCAGTCATATTGTGCGTCACTTTTTCTCGGACATGACCGCCGAAGCTTCGGAAGAATCAATTATATGGACCCCCAGCCCAAGTCTGAAAGCTGGCTGCGCGCTGAGCAGGTTTATTGAGGGTCTGCACCGAAAGGGATTCGGGCCCTTCTCAGGATGTGAGGAGCTGCACGACTGGTCAATTCGAGAGTCTCACACCTTTTGGAGAGAGGTGATGGAGTTCGTAGATGTACGAGGAAGGGGCGATGTTTCCAAGGTTTGGGGAGCGGGGGTGGGTCCCACGCCTCTCGCGAGGGCCTGGTTTCCCGATTTTCGATTGAATGTCGCTGAGAATCTCCTTCGAGAACCCTCGGAGGCTCTCGCTATCACCGCGTGGTCGGAGGATCGACTTCGTCGAAAGATCTCACGGAGAGAGCTCCGGGAAATGGCCTTGTCGGTGGCTCGACATTTGAGCGAACGGGGAATACAGCCAGAGGAACGTGTATTCGCTTTTCTGCCGAACATTCCGGAGGCGGTGGTGTGCATGCTCGGCACCGCGGCGATCGGCGCGACCTGGGCGAGTTGTGGTACCGATTATCAGGTTGATGGGCTGCTCGCCCGGCTTGGACGGGTTCGTCCCCGAGTCTTCATCGCGCCGGTGTCGTATCTCTGGAGAGGCCAAGAGGTCGACACTACCGCCATCCTGCAAGAGGTGGTGCGAAACACACCCTCTATCGAACATGTGATTCTGGTGGACTATCTCGGCACCGTTCGGGAGCCACTTACGTTCGACAGATCTATTTCTCGAGAAACGCTCAAAGACATCCTCGCCACGAAATCGACTCATGTGGAGCTACCCACCTTTCCCTTTTCGCAACCCCTGTACATCATGTTCTCTTCGGGCACGACCGGTAAGCCCAAGGGGATAGTGCATGGCGCGGGAGGAACGCTCTTAGAGCATAAAAAGGAGCAGATAGTACATGCGGATGTGCGAGCCGGCGATGTCCTTTTCTATCAAACGTCGACTAGTTGGATGATGTGGAATTGGCTCGTCTCGGGGCTCGCGGCGGATGCGACGATTGTGCTCTACGATGGCGACCCTTTGATTGAGCAAGGCACCATTCTGTGGCGCATGGCTGATCAGGAGCGGGTCACTCATTTCGGAACAAGCGCGGCGTTTCTCGGTGCTCTTGAGAAGTTGGGTGTTCGCCCTGGGGACAGCTTCAGTCTAGAGGCGTTACGAACGATCCTCTCCACAGGCTCAACGCTCTATCCCTCTCAGTTTGACTTCATCATGGACGCAATCAAGCCCATGTGGATTCAGAGTATCTCGGGCGGTACCGACATCATCGGTTGTTTCGGTTTGGGCAACCCGCTCAAACCAGTAGTGCGGGGTCAGGTCCAATGCAAGAGCCTCGGCTACGATGTTCGTGTCTACAACTCATCGGGAGTAGCAGTCGTAGGAGAGGAGGGAGAGCTCGTCTGCGCCAATCCAGCTCCCTCGATGCCGGTTTGCTTCATCGATGATCCTGAGGGCGAAGCGTATCGTCAGGCATATTTCTCGGAGTTCGAAGGGGTCTGGAGGCACGGGGATTTTCTTGAGGAGACAGAGGAGGGGGGATTGCTTTTTCTTGGACGCTCCGATGCGACGCTCAAGCCGGCGGGAGTGCGAGTTGCCACTGCCGATATCTACGCCGCGATCCACAAAGTATCTGTAGTGCGAGAGGCGCTTGCGGTCGGCTATGTGCCGCCTGGAACTACCTCAGAGAAGATAGTGTTGTTCGTGGTACTGGATTCCGGAGAGACGCTCACAGATGCCATAACGGCAGAGATTCGTGAGACGCTTCGTCGTTCGAACGCATTCTATGTGCCCGCGGTGGTCGTTCAGGCTCCTGAGCTGCCGCGCACGTCGAACGCCAAGCTATCGGAGCTTTCAGTTAAGCGAATCCTCAAAGGTGAAGATCCAGGGAATGTCTCCGCTTTGGGTAATCCACACTCGTTGGATTTTTTCAAGGCGGAGGGGCTTCTCAGGGTCAGGAGCGCATTAGGTTAGCAGGGGGGAGCTCCTGTTGCGCGGTTCGATAGTTCGACTACAACCACGTTGGAGCCACAAAAAAATCCTCAGCCCATCCCAGCGGATACGCCCCCGGGCTTTTTGTCGTCTCCGCCTTGTTTCGTCAAAACTCTCGAAACGCTCAAGACTGAGCCCTTTTTCACCGCCTTTCTAGGTGCCAACGAACAGCTCCGGTGTTTGGTCGGCGTTGATGCTCGAGCTCCCTTTGCTGAGCCATTCATTACGGTCTTTCGTTGACATCGCCTTATTCAGTTTTGTCATGATATTGCCGCGGCTCTCAACTGAGATCACCATCTCCTTTCCGGTCCATGCGGGAGTGCGCTCAAGGATCTCTCCAGTTTCCATGTACGACCCGATTAAGGCGTCGGCCATGCTAAACGGAATTCCGTAGAGCTCACTTGGGGTATGGTCCTTGTTCCCGTTCGCGGCCGCCACATACTCGAGAGCCATCGAATGATTGAAGCCCATGCGCTCAAGAACGATCGCGGCAATCTGAATGTTGTTGGTCTGAAAAGCGCTCTCCTCATAGGCGATGTCGAAGGCGAGGTCCTTTCCTTTGAGGTAGATGCGATAATCCTTAAATCCCCGACGGTTCTCGCGAAGGAACGGGGCGAACGCGAGGTAACGTAAACCTCTGCTCAGTAGTCCAAATGCCAGACCTACCTCCGGAATGCCCTGGCCGATGATCCCGCCTATAGTCAGAGCCTCGTACAGGGGATTTTCTACGTATGCCCAATCGTCTTTATCTGTTCGTCGACTCAAATTTCGCGAGAGGTAACAGTACGCCAAGATGACTGCATGCTCGATTGGAGTGTACGCTTCGAAAAACTCCTTAGCGTCGATCAGCTTTCCGGGGACTAGAGCGTAAGGTCGGTGCTCTTTGGTGAGAAAATAGTACGTCGCTTTTACGGTACTATTCTTGAGAAGGCGGATGATATGATTCTCGGCGGCGAGCGGAAGACGGTTCGATCCCATCTCGTAGTGGTGGACGAGTAGTCGTATCGCCTCTGAGAAGTTTGCCGCGACTGCGCCGAACGGTCGAAGTAACTCCTCAGCGGCTTGCCAACCAAGGCGAGCTTCGCTGTCGATCGACTTCATCTCTGTGTTCTGTACCATGGTTATGCCCCCCGGTTGAGATCTCTCATCGCGAAGGGGACCGGCCCACGATCCCCCGCATATACCCTTATCGTCACACGGCGTTCCCGCCTTAACGAGGAGCGGCATATTTTAGTGTCTCGACCCTCCGGGAGTTCCTAAGGAAGCGAGGCAAAACCTACCCGAAGCGAGAAAGTGGAGGTTGGGTTGATATTCGATTTTCAGTGCGTGAAAAAACCGCAGGTGTATCCACTGAGATACATTGAGGATTTTTTCACATGCTAAAAATTGAAGAGCGACCCAGGATACGCCTTCGCAGCATTGAGGGGTTTTGCCTCGCTTCCCTAAGTTCACGCTCATGCCCTGGTCCCCGTTCGGGGCGGGATAAAGTTCGGACAGGTTTAGTGATAACGCTATGTTAGGAGTCCCGATCGCTCCAGCAGAGCTGAAGGATCCGGCTCTCGACCCATAAAGCTCTTGAAGAGATCCCCTGGATCCTGCGTATCTCCCCGACTCAGGATCTTATCGCGAAACTCGCTGCCGGTCTTTGCATTCATGAAGCCCTCTCGCTTGAAGCGAGAGAAGGCATCCGCGTCGAGTACCTCCGCCCACTGGTAGGAGTAGTAGCCTGAGGCGTAGCCAACCGGGGAGCTAAAGAGGTGGGTGAATCCAACGATCATGCCGTAGTCCCTCGGCAACGGAAGAGCCGCGAAGTCGTTCATCTGCTCTCGACAGTAGTCGAGGATCGGACCATCCTTCTCTTTGGTGTACTCGCGATGGAGCTTAAAGTCGATCGTCGAGAATCCGAGCTGTCGCATCATATGTGATGCACTGCGGAAGTTCTTCGCCTTCGTCATCTTCTCGAAGAGATCGTCTGGAAGCCTCTCTCCCGTTTCATAGTGCGCCGCAAAGAGGTCGAGGGCCTCACGTTCCCAGCACCAGTTCTCGAGGATCTGGGAGGGAAGTTCGATAAAGTCCCATGCCACACCGTCCATACTGAGCCCTCGAAGTTCGGTGCGGGAGCAGAGTTGGTGCATCAGGTGACCGAATTCGTGGAAGATGGTCGTTACCTCATCGTGGGTGAGGAGGGAAGGAGCTGTGTCGGTTGGAGGTGTGAAATTACCAGCGATCAATCCAACGTGAGGGAAGGGATCGTGGTGCGTTACGTGCGTGATAAATCCATTCATCCAGGCCCCGCCTCGCTTGTTCTCTCGAGGAAAAAGGTCTGAGTAGAAATGCCCCAACAGTTCGTTGCTCTTCGTATCGTAGACTGAATAGGTCGTTACAGACTTGTCCCACGCCTTTAGCGAATCGTTCTCTCGAACGGTGAGCCCGAAGGTCCTCTCCACGACGGAGAAGAGTCCTTGCATCACTTTAGGAAGGGGGAAGTAGGGACGGAGCTCTTCCTCATCGAAGTCGTAATGAGCGAGGCGCATTTTCTCAGCGTAGTAGCCGACGTCCCAAGGTTGCATGGTGCTCGGGTCTACCTTGAGTTCGTCCCTGACAAAGACAGTGAGGTCCTCTTGATCCTTGCGGAAGTGCGATTCGATCCGCTCTCGTAGGTCGTTGACGAACTGAAACGCCCGGGTGCCGGTCTTCGCCATGCGATCCTCAAGCACAAGATCCGCGAAGTCTTTGAAGCCGAGAAGTTTCGCTTTCGCCGCTCGAAGTTCAAGTATCCGATGGAGGATGCCGACGTTATCAAGTGCCCCAGAGGTACATCGGGTGTTGTAGGCGCGGTACACCTTTTCCCGCAGCTCTCGAGAGTCAGCGTAGGTCATGACCGCCATGAAACTTGGACCTTGTAAGGTGAAACGCCATCCCTCAAGACCCTTCGACGTCGCTGATTGGCGAGCCATCTGGCGAGCGCTCTCGGGGAGGCCCGCAAGCTCTTTCTCGTCGGTCGTCACGTGTTCGAAGGCGTTGGTCGCGTCGAGTACGTTCTGGGAAAACGTATTCGTAATCTGAGCGAGCTCGGTGTTAATGGCCGCGAGCGCCTGCTTCTTTTCGGGCGCAAGATCCGCGCCGCTGCGCCGGAAATCAGCGATCGTCTTCTCTAGAAACCGTCTCTTTTCTCCACTGAGCTGGGTCGCCTCGGGGGTCGCGGCGTACTCTTTAAGAGCGCTCCACAAGCCCTCATCAAGGAGGAGCTTTGATCCGAACTCGCTCACCCGTGGGAGTACGGCGTTGTATTCAGTTCTCCACTCGGAGGTCGTTGCGACTGACTCAAGGTGGGATACGATCCCTATCGCGTAGTTCAAGGTGAGGCCGAGATTATCGAGGGCTCGTAGAGTGTTCTCGAAGGTGCGCGGTGCCCGTTCGTTCTTGATCGCTTCAAGCTCTGACTCTGCCATCGCAAGAGCTGTGTCGATGCTCGGTTGGATCTGTTCGGCTCTGAAAGAGTCAAACGGAATCTCGCTGGTTCGGGTGAGGAGAGGGGATGTTTCGTTACGTGTCATGGTTGAAAAAAGTCTACTGAGTTAAACAGGTTCCGTCAAAGTAAAGGATTGGATGAGCCTCTTTTAGTTTGAAATCAAAAGAAAGTCTTCGCGTAAGTCCGAAGAGGTTGCCGCTCCGGTTGAACATCCGTTGCGAAGGGGAGTATCGTGGTCGTATGGAGCGCTTTGATTTCCTTGTTATTGGTGGTGGTATAGCCGGCTTAAGCTACGCGCTGAAGGTGGCTGAGCACGGAAGCGTTGCCGTTCTCTTCAAGAAGGATCCCAACCTTTCCTCGACCCTGTGGGCGCAGGGAGGGATCGCCGCCGTTAATGAACCAGACGATACATTCGATCTTCATATCCAGGACACACTCGTGTGCGGTGGTGGTCTATGCAAGCGTGACGTCGTAGAGCTCGTTGTGAAAGAGGGACCTGAGAGGGTCGCTGAGCTGGTCGCCCTTGGAGCAAAGTTCGACAAGGGTGAGCTCGGCGAGTTTCACCTTCACCGCGAGGGAGGACACTCTCGACGTCGAATCTTCCACGCGGGGGACGCAACCGGTTCAGAGATCCAACAAACGCTTCTCGCGGCCGTGAGGGATCATCCCTCCATTACATGTTTCACGGGGACGAACGCGATCGACCTTCTCACGACGCACAAGCTGAAGCGCGATCTTCATCAGCCGAATAAAGTTATCGGGGCATACGTGCTCAAAGAAGACGGTATTATCGAGCCGTTCTTGGCCGATAAGGTACTGGTGGCAACCGGTGGGGCGGGGAAGATATATCTCTACACGTCTAATCCAGATGTCGCGACGGGAGATGGTATCGCTATGTGCTATCGAGCAGGAGCTCGGGTAGCGAACATGGAGTTCTTCCAATTTCATCCAACCTGCCTCTACCATCCGCAAGCGAAGAGCTTCCTTATCACTGAGGCGATGCGAGGTGAGGGGGCTAAGCTTCTTCGGATGAACGGAGAGCCGTTCATGCAGAAGTATCACTCGCAGCTCGAGCTCGCTCCCCGGGATGTCGTTGCCCGCGCGATCGATTATGAGATGAAGAGTCGAGGAGATGATTACGTATTGCTCGATATCACTCATCGCCCGGCTGATTTTATCAAGGAGCACTTCCCGACCATCCACCAGAAGTGCCTGCAGTTTGGCTTCGATATCACCAAAGAGCCGATTCCTGTGGTGCCCGCCGCGCACTACCTATGTGGAGGGGTGATGAGCGATGAGTATGGTCGCACCGATATCCAGGATCTCTACGTAGCAGGGGAGTGCGCGTGTACCGGCTTGCACGGGGCTAATCGACTCGCCTCGAACTCTCTTTTGGAGGGAGTTGTATTCGGACATCGAGCCGCCGCTCACTCAATTGAGAACAAAGGGGAGCGGAAAGGCGATTTTCACCCCCCTGCTTGGGATCCTGGAAGCGCTGTGGATAGCGATGAGCAGGTCGTTATTACCCAAAACTGGGATGAGATCCGACGCACGATGTGGAACTATGTCGGGATCGTTCGCACGACCAAACGTCTCGAGCGCGCACTCCACCGCATTGATTTGATGCGACGCGAGATTCAGGAGTACTACCGCCAGTGCACGGTGACCTCTGACCTTCTTGAGCTTCGTAACCTCAGCCTCGTCGCTGAACTCGTCATCCGTTCAGCGCTTGCTCGGAAAGAGAGCAGGGGACTGCACTACACATTAGATTACCCGTACACCCAGTCGATTACGGCGGATACGATTTTGAGTCGGTAGGGGGTTGTACCGACTTGGTTAAGCGCGGCAAAGCGGATGAGTGTCTCTCCATTTGAGTGAACACGTAAACGTGCTCGTGCGCGTAAACGTGAACGTAAACGAAATCCTTGATTTTTTTATTTCGGGTACGTTCACGTTCAGGTGCACGACCACGTTCACGTGGTAAGATGGTGGGTTTTGACGCGCCCTCCCGACATCGCCATCCCCCCATCTCAAAAAACCATTGAATCCAATGCCCCTTCAATCTATATGATCCCTCCGACATATCTCTCTCGGAGTTCTCTCGTGGCAAAGCTTTATTTCCGACACGGCACTGTAAGTAGCGCCAAGACCCTCAACCTCCTCGCTGTCGCGCATAACTATCGCAGCCAAGGAAAGCAGGTAGTGCTTATAAAGCCCGCGCTCGATGATCGTTTCGGTTCAGAGGTCATTCGTTCTCGGGTGGGGATTGAGCAGGCCGCCGACCTCAAGGTATTGGCGGATACTCAAATGGATCGAAGGAACTTTGAGGGGGTAAGCTGTATACTCGTTGACGAGGCGCAGTTTTGCAGCGCCGCTGTCATTGACCAACTTCGCGAGATATCAATCGATCTGAACATCCCGGTGATCTGCTACGGACTCCGCGCCGACTTCCGTACCGAACTTTTTGAAGGATCCCGACGACTCTTTGAACTCGCCGATTCTATCGAAGAGGTGAAGACAACCTGCGCGTTCTGTAATCGTAAGGCGATTACGAATCTGAAGCATGTTGGTGGTGTCGCGACTCTCGCTGGTCCTGCCGTCGATCTTGGCGCTGAAGAGAAATATTTTCCGGCGTGTTACGCGTGTTACAAGGAACAACACGCTCAGGGGCGGGTGCGGCAAGCCGCGTAACTTGTTAAAATGTGTGTCGTTCAATTCATAAACGCCCCTTATTTGATTAAAAGTCGGGGTCCTGGTATCTTCTCACCATAAATCAAGAGTGCGACCAGGGTTCTGGCCCGTTTAATCGCACAGCAACCGACGCTCGTTCCCAACGAATCCACGGTGCTTCCCAGACAAAAAGTCTCGCAATTCCGTGGGGCTTTTAGTCCGACACATGTGTCGGGCGAGGATTGGTCTCTTGTCGGTTACCTGACAGAGAAAAACCTTCTTACGCTGAAAAAAATTTTTTGGTGGCTTGCTGTGGCCGACTTACATCGTGTTTCTACCGCTGTGGTTACTCCTTTCTGTGGAGATCTCGCTCTCTCGGATCTTTCGTTTCTCGGAAGAGATAGTCTTTCGACGTTTCGCGCTGAAATGTTGGTGGAATGTCGTTCGATTGAGGAGATCGGCCGATTTATCGATGCACGCGATTCTCTGCCCAGCGCTCTCCGCGGCTTCTTGATGCCATACTCCCGTGAGAAATATCTTGCCAAAGAGGCTCGCCTCTTCTTGACCGTTGATGGCCGTGGGGGGTTCGCCTTGATACGTGATGAGCTTGCGTCGCTCTTCAGTCTTCCAGGAGCGCGCTACGGCGACATGTTGGTGCGATCGGCGGTTGACGAGGGCGCGTGCAAGCTGAGCTGCTTCGATAGCAGCGGCAAGCTGGTTTCGCTCTACGCTCGCCACGGCTTCCAAGAGAAGGTTCGTTCATGTTGGAATGACGCTCTCGCGCCGCGGGAGTGGGACTATACCGCGTGGGGACGACCTGATTACGTTGAGATGTCACGATGAAGCCACTAATTGATCCCGTTATTGTAAATCCCTCTCCGACTGTTCCGGTTCTGGCTAATGTGCCCCATAGCGCAAGCTTTATACCGGAGCATGTGCGGTGCCAGTTTTTGCTCTCTGACGATGAGCTGCAGGAGGAGAATCGCAAGCTGGTTGATTGGTTCACGGATGATCTTTATTCCCCAATAGTTGAAGCAGGTGGAACGCTCCTGCGGCACATGGTGAGTAGATTCGTGGTGGATCCAGAGCGCTTTGAGGATGATAGCCAGGAGTGTATGGCGCAGCGGGGTATGGGGGTAATTTACACGCATGGTACCGGGGGGCAGCGCATTCGTAGGGATCTCACCCCTCAGGAACGAGAAGCGCTCCTGCAAGAATTTTACCGTCCGTATCACCAAGCGCTCACTGAACAGGTCGCGCATATTGTTCGGTTGTTTGGTCGATGTGTGTTGATAGATTGCCACTCATATCCAGAGAAGGTATTGCCGTACGAGTTATACGGAGACACTTCGAGGCCGGACGTTGTTTTAGGGGATGATTCGACCCACACGCCAGCGTGGGTGCGTGACGAGGTGCAACGGCTCGTCACGCGGGCCGGTTACTCATTCGGACTCAATAGCCCTTTTGCGGGCACGATCGTTCCTTTGTCCATGTATGGGGATACTCGGGTGACATCGTTCATGCTTGAAATTAATCGAGCGACCTACATGCATGAAGGCACGACTACGCGTAGTGAGGGGTTCCCCCATATGCGCAGACTGGTCCGAGAGATCGTTGAGACGGTCGCGAACCGAGCTAGGGCATCGTAACCGAGAGATACTTCAGCACGAGGTAATCATCGATTCCGTATTTACTACCCTCTCGGCCGAACCCCGATTCCTTAATCCCTCCAAAGGGAGCTTGAACGGACGAGATGGCCGTGTCGTTGACTCCTACCATTCCATACTCGAGCTGTTCGCTTACCTTGAGCGCGCGGGAAAGGTTGTTTGAGTACACATACGCCGCGAGGCCATGGGGTGTGCTATTTGCGAGGGAGATCGCCTCGTCATCTGTCGCGAAGGTTGCAATCGCGCTCACTGGACCGAAGATCTCCTCCTTCCAGATCGACATCGATGGTGTGACGTGGGTGATAACGCTTGGCGAGATAAATCGCTTCCCACGCGTGTTCGGTGTGGGCTCGAGAGGGATAGAGGCGCCTTCACGCCGAGCTGAATCGATCAACCGAGTGACCTTCGCCGCGGCTTCGTCCGTAATAAGAGGCCCAATCTGAGTGCTCGCTTCGGAGCCATCGCCAACCACCAACTCTTTGGAGCGAGCTATGAGTCGCTCAGTAAACGCATGCGCGATCGAGTCGTGCACGAGGAAGCGATTCACGCAGATGCAGGTCTGTCCAGCGTTTCGGTATTTACCAAAGATGGCCCCCTCGACAGCGTGCTCAATGTCAGCATCCCCAAACACAACGAACGGTGCGTTCCCGCCAAGTTCAAGGGTTAACTTTTTGACGGTGTCCGCGGATTGTCTGATGAGTATTTTTCCGACTTCAGTGGAGCCGGTGAATGTTACCTTGCGAACGAGGGGGGAACTCATGAAGTGAGAGCCGATCATCTCGGCGTCACCGGTAATTACGTTAAAGACCCCCGCGGGGACTCCGGCATGGGCGCACAATTCCGCGAGGGCGAGAGCGGAGAGTGGCGTTTCCGGAGCGGGTTTAGCGATGAACGCGCACCCAGCCGCGAGAGCCGCACCGAGCTTTCGCGCGAGCATCGCGACCGGAAAATTCCACGGGGTGATCGCCGCGACGACGCCCACCGGTTGTTTCAGGACGAAGATCCTTTTGTTTGGCGTGTCGGCAGGGATGATATCGCCGTTTACGCGCACGGCCTCCTCTGAATACCACCTGAAATAATTTGCTGAATATACAACCTCTCCCCGTGCTTCAGAGAGTGGCTTACCTTGTTCGGCGGTGATCAGCTCAGCGAAATCCTCTACGCGAGCGAGGAGAGCTTGGGATATAGCGAGCAAGATATCGGAGCGTTTCCGGGCGGGCACCTCTCGCCACGAGAGGAACGCCACCTGTGCGCTCGTAATCGCTTCGTCAACTTCATGCGGGGAGAGGGCCGGTACACGCGCGAGCACCTCGTCGCTCGCTGGATTGGTCACCGGGAATGTTTCTCCGGAGGAGGCGCCTCTCCACTCTCCGTTGATCCAATTTTTTGAAGGCACATGTTTCATAAAGCCGTCCTGCTATAAAAGTTCGTAAGTACCTAATTTTAAAACGACGTTAAGTTGCGAAGGGATATTTCAATATTTCTCATTTCGATCTAAATCTTAGCGCGAAGATTTGCCCACGGTTTGCAAGAACATACAACCGGGACGTGATTTACTAAAGGTTCTAGGTCGTTAGGCCCAGTTCCGTCGTCCTGTTAGTACTACCTTGAATCTTGGGAAAATGGCTTCACCTTTTTTGTATGACAGGTGGTCGGCAAACGACGGTTAGGGATTTCCCGACCGCGCAGAAACGTTCCTTCCTGGTATCTGCTTCATCCATGATAAACAAAATCAGATTCGCATTCGCGGGAGCCTGTGTTTTGACAGCTGCGGCTCTCTTCGTTGGATTCAAAGGGGGGAGTGTTACGACTGCGGCAATAGCGCAGAACAGCACCTCTCAATCACCTGATTACCCGCAGGTTGGCGTTCGCACCGGCGTTTTCAATGACGGTCAAGCGGCCCTTTGGGATCTCAATATTTGGGACCATTTCCACTACTTCGGTCCTCCCCAGAGAGCTCGTGGTTACAAACCGGAGCAGCCAATTAACTTCAGCCACGTCATACACGTGCAACAGAACAAGATGGAGTGCCAGTACTGTCACTGGTCGGTAGCGAAGGCCTCGTATGCCGCCATTCCGGAGGTTGAGACCTGTATGGGATGTCACGGAGCGCTTGTTGCCGGTAAGTCGGAGCAGGGGAAGAAAGACATCGAGAAGCTCAAGGAATACTACAAGAATGGCCAGCCAATTCCGTGGGTCAAGGTTCACGTTATGCCTGACTACCTGAAGTTCAATCACAAGCGTCACGTTAAGGCCGGAGTTTCCTGCCAAGAGTGTCACGGTCAGATTCCAGAGATGGAGAAAGTCGAGCGCGTTTCCTCGATGAAGATGGGATGGTGTATCGACTGTCACCGTCAACGTGGAGCGAGCATCGATTGCTTAGTGTGCCACGGTCACAAGTAGAGCAGACGCAACGGTTCAAGATTTTATTTGAGGTCGAAAATGAAAGGCGAATTGGTTCAGCTTAATGGGAACCGCAAGCAAGCGGAGACAGGGAGCGGAGAGGGACTCGTAAACATTACGCGTCGTCGATTCCTCCAGGTGCTCGGGGCTACATCGGCGGTTGGTGCTGCGGCGTGCGCGTCGCCAGCAAAGCAGGAGATCCTTCCGTACGTGAAGCCAGATCCTGAGCAGATCCCGGGTGTAGCGGCGTGGTATAGTTCCACATGCACCGAGTGCTCCGCCGGGTGTGGTCTCCGAGTTCGAACTCGTGAGGGCCGCGCTGTTAAGGTAGAAGGTAATCCAAACAGCCCGGTCAACCGCGGCAGCCTTTGCGCCCTTGGCCAATCTACACTTCAGTCTCTGTACGATTCCGATCGTATTCGCACTCCGCTTAAGAAGAAGGGAATGACTGTCGAAGGTCCTGTGTTCGAGCCGACGACATGGGATGAGGTATACGGAAAGATCAACGAGGCTCTGACCAACGCCACGAACAAAAAAGTGCTCATCACAGGAGAGACCCAAGCCGCTCACGCCGAGCTCCTTGCTCCGTGGGTTTCGCAGCTTGGATTTAGTCAGGTTGTTTGGGACCCAATGCAGCCGGTCGCGGTAGCAAAGGCCGCCGAGCTTGTGTATGGAACCTACGGCGTTCCAACATTCGCGATCGACGAGGCGGAGGTGGTTGTCAATTTCGGAGCTGACTTCCTTGAGACATTCGTAAATCCAGTTGGTTACGCTCGTCAGTGGGCAGATTCGCGCCGCTCTGAGCATCCACTTCGTTTCGTTCACATCGAGCCACGTCTCTCGTTGACTGGCGCAAACGCCGATCTCTGGTTGAAGTCCAATCCAGGCTCTGAGGTTCGTGCAGCACTGTTCATCATCGGGCAGCTCATTCAGCGTGGGCGTACTCAGGGACTCTCAGGTGAGACACTTTCAAGCTTAAAGGAGCTCACCAAGGGTATTTCTGCAGAGGCTGTTGAGGAGGAGACAGGAATCTCGAAGGAGAAGCTCCTTCTCGTTTCGCAATACCTCAGCGACGCTAACTCCTCGCTCGTATTGGCTGGTGGTACGGCTTCAAGCACGGCCAACCCACTTCCACTTCAGGTGGCCGCGAACATTTTGAACGTAATGCTTGGAAACGTAGGCAAAACCGTAAACATCGCTGAGATGGCTACGCCTCGTTCCTCAGCTTCCGACCTGGCTGCGGCTATTGCCGACATGCAGCAAGGCAAAGTTGATGTTCTCTTCACCTACGGATCTAACCCAGGGTTCACGTTCCCTGCCGCGCATGGTTATGACTACGCGGTAAATCAGGTCAGCATCAAGGGTGGAAACAAGAAAGCCGGTCTCGTCGTGGCTTTCTCAAGCTTCATGGATGAAACGGCTCAGCTCGCTGATTACATCCTTCCGGTTCACACTGGACTTGAGGATTGGGGCTACACTCGTCCATCAAAGGACGCTATCAGCCTCATTCAACCCGCGATGCGTCCGATCTTTGACACTCAGAGCGTTGGAGATGTTCTTCTCACTATCGCTTCGAATGCAAACAAGACGGTTGTGCCGGCTGAAATTACCTCGTTCGACAAGTTTGTTAAGGCTAATTTCCTCACTTCTACAGCGGCTCAGGCTGGTTCTGATACTGAGAAGTTCTGGATGGCGAGCCTTGAGAAGGGTGGATACTTCCCAACGTCGAGCGACAACGGAGCCCAGAAGGTTACGACTAACCCTTCGATCTTCCAGCTTTCGTACGGAATATCTCGTCCACACCTTCATGATGATGAGCTCATCCTCTATCCGTACCCATCCGTTAAGACCTTCGATGGTCGCGCGGCTAATAAGCCCTGGATGCAGGAGTTGGCGGATCCGATTACTCAAGCTGTTTGGGGTGCATGGGCAGAGATCCATCCCGATACCGCTAAGAAGTTCGGTCTCAAGCAGGGGGATGCAGTTATCGTTCGCACGGATGACGGAGAAGCTCACGTTCCAGCGTATGTGACTGAGCACGTACATCCTGGAATCGTGGCGATTCCTCTCGGTCAGGGGCACAGCGCGTACGGCAGGTACGCAAAGGCTGCTGGTCAAGGAAGTGTTTACGGACTTCTTCCGAAGAGCCTTGCGACAGGCGCCGCGGCGTTGCCACTTACCGGTAACGCGGTCAAAGTCATCCGCGGTCTGGGGACGGGGGACCTCGTTACGGTTCAGGACTTCGCTGACCAAATGGATCGCGGACTCTCTCGAACTACGATCATCGGCGGAGCGGCTGCTGCTGTAGCTCACGCTCACGGTGACGCTCACGCCTCGGGGCACGGAGATGCTCACGGAGAGGGGCACGGTGGACACCACGAGCCGAAGCAGATGTACGAGCAACGTGAACATCCACTCTATGAGTGGGGGCTCGCGATAGACCTTGCTGCGTGCACGGGTTGCTCGGCGTGTGTTGTCGCTTGTCAGGCAGAGAACAACATTCCGGTGGTCGGAAAGAAGATCGTAAATCAAGGCCGAGAGATGGCTTGGATTCGTATCGAGCGATACTACGACTCAATCAAGACCGAGGATGGTGGCGAGGAGTTGAAGGTCAGCTTCCTTCCTATGATGTGTCAGCACTGTCAAAACGCTCCGTGCGAGCCGGTATGTCCAGTGTATGCGACCTACCACAACGAAGAGGGTATGAACGCGATGGTGTACAACCGATGCGTAGGTACTCGTTACTGCTCGAATAACTGTTCGTATAAAGTTCGACGCTTCAACTGGTTCCAGTATGAGTGGCCTGAGCTTCTCGACTGGCAGGTAAATCCGGACGTCACAAAGAGAACGGTTGGCGTGATGGAGAAATGTACCTTCTGTGTTCAGCGTATCGCTGAGGCGAAGGATATCGCTAAGGATCTGGGACGATTGGTTGAGGATGGCGAGGTTACACCGGCGTGTGTACAAACATGTCCGACGCAAGCTCTCACCTTCGGAAACCTAAAGGACCCGAAGAGCAAGGTTAGCAAGGTCGCTCAACACGAGCGTGCGTACAAGGTGCTCGATCACCACCTCAATACGCAGCCAGCAGTTAGTTACCTTAATGATATTCGTTACAAGGCTTAGTATTTGAAATCTTTGCGGCTATATGGAACACACACACTCTGAACACGATTCAAAGCATGAGCCTCCAGTAACCTACGCTGAGGTTAATGACACTGTTCTCAAGATGATGGAGCCCCCAGGGACGGGTTGGTTCCTTCTACTCTTCTCGTGCCTCTTCTTTTTGGCTATCGGAGCTGCATCCTGGTTCTACCAGATGTGGAGCGGCTTCGGAGAGTCCGGTAAGAGCCATCCGATCGGATGGGGTACCTACATCACTAACTTCGTATTCTGGGTAGGTATCGCTCACTCGGGAACCCTCATCTCCGCGGTTCTCTACCTCTTTAGAGCTCACTTCCGCCAGCCGATTTATCGGTTGGCAGAGGCGATGACGGTTTTCGCGGTAATGACCGCCGGACTCTTCCCTATCATCCACTTGGGACGTCCTTGGTACGCTCTCTGGCTTATGCCGTACCCGAACGAGCGTGCTTTGTGGCCGAACTTCCGTTCGCCCCTTCTCTGGGACGTATTTGCGGTATCAACGTACTTTACCATCTCTGCGACGTTCTTCTTCGTGGGTCTCATACCGGATATCGCCGCAGCGCGTGACCGAGCTACCACGAAGTTCCGAAAGGTGCTCTATGGAGTTACCTCTCTTGGATGGCGTGGAAACCACGTTCAGTGGAAACACTACAGCGCGGCGTACCTGATCTTCGCGGCCTTTGCGACCCCGCTCGTAGTATCCGTGCACTCAGTCGTATCTTGGGACTTCGCGATGTCGATTGTTCCTGGATGGCACGCGACGATCTTCCCACCATACTTCGTGGCTGGAGCGATCTTCTCGGGAGTAGCGATGGTGGTTACTTTGATCATCCCGCTTCGTAAAGCGTTCAATCTTCACCGACTGGTGACACCATTCCACTTTGACGCGATGAGCAAGCTCATCCTCGTAACGTCGGGTGTAGTAACCTATTCCTACGTCACTGAGTTCTACACTGCATGGTTCAGTAACAACCCGTTCGAGCGATTCCAGTTCTGGTTCCGGCCGTTTGGTGAGTTCTGGCTGGCATTCTGGGGGATGACGTTCTGTAACTGTATCTTCCCACAGCTTCTTTGGATTAAGTCGTTGAGGACCAATATCCCGTTCCTCTTCGTTCTCTCGATCTTCATCAACATTGGAATGTGGTTGGAGCGTTTCAACATCATCTTCCAATCCCTTACTCGTGAATACCTCCCAGCGGCTTGGGGTGGTTACAACTTCTCGTGGGTTGAGGTGGGGATCACGGTTGGAGCGTTCGGTTGGTTCGGTATGTGGATGACCTTGTTCATCAAGTACTTTCCATCAGTAGCTATTACTGAGATCAAGGAAGTTATCCCACCGCCGATGCGTCGCGCGTCGTCTCACAGTTCAGGTCACTAGGAGGTAGTCAGATGGTAGATTCATCAACCCGAGCAGTAGTTGGTATCTTCACCTACATGGACGACGCCCTCGAGGCGGTCAAGAAGGTGAAGGCGGCTAATCATGAGTATCGCATGTACTCACCAGTTCCTCGTCACGAGATTGAGGAGGTTACGTATCCAGAGAAGAGCCCGGTTCGGCTCGTAGCTCTCGTGTGTGCCTTCACAGGGTGTTGCGCGGGCTTTGCCCTTGCGATTCTCTGTTCTCTCGACTGGCCGATGCGGACGAGCGCGAAGAATATCGCATCAATCCCGGCCTTCTTCGTGCCTGGGTACGAGTGGACCATTCTCTTCGGAGGACTTGGAACGCTCGCGTCGATCTTCGTGTTCTGTAAGATCCCGAATGTTTTGCGTACAGCTGGATACGATCCGCGTTTCTCTCACGATAAGTTCGGCGTTGTGGTCGCGTGCGCTGGCAATCAAGTAGATGACGTGAAGAAGCGCATGATGGATTCAGGCGCGGACGAAGTTGACGTTAGAGAGAGTTTGTAAACGGAGAAGAGGGGCTCATGAAGTTAGCTCGAGTAGGAAAGTTGAAAGTCGCTCTCGTTCTCTCACTCGCTAGTTTAGTAGCGGTGTCAGAGGCGATTGCGCTTCCATTCAACGATGACATGGTGGACGTTCAGAAGCGCACCGGTACCATTATGCGTCAAAAGGCGCCGGGCACCGTGGCAATTGGAATGTCGGAGTATTTCGTCCCTTCGCGAGAAGAGGCGGAGAAGATGACAAACCCTGTGAAGGCCGACGCTGCGTCGCTCGCGAAAGGAAAGCGCCTGTTCGCCGTGAACTGCTTGCCGTGCCACGGGGATATCAGTAAGAAGCCGTACCAGCCAGGCGCGGTGGGTAAGAAGACCCTTCAAACCCCTCCGGATCTTACGCTCGACACCTACAAGACCCGTACCGATGGAAGCATCTTCGCAACCATTCACTTCGGAATTCGTTTGATGCCAGGACACGGTTGGAAGCTTACTCCAACGGATCACTGGGACATCGTGAACTATATTCGTAACCAGCAAGGTATTAAGTAAGAAGGGGATAGAAGATGTCGCACGTAGACGTTGTTCCTGTGAACATCGATAAGGTGATTGAGGCTGGGCCGATCAAGGTGGCCGGCAGCACGATCGCGAAATTGTGGATTATGGTGCTCGTGGGGGTCGTGGTGTTCGCCGCGGGTCTCATGTTCGGAGACGCCGGTGAGACGTGGGGAGCTTTCTACGTTAACGCTGTGTACTTCCAGGGGCTAGCGCTTGGTGGTGTTATGACCACCGTGATCATGCAGATCGTTCGAGCGAAGTGGGGAGCGCCAGTCCGGCGCCTCGCTGAGGCTAACGTTGCGTACCTTCCAGTTGCGTTCGTTGCTTTTCTTACGACGTACTTCGGGCGTGAGTACCTCTTCTACTGGGGACGTCACCCGATGCCAGGGCGTGAGTGGTGGATGGAGCCTACGTTTGTATACACGCGGTTCGCGATTCTGTTCTTTGTGCTCTTCTTGCTTATGACCCGTTTCGTGTTCATGTCGCTCCGCAGCGACGTTGGACTTGCGCACGATAGAGCTAAAGATAAGACGCAGTGGGAGCTTCCGATCCATCGTTACCTCCTCTCTGGTTGGAAGGGAGCTGAGCGCGAGGTTCTTCCTCTTCAGCGTAAGATGTCGGTGAACGCCCCGATCGTGACGATCTGCTACATGGTTGTGGTGTCGCTCTTTGCGTTCGAGATGATCATGGGACAGAATCCGGTGTGGTTCTCTAACCTCTTCGGCGCGTTCGTGTTCGTAAGTCAGATCTACATTGCATGGGCAGGCCTTGCGCTCATGACCATGTTCTTCGCGAAGAACAGTCCAGCTTTCGGTGCTCAGATTCACTCGCAACAGTTCTGGGATCTCGGAAAGCTTAACTTCGGATTCTGTATGTTGTGGGGCTACATGTTCTGGTCACAGTTCTTGCCTCAGTGGTACGGAAATCTCCCCGAGGAGACACAGTGGTTGATCTTGAGAACTCGTGAGTTCCCTTGGAAGGGCTTGGCGTGGATTGTGTTCCCGATGGCGTTCATCATCCCATTCGTCACCCTCCTGAGCCGTGACCTCAAGAAGACCCCAAAGACGTACGCTGTGGTCTGTTTGATCCTGATGACGGGTGTTTGGCTTGATCGCTACCTCATCATCATGCCTGAGGTTAGCCCTCATCACATTCCTTTTGGAGTGACTGAGATTGGTATTTTTGTAGGGTTTTTAGGGGCTTATCTCCTTTGTGTGAGAACGTTCCTGAGTAAGTATCCGTTTATCCAAGTTTCCCATCCGTTAACTCACGGAAGTAGGGACTGGTAGTGTTGAGTTGCCCTAGGGAGCGTGATAAAACCTCACCTCCCTAGGGTATATTAGTTGATTGGTTGTGATTTATGGCAGTTCCTAAGAAACGAACCTCCCGCTCGAAGCGAAACATGAGACGTTCTCACCATGCGCTCTCGCGAACATACGCTATCGTATGTCCAAAGTGCGCAGAGCCAGTACTTCCTCACCGTGCTTGTGCATCGTGCGGTTCGTACCGTGGTAAAGAAGTCGCTGCAGGCAAAGTAGCAGCGTAACAAGGGTACCTGAGTAAACAGTGAGCTCCCAGACTGAGACACTAGGAAGAGGTGTACTTCCCATAGCTGTTGACGCTATGGGGGGCGATCACGGTCCCAAAGTGGTTGTCGAGGGAGCTGTCATGGCGGCTCGGCGAGATGGCATATCGTCCATCATCGTGGGCAACCTCGAGGAGATAGAGAAGCTCCTCAATCAGTATCCTGAGAGCGACCGTTCGCTCATCTCAGTTCATCACGCTTCTCAATTCATTCAAATGGACGAGTCTCCAGGGTTAGCCATCCGTGGCAAGCCTGACTCATCCATTCGTGTCGCTTTTGAGCTTGTGGGTGCCGGAAAGGCATCGGCCGTTGTGAGCCCAGGTAACACCGGGGCCATCATGGCAGCCGGCGTGTTTGTTGGAGGCACATTACCCGGCATCGCTCGTCCCGCTATCGCGTCCCTTATTCCGAAGGGCGTTGGGGCCACTCCTACGGTTCTCCTCGATTCAGGGGCAAATACCGGCTGCCAAGCCTTTCAGCTTGTCCAGTTCGCGTTGATGGGTAGTCAGTATGCCTGCTCTGCCTTAGGCATCGAGAGACCGCGAATAGCTTTGCTTTCTAACGGTACAGAGGCTTCAAAGGGGAACGACATTATCCGTTCGGCGGCGATGATGCTGTCCGAGATCGAGGGACTCAATTTCATCGGATACGTTGAGGGTCGCGACATCGCCCGTGATGTGGTTGATGTTGTGGTATGCGATGGGTTCGTGGGCAACATCGTGCTCAAGGCGATGGAGGGGAGTGTCGGACTGGTGATCGATTCGATCAAAGCGGCCATGGAGCACAGCCTTCGAGCCAAGTTTGGCTTGTGGTTAGCCAAGCCAGTTCTTCGAAGCGTCTTCAAAGACAAACTTGACCCTTCTGCGTATGGAGGAGCCCCACTACTCGGTTTGGGACACATCGCAATCAAGTGCCACGGATCATCGAAGAGTCGCGCCGTCATGAATGGAATTCGTGTTGCCCGCAAATTCGTTGATGAGGACGTGATGCAACAGCTACACACCGCCCTTGGGCACCTAGATTCCAAGATGGGTACCGTGGATCACGACGGGGGAAACGGATGGTCGCGGGTGTTCGAGAAAAGAACAACCCGCGGACGGAAAGAAGGCAAAGGCGCCGACGAGATTAATGGAGGAAAAAATGACAGACGCTAAGAGAAAGATCGCGCTCGTAACAGGCGCTTCGCGAGGAATCGGACGGTCCATCGCACTAGAGCTCGCCAAAACCGGTGCCTACGTGATTGTTAACTATTCCTCTTCTCCAGAGGCCGCTCAAGAAACCCTGAACGCCATTCGAGAGGCGGGAAGCGATGGGGAGCTCTTGAAATTCTCTGTGCAAGACAGCCAAGCAGTTGAGAACGCGTTTGACGGAATTAAGTCTCGTCATGGACAGCTCGATATCCTGGTGAACAATGCAGGTATCTCCAAGGATGGCCTCGTATTGCGCATGAAGGACGAGGAGTGGCTCACAACCCTCGGTGTGAACCTTAACGGTTCTTTCTTTTGCGCGCGTGCCGCCGCTCGCCTTATGTTGAAGTCAAAGTGGGGTCGTATCATTAACATCAGCTCAGTTGTGGGAGAGATGGGGAATGCTGGACAGGTTCCTTACGTCTCCTCAAAAGCTGGTATTATCGGAATGACGAAGGCGCTCGCTCGGGAGCTCGCTTCCCGTAACGTAACCGTTAACGCGGTGGCTCCTGGATTTATCGAGACAGATATGACCGCGGCGCTCGACGAGAAGCTCCGTGCTGAGCATATGAAGTCGATTCCGCTTGGTCGATATGGCCAAGGAGAGGAGGTCGCGAAGCTTGTCGCCTTCCTCGCTTCTGACAGCGCTGCCTACATTACGGGACAGACCATCAGCATCAACGGTGGCATGTACATGTAATCTTCACCCGGTGTGAAGGTTACCGGATGGATGCTCTAGGACAGGAGCGAGATAGTTTGCGTGAGGGATGTCGCATACGCTGGTTTTCGGCGTGGGGATCCGTGCATGCCAGACTCCGCTCCGGTATATTCCTCACAGCACAGGCGTGGAGTGGCGGTGCTGTCAAAGCCATCAAGGTGAGCTGCAATCACGTAGTCCTTAGCTCACCTCCCCGCCGCCAGTTTGAGGTTGCTCACCAATTTCTCATAGACTGCTAACGCGTACTAACTTTGGATCTCGAAACGTTGGGGGCATAGTCGAGGAATGAATACAAATTCCTCAGCGGCTTTATCGTCCACGTTGTCTTCTCCTCAAGGTTTGGGGCGAGTGCGCGAGGCGCGACTACCTTCACTCGATCTTGAGGGTTTATCTGTTCCTCGCATGAACTTTGATGCGTTGCTCGCGGAGCAGCTGGAAATGGTCCGCTCCCTCAAGCAGAGGCTCTCACCATCCCCGAACTGGAGGGACCGTATTCTGTCGGTTCTGGAAGGTCCTTGGGCCCCGGAAAAAGCTGATTTGCCGGACCGCACAAGAGCTCTTCCTGGGCATGAAAAGGGCGCATTTCGCGTTGGCGCTCGTGGTTATGACGCTGCCGTTCAGCGGCAGACGGTTAAAGAGGCGATAGGAGAGAGCGAGCGGTTATGGTCACTCACGCCCTGGACCTCGGTGTATGAATATGAGGTTCCGATCGCGGGATTGCCGAAACCGCTGCATGGACTGACGATTCTCCACCTCTCTGATATCCATTTTTTGAAATCTAGCGATCGCCCGTGGAAAGAGATGAGTCGAGTCGCAGAGTATCTTGAAAGGGGAGAGTTGCAGGTAGATCTGATAGTGCTCTCAGGTGACGTCATAACAAAAAACCCTGACGACCTGTGTCACAATAGCTTGCGACAGCTTCGGCGATTGAGCGCGGTGTGTCCGCAAGCGTTCATGGTGCACGGGAATCACGACTATCACGGGCATGTCCCAGCGATAATCAGCAAACACTTAGAAGGGGTTGGTTTCTACGACATCAATAATCATCACGTACGTCTCACAATCGATGGAGCTCCGCTCAACATTTACGGTATCGATGATGCTTACTTTGGTAGGCCAGAGAGTCCTTCCGTCATCGCCCCTGGAGAGACGAACATAGTGCTGACGCATAACCTCGACGCTATTCGCGAGGACTTTCCACAAGAGGTTGATCTGATTTTATCCGGGCACACTCACTGGGGTGAGGTGAAGTTCTTTGACGGTTCAAAGGCTATGAAGTGGTGGGGCTACACCGACAACATCAATCGTCATACTAAGCACTGGGATATGCTTACGGATCGAACTAGGTCGTACGTCCATCCCGGTCTCGCTCGGTACTACATGCCCTTCAAAGAGCTCCGACATCCACCCGGAGTGGCTGTCCATACCCTTGTCTCTGATGAGAGAGTCCTTTCAAATCAGTGACGCAAAGACGCGTGCGCCCCGTAGTTGGTCGCAACGCAGCAGACCCCGACGGATTCAAGATCTGCTACTGCTCCATGATTGTATCGACGTGAGCATTGTGGCTCGCGCGAGCGAGGTCTCCTACGATCTTGCTTCGCGATTTTCAGAACTGCTCTGCACAGTGAATCATTGTAGAGGGGGAGGTTCTACGCCCTTGTTGTGCAAAGGTGGTGGAAGAATCCCTCGTTCCGCACAGAAATGCAGACCAAAAAATAGTTGTTATACCCTCAAAGGGCCACTTTATTTCTAAGAACTACTGAAAGTGACACTCTAACCCCCCAGAACTAGGTAGAATAGCGAGGAGTTGCGGGTCCACCTCTTGACTATTAAAGCTGGGTCTACTTAGATCCCCCCGTTGTAAAAAGTCGAAAGCCAGAGCCCCGATTTAAGAGGCTCTTGTGAGGCCGACGAGTAGTTTTTCTTTATGAAAAACGGCGCGCTTGTCTCAGAAGAGAGAGATAATTTGGGATCCTGCCAGTTACTTGGAAAATTGGGTGTGTGAGTGACAATCATCCTCGCTCAACCAGGACGCAACCGACTGTATTTTTATTATTGGACCATTTAG
>JAIXQT010000046.1 GCA_027485595.1 Pseudomonadota bacterium | reverse complement strand
GTCCGCCACCGTTGTTACGGACGGCTGTGCGAATGTTCTCCGGTACCTTCTCGAGGTGAGCGACCAGATCGTTCAAGGGCAGGTTCCCGAGCTCTTGTTGATCCTTAAGCGCGTTATTGAGGTTGGTCACATAGGTCGCGTGATGCTTACCGTGGTGGATCTCCATAGTTCGGGCGTCGATGTGTGGCTCAAGCGCGTCTGATGGATAAGGAAGAGGGTTTAGTTCAAAAGCCATAGTTATGCTCCATGTGTGAACGTGATCGTACGGCTGTTCATAGCGTTAATAGTGGGACGGCGCAATATAAACGAGATCATGCGGCCGCACGGAAGAGTTTATGCGACACTTCAGCGCTATCGGCGTCCCGTGTTATTCAGGGCACCCGTGAGCTCAACCACTAGCTGCCACGCGTCCGCTGAGATAGAGGCTGAGGGCTGTAGGACTTCCAAGCAGATAGGCCCAAAACTGTGATCTGGTATGTGCAGCCTGGGATAGGTCGCTGAATGACTCCGAAGATGGTTGATCCTACCTTGGGATATCTCTCCGTGAGGATATCGGGGCACCGTCTCGTCCAAGAGTTGCCTCAGCTCAGGGCTGAAGCTTTCGTCGGAGAGGTGTACGAGGATGTCTCCCTGCGCATGTCGGACATCAAAGGTGCTCATGGCCGCATCATGCGCCGATTCACTTGGCTGCGCCAGCGAATAGGGCCCAATCGGCCGTGTCCGTAGCTCTTTTGTTGGATATTCGCATAGAGGACTAGGGACCCCCTGTGGAGGTGCTGAGCGGGATTTGTGTCATGCAGACCGCGCCCGCAAGGTTCTCCATGCGACGTATTTCCTCTTTTCCGCCAAGTTGGGTCGGAGTAAAAGTACACGAAATCGCTCTGGAATTTGCTCTATGACAACTTTTGCTGCTGTGGATATTGGCTCTAACGCGATGAGGCTGGCCATTGGAACCTTCGACAAGAAGGGAAATGTGACTATCCTGGCTACACAGCGAGCTCCTGTTCGTCTTGGGGGGGATGTGTTCCGTACCGGCAAGCTCTCCCCGGCTACGATGGAAAAGGGGGTAGCGGCCTTTGTTGAATTTGAGGCGAAGCTAAGGACTCACAAAGTCACGGTATGCCGAGCTGTTGCCACAAGCGCTCTTCGAGACGCTAAGAACTCACAACTCTTTATAGACCGAGTGCGACGAGCGACCGGTATCCAGATTGAAATTATCTCAGGTGACGAGGAGGCTCGACTTATTTACGGGGCGGTTTCCAAATTCGTGCCACTGGGAGTTGGAACGAGTCTGTTGATAGATATCGGTGGGGGAAGTGTTGAGCTCACCCTCATCAATCGTGGGGCGATTATCTTCTCGGAGAGTGTGAATTTAGGCACGGTGCGCCTTCTTGAAATGGTGCGAGGGCGAAAAAAGAGCGAGGCAGCGATGACTCGATTGTTTCGGCAGTACGCTGAGCGCATCCGAACGCAGATAGCCCGCACCAATAAGGTGAGGAAGATTACCCGACTGATCGGCACGGGGGGGAATATCGACACCCTGGGAGACTTGCGAAAGAGCGTTCTGGGTAAGAAGGGTACGCGAAGTATTCATCGGATGGAGCTGTTGCGCTTGATGAAGATCCTTCAGGGATTATCGGTCGCGGAGCGTATTGAGAAGCTCAAGCTGAGGCCGGACCGAGCTGATGTCATCATGCCAGCTATGGCGTTGGTGGCCGGCGTGATGAACGAGAGCAAGGTATCCACGCTGATGATTCCCCGAACCGGCTTGCGCGATGGGGTGCTCTTTGATTTGCATGAGCACTACCGCTCCTCGGAGGCGATTACCTCTCTTCAGCGCAACCTGGAGAAGGTACGGCCGTACGCTGTTGAGTTGGGGCGTCGGTATTCATTTGACGAAACGCACGCCTATCACGCCGTCAAGCTCTCCCTGCAGCTCTTTGATCAGTTGAAAAGCGCGCACGGTCTCGGGGGAGAGGAACGGGCACTTTTAGAGGTCGCCGCGCTCCTGCACGACGTTGGGTATTATGTTAATTCAAGCGACCATCACAAACATTCCGAATATATCCTTCGTTCAAGCCATTTTCCTGGGCTCTCCGACGAACAGCGTGAGCTCGTGGCGTTAGTGGCCCGCTATCATCGAGGTGAGCTGCCATCAAATCGAGATGATAGTTTTGCGGCGCTTTCAAAGCTGGGCAAGCGGGTGGTGACGGTCCTAGCAGCCATCATTCGGCTTGTTGAGGAGCTTGATCGCGAACACTTGAAACGGATCTCAACGCTTACAATCCGTCGGCGAGGAAACATCGCGACGATTAAGCTACCGAGCCGATCTTACCTGCTTGTTGAGCGTCTTGGGGCGGAGTCTCGAAAAACCGCGCTCGAGGAGTGTCTCGGCCTGAAAATAGTTATCGCGTGACCCGGTAGCTTCTCTGAACACCACAGTGCGTGGGCGCTGATCCTGCGGTTTTAAAGGGACAGCGCTCGCGATCCGAGGCGAGCGCGGTCCTTTGACATCTTCATCAGGAGCTCCT
>JAIXQT010000200.1 GCA_027485595.1 Pseudomonadota bacterium | reverse complement strand
TGCTCGACTACGAAAAACGAGACGTCTACCGAACAGCGCTCGAGTTCGTCATCACTACGATTGAGATTCTTGATCGTCTTCCCAGCAGGGTGGTGAAAAATAGTTCCGTCGTGAGCATTTTTCACCACCTGCTAGTGCGGCTTTGAAAACGTTTCTTCACCTCCAAAGGCCAGTAGGCAGCACTTTGGAGCCATGCTTTCCAAGTATGCCTTCAGCCAGGGTAACTCCTCCTCCGTTCACGTTTAGGTGCACGAGCACGTTCACGTCGGCATAATACCGAATCCTACCCACTCGATTCCGCGACGACCCAAATGTGAAAAAGCTTTCTGAAAGGGACACTAGAATGGGTCGGGGTCTGCGTCGTTAGCGGCCAACATGGACATATCGGACTCATCCAGGTTGTCGAATCGGGTGAACTCACCAGAGAAGGCGACCCGAATCGAACCGGTTGGTCCGCTACGCTGCTTGCCGATGATGATTTCGGCAACGCCCTTATCCGGAGACTCTTTGTTGTAGACCTCATCACGGTAGATGAACATGATGATGTCGGCGTCCTGCTCGATAGCTCCGGATTCTCGAAGGTCGGAGGTCATCGGACGCTTGTCGTTACGAGACTCAACAGAACGGTTAAGCTGCGAGAGCGCGACCACTGGGACACTTAACTCCTTTGCGAGCGCTTTGAGGGATCGCGAAATATCAGAGATCTCTTGCTCTCGAGAGTGGCTGTACGCGGGGCTTCGGAGAAGTTGAAGGTAATCGACGATCACGAGACCGAGTGGATGATCTCGGTGAAGTCTTCGAGCCTTCGCGCGTACTTCAGTAATTGTCAGCGCAGGGGTATCATCGATGAATATATCCGCCTCAGAAATTCTGCTGGCGCCATCGACGATACGGGCGAAATCGCGCTCGGTGAGCTCTCCGGTGCGAACCGCGGAATTGCTGATGCGGGACTCGCTGCACAGCATACGGAGCACGAGTTGCTCTTTTGACATCTCAAGGGAGAAGAGCGCCACTGGTTTCCGATAGTGAATGCCGCAGTATTGGGCCCATCCAAGAACGAGAGCGGTCTTACCCATCGCTGGACGAGCCGCCACAATTACGAGGTCCGAAGGCTGGAAGCCCGCGGTCATCTTGTCGAGCTTGATCAGTCCGCTCGGAACGCCTGTTACCGGCTCCTTTTGGTCATAGAGCTTTTCTACCAGGCGAATGGAATCCTGGACGACATCGCTAACGCGGGCGAACGCTCCCTGCGTTTTGAAATCGGATACACCAAGTATGCGCTGCTCGGTGCCGTCGATAAATTCCTCAATGTCTCCCTCGAGCTCGAAGGCAGAGTTAATGATATCCGTTGACTCATGGATAATGCGCCGTCGGATCGCCATCTCTTTGATGACCTTGGCGTAGTATCCTACGTTCGCCGCGTTGGGGACTGAGGACGCGAGGTAGGAGAGGGTTGTGGACCCTCCGACGTTGTCAAACTGTCCCATGTTACGGAGCTGCTGTCCGAGCGTAATGATGTCGATCGGCTCACGTTTGTCCGCAAGCGAGGCCATCGCCTCAAAGATAGTTTGATGACTCGCTTTGTAGAAATCCTCAGCGCGGATCCGTTCGAGGCAAACGTTGATAGCTTGGTTATCGAGAAGAACACCTCCCAGCACTGACTCTTCCGCTTCCAGCGCTTGGGGCATAACGCGTCCGCCGGGGGGCGCCGATCGAGGAGCCTCTTTTCGTTGCTTGTCTCGATACTGTCGAAGTTTTTCCATGAGGCGCCACGTCGAAATGCTTGGAGGTCGGAGTATCGGATACCCTCTCGGAGAGGTCAACCGGAAACGCCCCGCGGCGTGTCTTCTTGAGAGTTTTTAGTGGTGGCGACGAAAGGCCAGGGGCGTCACGAGGGGCTTGAGGATAGGTACTCCGTGGTGCTTTACGGTATGACCGCGAACCTCTCTTCACAATCTCGCAGGTACCTGAAAAGAGGCGTATGGATCAGAGGTGGGGCGAGTACTCGTGTGCCCAAGTTTTCCTCCAGAGGGGGGGCCTGAAAGAGTCTAAAGAGGTTGGTCAAAACCTCGCGCCCCTCGGGAAGGGAGATCGGGGTGAGAAACCCGAAGGATTCCTCTTGCTCGAACGACGCTCCAACCGTGAGGAGTTCTATGCCGACGATTCCCTCCTCAGTGACGTGCAAAAGCATCCGGATCGGTGGGTTGCGGTGCGTATTTGAAATAACCATGTCGCACACACCGGAGTGACGATAAAGTATCTCGACGTCGGAGATGGAAGAGGAGGTATCTGCCTCATATACGAGGCCTATCTCGGCCGCTGTATCAAGGGCTCGATTGAGCGTTGTGTGGTTTGTCGACGGCCACTGAGCCGCGGTGGAGCGAAGATCGCGTGAGGACACCACCTCATCAGACTCAAAGCGTGCTAGCCGTTCAATATCCGTTCGTAGTTTCACGAACGATTCCCGAGTCTGTCTATTGAAGAGCCGAGCCAGGCGTTCGACGCAGCCGTCCCTATGCTCATGCTGTGCAAAATAGTTCTGTGGCACGACAACGTCGAGATGATTACGGAGTTTGTTCTTCATCGTAATCTTCAGTGCTCCATCGCTTCTCAACCCGAAGGCGATGTAGTCCGGATCCTGTGGGTACATCCGACTGTGGGCGATATCCCGATGAGAGAGGTAGACGGACTGGAATCCGTCCAGGAGGTCGAGGATCGCGTACTCCGATGTCGGAGGCAGTGCTCGAACAACACTACGGGATAATCTGGATAAAACTCCCGCCAGGCCGTATCCAAGGATCGTCTCGATCGGCGCCGTGGAGAAAGGCGGTACGCGTCGTCCCTCCGGAGAAAGTTTATCGATATCCGCGTTTACCATTCGGTCGAGGGTCTTTATCGCATCTAGTCTTTGCCGAGGAGCTCCCTCTGTAAGGCTTCCGACCGCGCTATCGGCGGTGATCATACGAGGGTTGTCGGGTAGCAGGAGCCCAAGCGGTGTTGTTACTCGCCAGAACGTCGCCGCGCTCTCCTCGGTCGCGCACGCCTCCACCCTGATGCACGCGATCGCGTCGCCCTCCTCGATCATCACTCGTGCGCCACTTGGTAATACGTGACACGTGTGGCAGTAAGCGGGCTCGACGAGTCCTCTCTCAAGTCGAGCGTCAAGCTCGGAAGCGCGAAAGAGGTCCGCCGCCATCGTCGCCCCCTGTTCGATCACCGTATCCATTGCTTCCCATGTCGCGGAGTGGAGCGCAGTCACAATCTCCTCGTGAGATCGCGGCTGTCGAAGGAAATCCTCACTGCAGCGAACTTTGAACGTGAAGCTGGGAGACAGCGATGATTCACCCTTCGCGGAGCTGAACGCCTGTACGAGTGTGTATCGTCGTTCCGGGATAAGTGTCGCCACGGCGCGGATGTGAGCGTCTTGGGTCGTTCGCTCGAGGGTGAAGGTGCTATCCATCGAGAGAGGGTTGCGAGCGAACTCCTCAAAATCAGGAACTGACCGCTCCATGGAGAGCTGAATCCAAGGATTGGGCTCGGCCACCACTTTCTTCATGAGGTAGGGACCGCTCCGTTGTAGGCATCCAGAGATAGAGCGGACGACCTCCTCCGCTGGGGTCTCCCTATCCTTCGCCCGTGACAGGATCGCCGCGAGGTTCGATGCAAGACTACCCGACGTGGGTGACTGGAGCTCGTACCGGACGATCTCCTTGTCGGCGGGAGTTTTCGCTGTGACCGTAAGGTGACGGAGCACGTTACCGATATCGAGCTTCGCGACAACCGCTTCGATGCGAACGCGGTGACCCTCAATCTCTACGATCTCTCCGGGAAGTTTTGTTTGAAGTTCAGCGCAAATAGATGCCCAATCAGAGTGCGGCTCTGTCGATGAAGCAGGTGCTCTGACGTGGCTTGTTAGGGACACAGCTATCCTTCGGCGTGGTTATACCCATTTTTTCGACGACCCCAACCGCGTTCATCGAGCTAGGCCCGCTCGATGAACCCACAGAAGACGGTTCATCACCCGATGTGGCGAATAGCCTGTCGTACAAGCGTCTTTCGCCATCGGGGCAAAAACCTGAAGAACCTGTCACTACACAACCGCCCTATTCTTGTACCGAGTGTAGGCGGTTACAAGTGCTTCGGTCGGATATAATTGCACGAGGGAAACCTTTTTTGGCCGGAAAATCAGCCAATGTAGGGTTAGTCCCGCCAAATAGTCTCTGAATCGGACAGATCAATCCATTTCTGGGCCGATTTCAAAATGTCCCCCGTGTTGAACTGACCGAAATCTGCCGAGGTAGTGTCGGCGGCGATATCCTTCACAAGGGAGAGGGGATATGCGAGCTCTCGACTTGGGCAGACAACGACGATGGATCGTGGCGCGGTCTTGATGTCGGGAATCGCCTCGCCTTGGGGCACTTCCTTGCTCTCAGCGGTTTCGGCCTCCTCGGCTTGTTGCCGTCGCACGTACTGAGCCGGTGTGTGAATAGCGGCAGCGCGGAGTGGCGCGTCCGCCGGCATGTATTCGTTCTCCTTGCTAAACGAGGAGAGTCCGTGGGCAAATGCGACCATATCGGCAGCCATCTCAAGGTCTACGCTCACCTGGCGAGTGATCCCTTTTGGGGGAAGGCGTTTTACGATGACGGAGAGACCAGCTCGGGCAACTGCATCGAGGAACGCGCGTTGCCGGGAATCATCTTCATAGGGAACGAGGGTGTAGTAACGGGCAACGACGGGTGCTATGCCTGAGGTGACCCCCCGAACGAGGGCAGCCATGTCTACTTTGCGGTTTATTCGACGGGTGGCGCGATCGAGGCCAGTGCCGTCGATAAAGAGTCCAACGACTCGCTTCTCACGTTTCTTGATGAAACCACCGCCAAGCTTCTCATACTTCATATATATGTACCTCTGCCGTGCACTGAGAGTGCACCTGTAACCCGTCTACTCAAAAAGAATGATTGTGAGGTCATGGTGCCTCGTTTTCTGCGGCTTGTCGAGTGGAGGGGAGGGGAAATGGAGGATAGCTCGTAAGTTTCTGGATTCAGACGAGTGATAGCCGTACGTGTGTGGGATCGACCCGAGAGTGTGCTCGTGCACCAAGCCGTGCTTGCAGGACTGGTTCGTAGATCGAGGAACTACTTAACCTCGACGGCGGTACCTACAGAAATCGTCTCGTAGACCGCGTTCATGTCCTCTCGCGAGAGTTTTATCCCCCCGATCTCATCATTCCAGACAGGTCCGGCGTGAATCGCGAGTTGCTTGTCGAAGAACAGAGCTTGATGACCCAGAGCTCCGCGCATGAAGCGCTCCTTACTTCCGTCCGCCGGCACCTTCATCCCACGGCGTAAGAAATAGGTGGGGGGGGCGTACCACAATGGATCAGTTTGTTTGAGAGCCACTGTGTAGGCGCCCTTCTTCAGTGTGTAGGTGCCTTGCGCCTTCATGGTGATAGGGGGTTCGCCCGGGCGTGTAAGGGTAAGGGTGTGTTTCGTCGTATCCACTGTGAGCTTTGGGACGAGGTCGTCAGAGGGGAGGGGCTCTGGCGCACGCATTCTCGCTTTTGGATCGGCGAATATATCTTGTTTAGGCGATGCCATGGCATCCGAGATGAGGGTCAGTCGCGGGATAGGACGGACTATACTGAGCGATCCATCGGGCAGCCACCGCTCGGTTGTAGAGGGGTTGAAGCTGCTGGTCGCGCAGCCGGTCATAACTAAGATGATCGTGCCCCAAAGGACGCGATAGACACCCAATCCCGTTGAAAGTGTGCTCACTATCGTGGCGAGCTTTGTGCTCATACTCTTTCTCATTCCTGTCAGAGCCTCCTCTCCTGGCCCCTTCCTATGCGGGTAGGACCGGGCACTACGGGGTTAAGATGCGCCATCTTGGGAGTTGGATTGGGTAAAGCGTAAGATCGAGAGTCTGGTTTCACTCAGAAGAACGACGGTTACTTTCGGTCGAGCCAAGTGATTTCATATGTTTAGGTTGATAGAGGGAGTGATGCCCTGTATGGGGTGGGCCGCGGTGCTTGCCATTCCAGCTAGGATTGGGGTGTACTCACGTGGTCGAGGTTGACGTATGACCACCACTACACTGTTTGAACTACCGATAGTTAGACCGCACCGCTTCATTCGAGCGGCTCTTTCCCTTGTAGCCGTAGCCATCATTTCTACCTCTACTACCGGCTGCGGCCTGTTGGGCCGGGGACTCTCCGGGGGAGGCTCCCGCGAACTATCGGCAGCGAATGAGACACTGCTTAAACCAACGAAGCGCAACCCTACACAGTTAACGCTTCAGTCGACCCGTATTCTTCCCAAGCCTGAGTTCGGGGTTACCCCCGAGGTTCAGGAGGAGCTTGATAGACTCATGACTCGAGAGCGGGGCACGGTCTTGAGGATCCTTGACGAGAATGCCCATCACTATGAGGCCACGAAAAAAGTGTTCGAGGGGCAGGGGGTTCCTACTGAGCTCCTTTCCGTGGCGGCGGTAGAGAGCGGATTCAATCCACGAGCCGCGAGTCCAGCTGGAGCTCGTGGGATGTGGCAGTTTATGAAGTCGACCGCCAGACTCTACGGACTCAAGGTCGGTAAGAAGCAAGATGACCGCTTAGATCCCAAGCTTTCCACTATGGCGGCCGCCAAGCACCTTCGCGACCTGTTCGTAAACTTCCAAGACTGGCACCTCGCTTTGGCCGCGTACAATGCGGGGAGTGGGGCGGTGAACCGGGTCATGACCTCAGAGGGAGAGTCCGACTTCTGGGAGCTTTCGCGTAGCGGCCGGTTCCCACGAGAGACGCGCAAGTTCGTGCCTCGAGTGATAGCGCTTTCTCTGATCTTCTCAGATCCGTCCCGGTACGGCTTCGATAGCGTGAACGCTATCGGCTAATCACTCATTCGTAACGACGACGTCAGCGAGTGATAAGCATCCCTAATTCATCAATATCTTTGGTAAAGGCGTTGGCCGTGAGCACCTCGTGCCCGCGGGTAGTCACGAGTACGTCATCCTCGATTCGAACACCGCACGCTGGAAGTGGCCCCGCTGGTTTTGAAAAGTAGAGTCCCGGTTCGATCGTAATCACCATTCCCTTCTCAAGGATCGACTCCTGTCCGGTTGGGGTGGCGTCATGCACGTCGATGCCGAGCGAATGTCCGATGCCGTGTGGGAAGTAGGGTTTGAAGGCCCCCTTTTTCATGAGCTGAGATACGTTCCCGTTGAGAATGCCAAGGTATTTGAGTCCGTACGTAAGCTCCCTGGCGGCCGCGTTGAAGACATCCATCATCCGCACACCGGGACGGACCTTCTTGATGGCGATGAGTTGAGCGCGCAGCACGATGTCATAGAGGTCTCGTAGCTCCGGCGAGGTCGTTCCCCCAACCGGGATCATTCGCGTGATATCGCTTGCGTACATATCGAGCTCAGCGCCGGTGTCTATGAGAAGTAGCTCTCCCTTTTTAAGTTTTCGGGAGAGGGAGCGATAGTGCAGGGTCGCTGCTGAAGCGCCGCTCGCAACGATCGTTCCAAAAGCTGGCTCGGCGCCGTGTACCTTGTAAAAGTACTCGATGAAGGCTCCAATCTCGCGCTCTGCCACGCCGGCCTCAATGAGGGGTAGGACATTTTGCAACGCCCCCCCGGTGATTACGGCAGCCTCTTTGATACGCGCCACCTCGCTCGGATCCTTGAAGAGTCGGAGGCGAGCCGTGAACTGCTCAGCGTCGACTAATGTCGCTGGCAGGTTGCGAAGGAGGGGGGTGCTGCGGGATGAGAGGTCGAGCTTGGCACCTGCGCTCGGAGTGCCTTCGATCGATTGCAGGTACACGGCTTCGTGTCCCCGAAGGAGCGCGATGATCTGCTTCACTGGCTCATGGGTCGTGAGGAGTCCAGCCTTGAGTGCTTTCGCGAGCGGTTTGATAGGCGCAGGAGCTCCGTCCCACATATTCTTGACCTTGTCCTCTGGAGGCGCAATGAGAATTACGGGATCCGCCGCATGGGGGCGAAGCACCAAGGTGAGATCTTCGGCGTGGCTGCCGGTGAAGTAGAAGAGGTCGCTATTCGCCCGATAGGGGTAGTGAGTGTCTCGTGAGCGGATCACGCTTGGGTTGCTCGAGATAACGAGCGCCTCTTTGCGCGGTGCATCCTTGAGGAGGGTAAGTGCTTTTTTGATGCGGAGTGCGTGCGGATTCTTCATGACCGTCCTTACAAGTGAGCTTAGTCAGTAGTACACCATGCTTTGCGTGGAAGCGCAGGGGAGTAAGTGGGGGCGTCGCGCCTTTGAGGAGAAGTGAAAAGTCTGGTAAACACATACCCTTAGATGCAGATGGCGGATTCTAGGGGGCATAATGTTTTCAATTCAGATAGAGCTCGATGATGAATGGGTGGCCCCTGTATACGATCACGTCCATCATGGACGGTGTTTCTTCCTCATGGAGCAGGCCCGAGTGGCCTACATGGCCCATATCGGGTTTCCGAACGAAGCTCTGTTAGCCCGGGGGCAGGCGGCGGTCATTACCGCCGTAGCAGCCCAGTATAAGCGGGAGGTTAAGCGGGGGACGGTTACGGTCACCTGTGAGGACCTTAGGGTCGAGGGGAAGACCCTCATCATCGGCCAGAAGATAGTGAATGAGCGGGGAAAAGTTGCCGTAGAGGCCAGGATCGAATCGGTTTTTATGGATATGAATACCCGGAGGGGAATAGTGCCACCGGAGGGGTTTATTGAGGCGTTTTTAGCGGCTGCTCAACAAAAATAAGCCTCCTTCCGCGTATTTTGACAACCGTGGTACCCGCCAAAGGTTGACACTCAAATGCCGGTACAGTACCCTTGCGCCGCTATGAAAGAGAACATTCACCCAACGTATTACGATGCCACCGTTTACTGCGGCGGCTGTGGAAACAGCTTTGTTTGCGGCGCAACCGTGCCGGAGATTCGTGTTGGTGTGTGCTCTCAATGTCACCCATACTACACCGGCAAGCAGAAGCTTCTCGATACCGAGGGCCGTGTAGACCGATTCAAGAAGAAGTACGGTAAGCTTCCATCAGCTTCTACCCCTTCAACTCAGAACTAAGCGAGTTTCACTACATGAGGCTCTTCTCTCGGGTGCTGATGGTAGCGGCGCTCTCGCTGTGTATTGCATGCAGCGACGGGCGCAGTGGAATCAATCCCGGAGACCGTGCCCCTAACGTGCAAGGTAGCTCGCCAACGGGCTCTCCAGTAGCCCTCTACGACATTAACGGTAAACTGTTTCTTCTGAATTTCTGGGCTACCTGGTGTGCGCCCTGCATTCAAGAGATGCCAGCTCTTCAGTCCCTGCACACCAAGTTCAAAGATCGGGGCTTTCAGGTCATCGGAATCGCGGTTGATGACACTGAGGAGAACGTACGGGATACGATCCAAAAATTCGGCATCACCTATCCGATTATCATCGACAATAAGGCGCAGAGTAAGCGTCAGTATCAGGTGAAGGGTTTCCCCGAGAGTTTTGTCTTGGACGGGGAGCACAGGGTGATGGTAATTACCGATCCAGCTGATGGAACTCCACAGACCCGCTTATGGGGGCCCCGTGAATGGGATTCTCCGAACGTTGGGCACCTTATCAACTCATTGCTCAAGTAGCTTATGATCCCAACGCTTATTGAGTTTGGCCCACTTCCGGTTCGAAGCTTCGGTTTAATGGTTGCGCTTGCCCTCTTCGCGGGAGCCGTGCGGCTCGCGATCAGTTTTAAGCGTTACGGCCTTGATGCTCGGCTCGCGGAACGATACGTAACCGCGGCTGGTGTGTCCGGACTGATCGGTGCGCGTCTCTGGTACATAGGTGAGAATTGGAGCGAGGTCAGGCACGACCTTCTCGGCGCCATATTCTCGAGCGCCGGATTTACCTTTTACGGTGGGTTCATCATCGGGTCCCTTGTTGTGCTCTACATGGCGCGGCGAGATAGCACCGACATAGGTAAGTTTTGTGATTCGCTTGGTCCGTGCCTCGCGCTCGGATACGCGATCGGTCGTCTCGGCTGTCAGCTCTCTGGGGATGGTGATTACGGAATAGCGACGAGCGGATTCTGGGGGATGTCCTACGCCACCGGAATCGTGCCAACACCTCCGGGAGTTATGGTCTATCCGACCCCACTTTTTGAGTCGGCGATATCGCTCGTTGTGCTGTGGATCCTCTCTAAAGTCGAGGTGAGTCCGTCAGTGTTGACGGGGCGCTTCCAACGCTTTGGCCTTTACTTGGTCCTCATTTCTCTCGAGAGGGTGTGCGTCGAGGGGTTCCGAGTGAATCCGGTCGTCGCTTGGGGGCTGAGTGAAGCGCAGATTATAGCGATTGCGCTGATAACACTCGGCGGTGCGCTCATTCTCAAGGGTGGTGGTCACAAGCCCGTCGCCGGATAGTGTGAGCCTCTCTGCGTGAAGCCTCCCTCGTGCCACGTGGATAACCAAACTTCTCCCCCGCTTTAAAATACAAGCATGCGACGTTTCCTCTCTTTTTGAGTGGCCTCAAGTGGTGCACCATACAGAGGTCCGTTGTTTTAATCTGAGTTGCATGACACCACCTCTCACGAAATCGCCGTATCACGGGTCTCCCCTGGAACCCCGGGGGCGCTCAACGCCCTGGATTCGCGCGGTACTGATCTCGTGCTTCGTGTCTTGCTCCGTAGCGGCCTGCGGGGTAGTGAAAGAGAAGCCGAAGTCGCAGGTCGATGAGATGTCCGCAGTCGGAAAGCCGATGTCGCCCGAGCAAGCAAAGGCTGTTCTTGGCGAGGTTGGGAGTAATTTCGCCTACGGTCCTGGCATAGGGGATGCCGCCGTTAATTTGGGGGCGGTCATCGTGTTTCCCCCGTATATCCTCTATCTTCTCGGTAATACGGCACTTTCCCTCACAGGTTACGAACCGGTCACAGTCTCATCCCTCCTCCCCGAAGATGAGGGAAGGGCGTGGTCAAACGGATATGATACAGTAGTATCGGGCCCAGGGCGGGTGGTGGCGGCCGCGGCTGGTCGAGAGTACCGCTCTCGAGAGGTCGGCGACGAACGGTTACGCGTCTTGCTAGCTGACGGTGAACCTCAACAGGCTAAAGCCCAGATGAAAGGTAAGTAAGAGATGACACGTCGGATAGGGTTAGTCACAAGGGCTGGTAGTGATAGAGCGATGATGCTCGCCAAGGAGTTGATTGCCTGGTGCGCTGCTCGTCAGTTAGAGATTGATCTTGATACGCAGACCTCCACATCGTTGAACCTTTCTACCCCGGGACTCTCCCATCGTGAGATCGTTGAGCGAGCTGATCCAATCGTGACTCTCGGTGGCGATGGGACCCTCATCGGAGCGGCTCGATACGTGAAGGGGAAGTCGCCACTCTTCGTTGGAGTTAATTTTGGGAATCTTGGCTTCCTTACCGAGGTTCGACCTACCGAGCTTTTCACTGTTCTCGAGAATGCGCTGAATAACGAGGTAACATCTGCTGAGCGAGTGCTTCTGTTCGTTCAGGTTGTCCGAGAGGGTGCTGTTATCTTCGAATCTCAAGCGGTCAACGATGCAGTCGTTCAAAAAGGTGCCCGTTCGCCCCTTCCTGAGCTGGATCTCTCGGTGAATGAGTACGACGTGGCTCGAATTCGAGCTGATGGAATTATTATCGCCACGCCGACAGGCTCAACCGCGTATTCGCTCGCCGCAGGAGGATCGATTGCGCATCCATCGCTGAGCGTATTCCTCGTAACCCCGATCTGCCCGCATTCGCTCACCAATCGACCTCTCATTCTTCCAGGGTCAAGCACCGTTGGTATCAAGCTTCCACATTATAAGGGGGATGCCTGGGTGACCATCGACGGGCAGGTTTCGCAACAGCTCCAGTCCGGTGATTTCGTGCGCATAACGCAGGCGAAGCAGACCGTACGGTTCGTTATCTCCCCTGATAAGAGCTATTTTGATATTCTTCGCACGAAGCTGAATTGGGGTGTGCCGAACAAAGCCGATTAGGGAGACCTTAGTACGTTGTGTCTCGGTTCTGACGGTATCCGTCCTCTCGATCAGTCGTCAGTACACGCTAGTTCGCCCTGTATACGGCACTCTGGTTGAGTCCCAGTATCACGGCATCCAAATCGCACTCCCGAGCGTCCCTTAACTTCGCTCAAGGTAGCGGGTGCTCGCGTGGAGGAGACGTCCCCCACATAACACCCCGCCTGACGGGTGAAAGAATCTCGCTCGACAAGAAGCCGGTTCCATCCAAGTGATGTCAGTCGGCTCATATCTCGATCCGGAGAGCTCGCGACGCAAAAAGCTCGTGCCGTTGAGATCTTCATCCCCTTCGGACATGAAGCTGTCTGATCGCAGCTACTTCCTTCGCAGGAAAAGCGGATAATCTGGGCTTCTTGAGCGGTGCACGCTGAAGGTTTCTCTCGTAATTCACCATCATCGCAGGTGAACTCCCGTCCCGCACAGAACCGCTTTCCACCTGACTTGCTCATGGATGAAAAGTCCTGTTCGTAGAGGAACTCTCCTCCGATGTCGAGCGACCTTACAGTCGCGCCGTGCGGAATGACCTGTTCGGGGGCTGCAAATTTGAGAAAGCAGGAGGCTTTGCCCCTCGTATAAATCGCGCTCGCGTTGGTTGTAACCACATTGCGCTCGAAGTGAGTTCGTCGAAGGCACGCGCCGGTGTCAGGGTGATTAGTCGCGTCGAACAGACCGGTGTGGTTTACCGCAACCGGGGCCACAACAGATAGCGGATCTGCAATATAACGATTCTCAACCGCGACATTATCCTTGATAAATTCACAATTGGTCGCGCTGCTATCAGTGAATCCATCTGAGGAGTTACCGAACCATGGCTTGCCGTTCGGCTTGAGGTCAGAGATGCTCATGAGATCTCCCCAATACCTGTCCACGTAATTCTGCAGTGTAGGAGACAATGCCTCGATTCCCTCTCGCCCATCGGGTGTCTTGGCGTATCGGATAATTCCATAGTAGAGGGTCATAAGCGTCTCTCTCAGAGTGCCCTTCGGGTCCCGTCCTCGCCACCCGAACCGGATAGGGGAATAACCATCATTCTCAAACTCCAGAGAGTAGTTCAGGAAGATATTGTTGATGAACTGATTGTCGTGAGCCCATCCGTGTCGAACAGATACATCACTTGGACGGGAACGAGGAGCCTCGCCGGCATTGCGATACACGGCTATGGCGCGAGCGGCTCGGAAAGCTGGATGGAACACATTGCCGATCACCTTGACCTCGGAAGACCCGTCGATTCCCATGGTCTCACGAACGTTCTGAGGCGCTGGTCTCGTCGATTTCTCCTCTAGAGCGAGATTCGATTCGAGGTCAGCGGCAAACGCCGAGATATCGTTGTTCTTGAAGGTAACGCGCTTTGAACCCTCAATATGGAACACGAGGCCGTTCGACGGCCCCTCGAACACGGAGTTTTGGATTCTGACATCTTGGCTGCCGTTGGTGATGTTGATAAGAGCTATCCCCGCACCCTCTATAGTTACGTGATCAAGAAGAATTCCCCTCGGAGCGACTCGACCTCGCAATCCCAAAAAGCCCGGCTGCGTTGATGCTTTGTCTACTACGGCCTTCGCCTCATCCCAAACCTTGAGGTCGGGGGTATAGACTCTGCCAATATCAATCGATCTGATCACGGTGCAATTACGAATGGTCACGCCTGTGGGTGCTGTCCATTCGGACAGAGGAGCTACTTTTCCGTCTCGCAAGGTGTCGGCGTAAATTCTGATCGCCCCGATCCGCTTTCCGCCGCAATCGATAACGGTTCCAGAAGCCTTGCTTCCGACGAGATGTATCTCCTTGTCTACAACTCCACTATCCTCGAAATGATACTTGTCATGACTGGTGGGACGTCTGAGCCGCATCCGCTCGATTCGTTCGACCGCTTCATTACGGGAGCCTACCAGATACGGAAACTCCTCGAAGGCGTCACCTTCGCGACTAGGAGCATCGGCTAAGTCGAGATGACATGAGGTAAGTCGTAGTAACCGATTGTCCGGGCCCGCTGGCTCAAGCGCTTCATCGTAGAGGCTTAGTCCGGACTTCGTTGGATCTGAGTGGGGGACGCGGCGACAGTCCATGATCGCTTGAGGGGAGTTCCTGTGAGCAGTCGTGTGACTATATGCCCGATGAGGGGCCGGTTGTTCGGCAAAAGCTGAGGAGGCAATCCCCTGAGTGAGTAAACCAAGAGCAAGTAAAAACCTCATATGTGTCCTCGCAAGAATCACAGCCCTACGGTCTGTACCCCACTAATCGTGACTGAACGTGTAGGTGCTTCAGCGCCAGGTAACAGGGGGATAAGAGATTTGCCTATCTCCTCGACCTGTTACGAAGGGTAGGTATTGGAAGGGATTGGGATTGTGTGTGTTATGAAGTGCTTTGCATGTGCGGCCACGAGGGGCGAAAATGGCCCCCCTGTCCACCGATGCGCGGGGTTCCCCTCGGGTCAGCTCCGTGATTTTGTTCGCATAACACACGCAATCTAGAGAGTCCGGTTCGTTGTCTCGCCTGAAAAGCGCTCTTTTGATATCCTTCGCACGAAGCTGAAATGGGGTGTGCCGAACAAAGCCGATCAGGGTGGTATCTCATCAGCGGATCTGAAGTACAGGATCTCTATGGATACGGACGAGCCACAAACTAACCCCGAAGATCAGAAGCCGTGCGCGACGTGTGGCCGGGTGTTCCCCTACTGCGTCTGCGAATATACCTCTCCGATAAAGGCTCGTACCAAGCTTCTCATCTTGCAGCATCCGCAGGAGCCAGGCGTTGATATCGGAACAGCTCCGATCCTGCAGGCATCATTTCCCGGCACCGTTCTCCGCACCGGTCTCTCGTGGCCAAACTTCAAAAAGGCTCTTGGTCGTGAGGATGTCGAGAATCGTCGTTGGGGGGTTCTATATCTTGGAAGCGTTCGAGTTGAGGATCTTCCAAAGGATCGCTCCCTCTTCGTCGTTGATAAAAAGGGAACTCCCCGTGAGGACCAAGATAAGGTTCTCAAAGAGCTTGAGGGGATCGTGGTGCTTGATGGTACGTGGAGTCAGGCGAAGACCTTGTGGTGGAGAAACGCGTGGCTCCTCAAATTACCGCGTCTCGTGATTCGCTCATCTCGGCGATCGCTGTACGATCAAATTCGAAAAGAGCCACGCCACGGATGTCTCTCCACCGTGGAGACGGTAGGTGAGGTTCTTCAAGCCTTGGAACGTAGAGATGATATTCAGCCAACGCTCGATAAGCCGCTGAGCGAATTAATCGGCAGACTTAAAAAGAACCGTCCGCAGGGAACGGGACGAGGCGCGGCTCGAAGAGATTGGCGTCGGCGTGGGCGGTCTCGAGGCCCACGATAATCTGTCATCAGGGGGCGTTACCGTTTCCCCGGGAACGAGGTATAGCTCTTGTCGAGTTTCGCGGCCAGGATGTAATCGTTTTCGCTCAGACCGTTCACGGTATGGGTCCACAGCTCCACCACAACACGACGGTAGAAGATGTGGATGTCGGGATGATGGTCCTCGTTATCCGAGATCGCTCCCGCGCTTTGAACCCATGCGACGCCGTCCATGTAGGTCTTGAACTTGTATTCTCGTTGAAGTTTGGTGCCCTCGATGACCTTCCATTCAGGGACATCGCCCCCGAGAGAGACGCGCTCATCTTCAGTGAGTGGAGGCGTGCCAGGCTTGCACTGAGAACAACGCTTTGCGGTGAGGTCGGACATGGGGGCCTAACGTTACTTGAGTTTGTTTTTTGTTACGGGGAACTCCTTCCAGTATTCCCCAGTTCCCTTCCGGAGAACCTTATCTGAATCAGTTATCTCAAACGGACTCAGCGTCGGTTTACCCCGACACGACTCATAGAGCGGAATAAAGGGACGTTCGATACACTCTTTGAATAAAGCATCGAAGCTGTCGATGGTAAAGTAGGAAGCTTGCAGGTCGTCGATGTAGTAGCCGGTCCGAAGCACCCGCTCAAGCTCGAACTGGAGGAAGTTCGGCGATGGGTTGTTGAAAACGTACTTGGCTTCACCGTACGAAGACATGATCCCTGCTCCATACGCTTTGATCGTACCGTTATCCTTAATCAATCCGAACTCAATCGTGTACCAGTTGAGGCGAGCGAGAAATTTAACCCCTTTATGATCCATCGCGGCGAGTCCCGCCCGTCCGTATTCCTGCATATAGGCGGCATAGGATGGGTTAGAGAGGAGGGGAACGTGCCCAAAGACATCATGAAAGATGTCGGGCTCCTCAAGATAGTCGAGTTGTTCAGGGGTTCGAATAAATGTTCCCGCTGGGAACTGTTTATTAGCGAGCATCGTGAAGAAGGGGCGTGAGGCTATCAGTCCCGGAACGGCGACCACCTCCCATCCGGTTGCAGCGCGCAGGTTTTGGTTCATCTTCTCAAAATCAGGGACGGTTTCAGCGACGAGGTTGAGTGTTTTGAGTCCAGTGAAGTATTCCTCGCAGACCCTTCCTTTCAGTGTCGTTATCTGGCGATTGAAAAGGGTCTCCCACGTTTTGTGGTCTTGGGGTGAGTAGGCGCCCCAGTCTTGATCAATAACGCACTCGTCAATGGTTTGTGCGTCTAGAATTGCGTGGCCTTTGACCTCTTCCATACGCGGACCTCTCTCCAAAACAAAATCCCACCGGACGTCATGGAATAAACAGAGTATACCACCTGGTCAGAACCGCTTCCTACAAGCTTCTCTCCCATCACTTTTGGGGAACGATGATGAGCGCCGACCTCTTGGTGTTGAGGGTGTTCTAATGTGCTGGATTTATTCCGGGATTTGCCGCGCATGGGTACGCTAAGTGGTGGCGAGATGGCACCCACCACGAGCGCGTGAGGAGAGTCGAGAACTTCGCCGATGATAAGCGGCCTTGACTGTTCCGCGATCTCGCTCTAGTTTGGTCGCCTATGTCGCATTCACGCGCCGCCAATTCATTTCGAAATCTTCTAGCACGCAGGGGCCTTGGGCGCTCTGTTGTCGTTAGTGTGGTCGTGGTGGTGGTGCTCGTACGAGCAGGGTGCGGCCCTATGCTGTAAAAAGTATAGGTAGAGGCGATAAAGCCCCCGCACCCGTCAAACGGTGCGGGGGCTTTTTTATTTTTAACAGAAAGGTTCCCGATGAGTACCGCTCACAATATCCCCCAAGAAATAAACGCTCCTGCCGCTCAGGAGTATACTGGTGCACGACTTTTACTGGAGCTCCTTAAGCGCGAGAAGGTCGACACGATCTTCGGCTATCCCGGCGGAGCGATCATGCCGGTGTACGACGCGCTCTACGATTATCGGGATGATATTCAGCATATCCTCGTTCGTCACGAGCAAGGTGCCGCGCACGCGGCCGAGGGATACGCGAGAGCGAGTGGCCGGGTTGGCGTGTGTATGGCTACATCCGGCCCCGGGGCGACAAATCTCGTCACCGGCATCGCCGACGCGATGCTCGACTCCGTTCCGATCGTATGTATTACGGGGCAGGTCGCGAGCTCCTTCCTTGGAACTGACGCGTTTCAAGAGACAGATATTATCGGCATCACCGTTCCGATTACGAAGTGGAACTACCAGGTAACGAACGCGGAGGAGCTCCTCGCCGTCATTCCAAAGGCGTTTGCTGTCGCGCGCTCGGGACGGCCCGGCCCCGTTCTGATCGATATCACCAAGAACGCGCAGTTTGAGAAGATAACAGCGGATCTCTCGCAAATTCCGAGCGGACGTTCGTTGGAGTGTGAGCATATCGTTGAACTTTCCGGTTTGCGAGAGGCCGCGAGGTTGATCAATGAGGCGAAGCGTCCTCTTATGTTGGTTGGTCACGGCTGTCTCATCTCCGGGGCGCACGAAGAGGCTCGAGCGTTCGCCGAAAAAGCGGAGATACCGGTCGCCTCAACTTTGCTCGGACTAACGACTATCCAAACCAACCATCCCCTGTATGTAGGGATGTTGGGCATGCACGGAAACTACGGACCGAACGTTCTCACCAATAAGGCCGATGTGATCATCGCGGTAGGAATGCGATTTGACGACCGGGTAACAGGAAAGCTTTCTGAGTACGCCCGCGAGGCGAAGATTATCCACATCGATATTGACCCTGCGGAGCTGAACAAAAACGTCCAGATCGCGGTAGGGATCGTATGTGACGCGAAACAGGCGTTGCGAGCGCTTATCCCGCTCATCACGCGTCAGCGCTCGAAGGAGTGGTTCGATCAGTTCTCCGCGTGCCATGATCGTGAGCACGAAAAGGTCATCTCTCGAGATCTCGCTCCTCGTGAGGGGCTTCCCACGATGAGCAAGGTAATAGGGGACCTCGGTATCATAACGAAGGGTGAGGCTATCGTGGTGACCGATGTAGGGCAGCACCAGATGGCGGCCGCTCGCTACTATCCTTTCAAGAAGCCCAACACCTTACTCACCTCGGGTGGATTGGGGACGATGGGATACGCCCTACCAGCCGCGATGGGCGCCGCAGTTGGCGTGCCGAATCAACGCGTCCTCGCTGTCATCGGCGATGGTGGATTCCAAATGACCCTTCAAGAACTTGGAACCATCGCTCAGTGGAAGTTGCCGGTGAAGATCGTGATCCTCAACAATAACTTCCTCGGCATGGTGCGCCAATGGCAACAACTCTTTTTCGATAAGCGGTATTCATCGGTTGAGATGGAGAATCCGGACTTCCTTAAGTTGGCTGAGGCGTATCGGATTCCGAGCAAGCAAGTGTCGCGATGTTGTGATGTGCAAGCCGTGCTAACCGAGATGTGGGAGACCCCCGGTCCCTACCTCGTTGAGGTCGTGTGCGAGAAGGAGGAGAACGTCTTTCCGATGATTCCGGCTGGCGCGTCGATCTCGGATATCCGTTTAGAGTAGATGAAGGAGATTTGTATGAAGCAGCCAGTAACGTTTCTAGTATGGACAGACAATAGCCCCGGAGTTCTTCTCCGGCTCACGACCCTTTTTACCCGGCGTAAGATCAATGTGGAGAGCCTTACCGTCTCCGCTACGGAACAGGAAGGTATCTCGCGCTTTACGGTGACTATCTCTACCGATCCGATCATCGCCGCGACTATCGGGCGTCAGATCGAGCGCATGATTGAGGTTCGCCGGGTGTTCGTCTTCGCAGAGCGTGACATCGTGCACCGTGAGGTTGCGCTTGTTCGCGTTCGCCTCGAGCAAGATGAGGAGCCAGCGCTGCGCGAGCGCTTCGCAGAATGCAAGATAGTCGAGCGGACCGCTCGTGGGACACTTGTGCAGTTTACAGGAACGGAAGGGGAGATCTCCGCGCTCCTCGAACATCTTGAGCCGAACGGCATCACTGAATTCGTCCGTTCTGGCCGCATCGCCGTGACTCTAGCGGGTGACTACGACAACGATCTCACGAGATCGTTGCATGACTTGCGGCCGGGGGCATCGGAGGGGCCGGAGTGGTAGGGGGCGGATTGCTCCTCATCGGGTCCCGGATTGGACCCGGAGGGCCCGTCTCCTGACGGGCCCTTGTATGTTCACAGAACCTTCTTTTTGTAGTTTGAAAGGAGCACGGCAGGGAGAAGGTGCCCGCCGGG
>JAIXQT010000166.1 GCA_027485595.1 Pseudomonadota bacterium | reverse complement strand
GCTGGCAGAGGTAGTCCCCTAAGGGACCGAAAGCACAGATCATACATCTTCTTACTTCGAGGCATTCTTCGTTTGCGCATAGTGCCTCCGATATCGAGAGGCGTGCGCAAATGTTGCGTCTTTAATTCACGAAAGTTGGGCTGCACCAGAGAAGGGGGCGTTCAGCCACGCCATGGTCGGAGAGTACATCCATCACTATCCTACAAGCTCAAAGGAAGAGCGAAATGAGCTGTGCAATGCCTACCATAATGTTACGCTTCCAGCGTTGACCAGGCATTTTGGCGCTATCGACGATTCCCTGTGGCCAGCGGCGGCTCAGGTTTGCGTCGGCGGTGTTTCGGCGCCCTCGTACATGTCTAAGAAGTAGGACATAGGAAGGGCTGCCAGTAACAAGTGCCATGTCAGGTTATGTGACTTGAAAAGGTAGGATAATTTGCATGACAAAAAAGGCGGGTGATGGTGGCGATAAGCCGCAATCTTGCCTTACTGGCAGCCCTTTCGAATTAAAACCGATAGACTTTCAGTCCCACTCGGATCTCTGCGTAGGCTTTCGAACTGATTCGTTCGTTTGTAGCTTCGGAACCGCACAAGCTTTCTTAGGATCAGATAACCAAGGCGGCGACCGTTACGTGCGTTGGCTCCAAGGTAAGAGCCAAGAACGCCCGGGGTCCTGCGCGCACCTCTGGCATGGGTCGCGTATAATTGGCCAGATGGAGCTCGGAATTATTCATGACTCCAGCCCCTGTGGGTATGTTTACCTGATTTACCTCATCCCAGAGTGCCGTCAGAGGGGACTGGGGACGCAACTGCTCCAAGGCGCAGAGTCATTATTTCGCACATGGGGCGCTTCCCGGGCTCGATTGCGAGTTAGCCCAACCAACACCCCCGCCATTGCCCTGTACAAAAAAAATGGTTGGTATCAGACAGGCGCAGAGCCTGACGCGGACCACTTGCTTACAATGGAAAAGCGGCTGTAACGAATCTTGTCGCGCTCACGCCATCGTCGCTCAAATATTTCGGTTGAGGCGTCGAAGACGCCGAGCGCGCGTCGGCGATGGAATAGAGCTCGAAAAATCCGGAGAGAACCCGACTTAGCCTATGATTCGCTCCAAAAGAAATCCGGCCCAGTCCCTGGTACACCCTATGTAAGAACCCACCCCGAGGAGTCAAGGAAAAGTGGTTTGACGGAAAGAAAGGGAGGGATGCACGCATGTATCCGGCTTCTAATTGAGCCCTGATGGAATGTGCGCTCTTATTCCTCATTACTTTATCGGCTTTTACAAGCCTTAGGGTCTCCCAGGTTTAACAAGAGCCAGTCCGACCGATTCGCCATCAAACCTATGAGCCCAGCATACTTACTCGGCGTAGGCGCTCGTATTTTACTACAATACCGGCCAGGTATGCACCGGTGCGTCCTCTCCGGCGAGATTCCTCTGTTGCCACTCGAGCATGACACGCGTGGTCTCCTGAACAGCCTCCGCACGAGTAGAGCCCTGCGCCTGTAATGAATGTACCGACTGGAGGAACCACCCCGAGCCAGTCTGCTTGCTTGCCACGCGATGCTCGATGACGTCGATGTAGCGAGAGCTCTCGGCGTCTGGCACCCCGATTGAGCTTAGTCCAAGGCGGGCGATCGGAATAAGCTGTTGAACCAGCTCGTGTGCCTTCAACTTCATTCCGTCAGTCCACGTCATGGCCGCGTCAAGTCCATGACGAGCTCCCGCATAGAAATTGTCTCGCACCGCTTCAAACGAGATTCGACTGACAGGATTATTCGCCATCATACGAAGACCGTGCACGGCGCCAAGAAGGAACCCTGCGTTTGCCGTCATGTCAATCGGAGTTGGACCCGCAGGTAGAACTCGCTGCTCAAGCCGCACGTGTGGTAGGGTTCCATCGTGCGCGTAGCATGGACGAAGCCACTTCCATACCGTTCCGTTCTGCGCCTGAAACGCGGGCAGGTGACGGGGATCGCAGCCATCATCCTTTTTTTTGCCTAAGAGCACCTCGCGGCCGCTCTCAAGATACGAAAGAGGGGGGAACCTCGTGACATCAGTGAATAGGTCTGAGGGCTGAGAAGCGAATCCGGTTGAGAAGATAAATCGATCGCCAGCCGCTCCCTCTTCGAGCAGGGGAATTCGAGACTCATGCCAAGCGGTCATACCGCAAAACACGGGCGAATTTGCACTCACTGCGATGAGTGGTCCCATGATCGCTAGCGACGCATTGTAGAGGCTCACAAGCTCTCCTGGCGCGGCGGAGAGGTGAACCTGATGACTGGTGGGAGCCCCTTCAAAGGAGAAGTTAGTAAAGCTGGGTGCCCCCGCCTCTTCGATAAACCTAAGCGCTACCGAGCCGTTGTTCCTCGCCATCAGAATGTGATTCATGTGCTCGTAGCGCTCTGGGTAGAGCAGATCTGTGCCCGCGAAATCCTCTAAGGTGTAGAGCGGGTATATACCACCTGCGAAGAGCGTGTTTCCGGAGCGGCTCGCTATCCTTGATGCCTCATTCCACGCACTCGTGATGTCTCGCTCTCCCTGCTCAAGACATTGTGGCCCCAGTTGTCGGGGAGTCGTGCCCATCTCGACGTTTGTCTGGAGTAGCTCGGAGCCAAAGGTGTCTCCTAATTCGGCCTGCAGCGTCGGGAGAAGTGTTTGGGAGATCGGCGCCGGCCGAAGTGTCTTTGCATCGACAACTACAAATTCAAGCTCCTGCCCCGTAAACGAACGCTCGTCCCAACCATGGTGAGGGTCGTTGACCCAAGTTGCCAGGGTGCCCACCTCGTGAGCTATAACCTCGTGTAGATGTGCCGGGTTTTCGGGCGCTGTTCCTTTCTCTACCCCAAGAGTGCGACCATTAAGATCTTGTTCCATATTAGCTAGTTATATCGATTATAAGCACCCCCGCCGATCGGACACGCCGTTTGCATTTTCGGCCTATCAGCACCCTATCATAATCGGACCACTAATAAAGAGTTGAGGGTGTCGTAAAATGGGGTCGGAACCTCCGAAGACCAGACCGATTTGCGGAATAGTCCTCTCTGGAGGATGTCAGCGTTTTCCACTACGTTGTAACTCGGAAGAGTGTAGGGCAGTAGTAAAGGAGCTGTGACCGGAGTGCGCAACGTGAAAAGACATAGCATCCAGGGTGTGGTCGAGATCAACTCCGCGGCTCCGGGTCCCCGCGTGGTAATCATGGGCGGCGTTCATGGCAACGAGCCGTGTGGAGTGAGCGCCGTATCAAGATTGGAGCAGGATTTCCTGTCGGGCGCTCTATCCCTCGCTCGAGGAACCCTCTTTTTGACGATCGCTAATCAAGAAGCTCTCCGGGCTGACGTTCGTAGTGTCCATCGAAACCTGAACCGGCTCTTTAAAGAAAACTCGGACGAACCGGATTGCTACGAAACACGTCGCGCCGAGGAACTGAAGGGAATTCTTGCGACCTCCGATTTTCTTTTGGATCTTCACTCGACAACGAGCACCTCGCCACCGTTTCTCATGTGCGAAGAGGACGGGCTCGCGGCGGCTGGTAGTTTGGGCCTCGGTCGAATTGTCGTAGGTTGGGCATCTCTTGGGAACGGAGCCCTTACAGGAGATACTGAAACCTGGGCGCGTCAGCACGGCGCGACCGCGTTTACCCTTGAATGCGGACAACACACCGACCCGGCGGCGACCGAGGTTGCGTATCAGGTAGCGCATCGGTTATTGGATGTGACAGGTCTTATAAACCCAACCACCCACTCGCTGCATCCAGCTCCAATCGTGCTTCGTCTCTATGGAGTGAAACTCAAAGTAGATGAGAGCTTCATATTCACCAAATCATACTCAGGCTTCGACTCGGTAGCACAAGGAGAGATTATCGGCAGGGACTCTCATGGTGAATACCGGGCGGAGAGACCTTCTCGCATCATTTTTCCCATAGACCCGGTTAAGGCGTCGATGGGCACCGAACTCTATTTACTCGCGGAAGAGATGCGTTAACCTCTGCTGGCGATGGTCATGCAACGACCTTGCCTCATGGACTTGGTGGCGGTTGCTCGGCGCAGTGGAGTATCGGGCATTGTTGTGTGCGAGGAACGCGCACTATTAACCATAGCCAGTGAGGCGCTCAAAAACCGTGGTCATAGCATCCAATCTTTGGAACTCCCGCCCAAAACGTTAACACCTAGCGAGGCCGACATGCGAAGCGGAGGAGCATCGCTGTAGCCAACCCTCTGGCGCATCCCACTTTTGAAAGGTGGGAGGACTGGTTTGTTTCACGAAGCAGCCTAGACCACTTTTGGTTCAACGGCGTAGCCCAGTGACGCTCCGGCAGCTTTGAGCAAGTAGGGTGTGCCAGACTGGCTAGGCTCTCGAACTAGAGAGCGAAAATTTGCGTCGAAGCTAAACTACCGAGGCCGCTATCCGAGCTTCCTCACTCTCCCGGAACTGAAGGGCATGAAGCCGTGAGTACTCGCCCCCCTTCTCAAGGAGCTGCGCGTGGGTTCCCTCCTCTACGATCTGCCCCTTGCTCATAACGACTATGAGGTCAGCGTCCTGAACCGTTGAGAGTCGGTGCGCAATAACTACCGTCGTTCGCCCCTGCTCTAACGCCTGGATCGCTGACTGCACCTCTCGCTCAGCTCGGTTATCGAGAGACGCTGTTGCCTCGTCGAGGATAAGGATCGGCGCGTTCTTCAAGATGGCGCGAGCGATCGCGAGCCGTTGTCGCTCACCACCGGAAAGGGTCATACCCCCCTCTCCAACGAGGCTCTCAAAGCCGGAAGGAAGTTGCATAATAAAGTCGTACGCGAAAGCCGCCTTCGCCGCCGCTTCAACCTCAGCCCGTGTAGCTGACGGGTTACCGTAGGCGATGTTGTTGTAGATCGTGTCATTGAAAAGGAAGGTGTGTTGGCCAACCATCGCCATCCGCCCGCGGAGTCCGCTGAGCGAGAGCTCCCGAAGATCAACTCCACCAAGGAAAACCCCACCCTTCGAAGGGTCAATGAAGCGAGGAATGAGATCTACCATCGTGCTCTTTCCGGCGCCGGAGAAACCGACAAGGGCGACCTTCTTCCCCTCTGGAAGAACGAGTGAGATCCCATCAAGAGCGAGGCTCAGCTCATCTCCACCGTTACGAGCAGGGTACTCATAGGCCACATTCTTCAATTCGATATCATACCGAGTTGGCAGGGGCTTACATACCGCCGGCTCAGTGACAGACGGCTTGGTATCCAAGATCTCAAAGATACGCTGCGCGCCCGCGATCCCTTGTTGAATCGTTGCGTTCACGCGGGTGAGCTTCTTGAACGGTTCGTACATCAAGAATACGGAGACAAGGAAGGCCATGAACTCGCCTGAAGAGCGTACACCAGAGATGACGGTATACCCTCCGTACATGAGCACACCCGAGACAGCGAGACTCGCGAGCACTTCGTTGATGGGTCCAGCGGCCGCGCGCATCCTTTCAGACTTGATGAAGGTGCGGGTGAGTTCGTGATTCCCCTTCTCAAAGCGGGCCTGCTCGTAATCCTCACGACAGAAGATCTTCACGACTCGGTGTCCCTGCATACTCTCTTGAAAGAGCGCAGAGAGCTGTCCGATAGCGTCCTGTCCTCGCTTCGAAAGGCGGCGAATCTTTTTGCCAATCTTCGCAATCGGAACGCCTGCCATTGGGAAGAAGATGATCGCGATAGCTGAGAGCGTTGGATCAAGATAGAAGCACGAGCCCATGAGCGCGATGAGGCGAATGAGGTCACGAATAATCGTCGCAGACGAATCGGTAAGAAGGGTTCGGATAAGGAGCACATCGCTCGTGACGCGCGAGAGAAGCTCTCCCGTCGAGTGCCGAACGAAGAAATCAGGGGACAACGAGAGTACATGACGATTAACGTCGTTACGAATATCCTCGGTAACCCGATGTCCCACGCGAGCCATCAGGAACTGCTGCCCGAAATCGCTCGCCGCGCGGATGATTGCAAAGCCCATGAGAATGCCGGGCAGAATCCAGAGAAGCTTCTTATCTCGGTTGGTGAACACGCCATCGAGGATGTACTTCACCAAAAAGGGAACGACACCATCGGTCGCGCCGAAGATAACCATGCACGCGAGCGCACTGACGAACCCAGCTTTATGAGCCTTGAGATACTGTAATACTCGTCTGTACATCAGCCGTTTTCCGCTCCTCGCTCTTCGTTCATCTGAGAGCTCTTGTCATTTCGCGCCACCGTTACAACCACGTGGGCCAAGCGCTCAGCCGCGGTTCCGGGGTGATTCATTCCTGGTGGAATATCGAAACTCGTTAACATCGTACGAACCTCACCGAGAGCCGCGATCATTGTCTCTCGACGTGGACCATCATCAAGGATCTCGATGACGGCTTCTTCCAAGGCATCCTCATCGATTCGAACGCCGAATACCTCGCGAGCCGTTCCGGAGCGCATGATGTTCACCGGTGAGTACTCTTTGAGTCGCACGAGAAAGAAGGTTATCACCTTGCTTACCCACGAACCACTGTAGACAGATACGAACGGAAGCCCCGCGACCGCCCCTTCGAGATTACACGTTCCCGATTTCAGGATTCCCGCTCGAGCTGTTCGCATCTCCTTCAGCGCGTCCTCATGGGTCCATGAAAGGTGCTCGAGGGTAGTCGTTGAGACAACGTTCCGCGCGAACGCGGAGAGCTGCTCGGGATTCATGTTGGGCGCTGCGACAACCCGACCTTTCAGTTCTGGACGTTCACGACGGAGCCGTTCGAATACCCGAAGCATCGGTGGCAAAATAAGATCAACCTCAAACTTCCGACTTCCCGGTAACATGAGCAGCGTGTTGTCACGCTCGGGCCACTCGTTCGTTACCTTGTCACCGAGCGGATTCCCCACATACGTAACGTGTGAGTAGCCGCGGTCAGCATAGAATTTCTTTTCAAACGGAAAGATCGCTGCGACCTGCGTGACGAATTGCCTAATGAGCTCGACCCGTCCGGGTCTCCACGCCCACGCCTTCGGTGGAATGAAGTAGACCACCCGAACGCCCGCGCGGTGTGCAACCTTGGCGAGCCGCATATTGAAATCTGGGTAATCAGTGAGCACGAGAACGTCTGGCTTCCACTCGCGGACAAGCTTCGACATCGTTTTGAACGAGGCGAATATCTTCGTGATCGACTTGAGAAGCTCGGCGAATCCCATCGTGGCACCGCTGCGGTAGCAATCCACGAGAAGCTCAGCGCCAGCTTGCTGGCACTCTCGGCCCGCCATTCCGCGAATCTCACAATCCGGATACCTGGACTTCAGGGCGGCCACCGCCTTCGAGAGGTGCCGATCCCCTGAAACCTCTCCAGCGCTGATAACGATTCGTAATGACATCCTATGGGTACTCCCTCGTGGCAGGGGGGTTGTACCTTATATATACTGAGACGTATAGGTAGAGGGGGTAGATAATTGAAATTACTGTGTTTGGCAGCACTCTACTCCCAGGCGTTTGAGAGATAGCCGGGAATCCTTCCTTCGTGGTCAGTCCCCGATAACACTACGTCGTGGCCGATCTTTATCCCCTGGCTCCTCCCCCCAAAAGCCGCCACTATATCTACAGCCTTAGGAACCACCATGCCTTCACCCCACATCACCCCACTGCAAGGAACCTTCGCCGGTGTTATCTCATGCATCATCTGGAGCGCGGCGATCCTTGTTATGAACGTTCTTGGGGGTGCGTTTGGTCCGCTCCGAGCCGCCACACTTGAACTTGGAATCGCGGGAGCGATCCTTGCGGTGTCGGCGTTCATACGGGGAGACCTCAGACGAATCGGCTTGCACTCTCGTCGGTGCCATCTCGTGTGCGGAACCTTTTGGATCCTTAATCTCACCCTCTGCTGGCTCGCCGTATCTCTCGTCCACTCAAAAGGGGAGCTTTTAGTGACCGGCCTGCTGAACTACCTGTGGCCCTCCCTCACCCTCCTCCTCTCAATTCCCATTCTTCACAAACGAGCAAACGGTTGGCTTCTCCCCGGAATGGCGGCGGTGCTGCTTGGAATTGGGTTAGCTAAAGTAGCAACCGCTCCTGAGGGAGCTACACACAACGTCCTCTCACACCTCAACGCATGGGCCTACTCATCAGCGATCCTATGCGCCATCGCATGGGCCCTCTATAGCAACTACTCGCGAAAGCTTTCAAACCCTGATGGCGCCTCGGCGGTCCCTGTCTACATGATCATCGGGAGCCTCATCCTCTTCGGAGCTGGTTTTGTCATCCCGAATGAAGACCTCAGTCCCACGTTTAGGGATTGGTTCCTTATGATCGGCTGGTCGTTCGGAGCGGCGCTCGCCTACCTCTTCTGGGACGTCGGCATGAGGTTCGGTAACGTAGTAACCATCTCGACCACCTCGATGCTGATCCCCCTCCTCTCAACCCTCATAACCGCCTACATCTCAGGACACGGGATGTCGGCTACCCTTCTCTTCGCCGCCGCGTTGGTTGTAGTCGGTTCGTGGATCTGTCGCAAAGGGGTCGCGTGATTCGTTTCCCTCATTGTCTATGCTTCATTCTCGCCCTCGGAGTGTCGATTGCCGCCACCGGATGCTGCGACAAAGACGGCCTCCCAAACGCCCTCCGAGCGCTCAACAGCGATAAAGCGAGCGAACGTAACAAAGCGCTTCTCCTTATCGCCAAGTGCGGCGAACGAGGAGAACCGGCGGTACCGCGGATCGCCCAACTGATGTATGATGAGAACGTTGGTGTAGCGAGCTCAGCGGCCTACGCCCTACGGTGCATCGATTCAAAGCGAGCACGCCTCGCTCTCAAGGCGGCTGAGGACGCTCGAGCCGCCAGACGGGCCAAGAGATAGAGCTCCGTTGGGTTGGTCTTCTTTTGTTTAGGCGTCTAACGAACGCGGTGTATCTCAACTCCCACAAACTCAACGCCGGGGAGAATAAACTTTTCTACCACGAGATGAATCTCAGTGATGAGAGAGAATCTCTCGAACAAACGATCTGCACACACCTCAGCTAACTCCTCCACGAGAACCCAGGGTTGAGAGGCTCCGATCTCCCGAATCATCTGACATACCGTCGCATAACACACGGAATCTGAGAGATCCTTCGAGAGCGCAGACCGACGCGCATCAACACCTAGACGGGTGGAGATGAGGAGGCGTTGCGGAAATGAGCGTTCAGCCTCTGAGCAACCGATGCGGCAGAAGGTCTCTATTTTGTGAGCAAGGATAAAATCAGTCATAGGATAGAACCTCTACCATAAGAGCGGCACCTTTTCGAGGGAGTCCACGGGCAGAAGCCCTCACCCCATCAAGGATGAGCGGGCACCTTGCGGCGTTCGGGACCGCCACATATGATTCCCCTCACTATGAAGAAAAAGCTCATTCTCTCCCTCCTCTCCCTCTTCATCCTCATCGGCACCGGCGTCGGTGTTGTCATCTATAAACTTAACGACATCGTCTCAGGGTTCCGTCCCCAGATCGAGCAACAGCTCTCAACGACCCTCGGCGCGAAAGTTCAACTCGGCGAAATTTCAGCTTCCCTCTTTCCCACCTGCCACCTCTCCGTCAAAGAGGTCAAGGTCCTCGCCGCTGATGGGAAGTCTGACGCCCTCTCCCTTGGGGGGCTCACGGCCTCGGTTGCGCTGCGACCGCTGTTGAGCAAAAAGCTCGACATCTCAAATCTTGAGATCGAGCGTCCTCGCATCACCCTCATCAAGGACGCCTCCGGCACCACCATCCAGGGACTCGCT
>JAIXQT010000048.1 GCA_027485595.1 Pseudomonadota bacterium | reverse complement strand
GACGCCGGATGGCGAGGCGTTCCGGGAGCTGTCTATAACCGCCAAGCCCTTGCCGCTGAATTTCCTGACTACCTCTCGAGCGACTCCGTCTCTACGGCGTCCTCAGCGATAACCGAAGCATCGCGCAACGTAGCGCAGCATGGGAGGGTGATACCTCACATTCCACCGAGTGGGAGTGTGTGCTTCGCGCCCGGAGCTATCTTTCTAAAGGAGTTTGCCTGCCTGGATCGGTCGGAGCGGCCTCAGCGGTTCCTTATGTGCATGGTCTCTGATGAGGGGATGGGGATAGCCGATCCATCCCAAAGTCTTGTGCCTGGAGTTGGGAGCTCGTGGGGTGAGAATCATAATGGATTGGGGTATGAGTTGGGCGATAGCGTCATGATGCTCATTCGATCCCGGGAAGGAAAGTGGCTTCTGTTTGATGGACTTCATCACGCCGGTGAGCAGATTACTCAATCGAGGACCGATCAAGAAGCTCCGCGAGGTGTTCCTCCTGTGGCGGAGCTTGCATTGCCGATAGCCTCGAGTGGGTGTCAAAAGATCTTCATATTCCACCATCCCAAGAGCGACCCAGAGAGCGTGTTTCAAACGGCTCTAGAGCTCTTCGAGCCGTTCCGTCGTTAGTAGTCTGATGCGAGGAGACGTCGGAAGAGCGTGTTCGAGGAATTCGTTCTTCGTTACCCGGAAGGGGCGCTACCGTGCCTCAATCATACCCGCGATCATTTCCACCGGCTTCGTTGTATCCCACCGTCGAGCTCCGCTTAGTTTCGCGGTCGCTGTCCCGGTCTCAGGATCCTGGAAAGTTACCGGCACTCCCATCCGATCAAGGAAGATCGTGGTCGGAACATCTTTAACAGAGAAGTATTGTTTCAACTCTCCTTGGGTATCAATGATAACTGGAAATGGAATTTTGAATCGGGAAACAAAACTGCCTGTTTCGAAAGGGTCGGCATCGATAGCTATCCCGACTATTTGAAAATCCGACCCTCTCAGAGCGGCGTCGAGGTTTGAAAGGGATGGCGCTTCACCGATACAGTCCGAGCACCACGACGCGAAAAAGTGAAGCATCACAATCTTTCCGCTATATGCTGCAAGGCTTTGGCGCGGGCCCTGAACGGTGGGGAATTCTGTCTGGATGACCTCCTGGAGCCCTCGCATATTTGGATTGTGATGCGATGTTGAGGTGACGCATCCCGATAGAGCGACAGGAGCGAGTCCGATGGAGATGGTGAAAAGTAGCTTTTGAATCCAGCAATTGCTTGGCATGAATGTACCTCTGGGAGTCTGCGATGTATCCAAACGAACCTGTCTGACAGTGTCGACGGAGCTCCAACAACATTTGGGTCGACAGTGCGCTCCCTCCTACATAATCCTCGAAGGGGCTCTCGACAAGCGAAATACCTACAGCCGATGTCCAAACCTCAGGCCGGTGACGGTGAATGTAGGTGGCCCCCTCTGAAGTCTTAGGGGTACGGAAGTGCTATGAGCGAGCGCTGGAAGCTGGAGTTCGAGATTTAAGGTGAGAGAGCAGAAAACCGACATCTACCTTAATCATGAGGGATGACCCATGTACGAGGCTCGTGATGCGAGAGACCTCCTTCCAGTCTTCGCGGGATGAGGCTCGCTTGAGGTCCCCCAGTAACGAGTGTTGTCTTCTGATTATCTCTTTGTAAGACGAGATTCTGTTCAGAACCGCGTGGTCTTGAACGCTTGCGGATGTAATGGATCGGGCAGCGGCCTCCACGGCTTTCTCAAGCTTTGAGAGGGCGTCGAACATACATGATGGAGGATGTGCCGTCATAAAAACTTTAAAAACCGTGTACACCCCCGTATCTGGCTAAACGTCTCTCGTGCTTCAGTTCGGTGGAGGGTTTTTGTAGAGTGTTGATACGACTAGCTTTTTGCCGGCCCCAGGACGGCTTCACCCCTCTGCGTCAGTCGAACACGCACATCTCGTCAAGAACTTCGGCTAGCTGAAACAGTCATGTCACATACGAAGCTGTTCTCTTCATAACTCTTCCAGAAGATTTTCTAGAGAGGTATCTGGCATGAACGTTCGTACAATCCTATCGCTTTTGACTTCTCTCCTCGTTAGTGGGACCGCAGCTGTCGCTCAGGAGCTGGCTCCCTATGAGATCGTTCCCGATGGGAAGCAGTATGAGATCAGTTTAGGCCCAGACCAGCGCGGTCTCAAAACCATATCAGTCTTCTTTGTTTCGACCGGAAATATGTCGAACGCCGTGCAGATGAATATCTCGGGGCCGGTTGGCATTCGCGGAACGGCGAGGGGTGGTTTTATTGGTAGCCTTGACGCGGCGACCGCTCTGGCGACCAATCATCCAACGATTACGTCGTACGGTATGCGCTCATATGGCGTAAATGAGCCTACTGAAAGTTTTGTTACAGCATCTTCGTACAGTCCGTACTACGGATACATAGCTCCCTGGTTCCATCTTACGAAAGATGCGTGTGGTAAAAAAACCGATCGCTACGTAGCGCAGATTAAGCTCGATCTCTCCGGAGTTGACCCCGCGTTGTACGACAGAATCTTCTCGATTCAGATCGCTGTTAAGGAGCAGAAGTTCTCTCGAAAGCCTGTCGCGTCAATTAAGCCATCCTCTGATGGTAAGTATTTTGGCGAGCCGATCCTGCTGATGAATACGGTTGGCTACGGTAACGAGTTTGTGACCAAGAACACCTGGAGGGCGGGACAGATCGTCGCGTCCGTTAAGATTCCAGTCGTGAAATATGTTGGATATATGGGGTACGGACTCTCCCTCATTCGAATCAAGAATGTTTTAAAGGGAGGGAAGCATACCTGGGATCTCACCAACGGTGGAGAGATATACGGGGTATGTTTGAAAGCGACTCGCACCCGTCAGCGCGTTAACGGCTATCCCGGCGGAAAATAGTCCGACTACGCTGCGCGGTCCGCGAGGAGTTCGGAGTGCATTGCGACCCGCTCCTTGAGTGCCGCGCACCACGGTGTGTGAGCTTTGAGCAAACCGTGTGGTGCGCCCTCGTAAATGACTGTACCTCCACCTTCACCGGCCTCTGGACCGAGCTCAATGACCCAATCAGATTGAGTGATCATGTCAGCGTCATGTTCGATCACGATTACTGAATTGCCTTGGTCTACCAGGGCGTGCAGACCCTTCAGTAAGAGGTCGACATCAAGACGGTGTAGTCCCGTTGTCGGCTCGTCGAGGATGTAGAGGGTGTGGCCTTTGCGTGACTGATGAAGCTCGGAGACAAGCTTTAATCGCTGACTCTCTCCACCTGACAGTGTGGATGATGGCTGCCCGAGGGTGAGGTACCCAAGTCCCAGGTCGCAGGCGAGCTTGCATACCTGATGAATCTTTCGGTGGTTAATAAAAAACGTGCGAGCCTCATCAAAGGTAAGCTGAAGGGAGCGGCTTATTGAGAGGTCTCGGAATTTCACCGTGTCCGCCTCCGGAGTGAATCGACTTCCCATACAGCTTTCGCACTCCACCTTAGCTTCAGCGAGGAAGCTCATTTCAAGGGTCAGTTGTCCTTGTCCCTTGCACGTTGGGCATCGCCCCTTACCGGTATTATGCGAGAAGAAGCTAGGGCCCCAGCCGCGGGATTTCGCCTCAAGCGTTTCAGCGAAGACCTTGCGGATCTCATCCCAAATGCCAAGGTATGACGCGGGTGTTGAGCGTGAGGTCTTTCCGATCGGCTGTTGGTCGACAATAAGGAACCTGTCGATCTTTACAGAGGTTTCAACGGAACCGTGACGACCATCGAATGCGCCCTTCTTATCGGCTCCTCCATCGAGGGCCTCTCCTATCACACCGTGCACGAGAGAGCTCTTTCCAGCGCCCGAAACGCCGGCGACGGTGACGAGACTTCTCAGAGGAACGGTAACGTTGAGGGATTTGAGGTTGTTCTTGGTCGCGCCACGAATCGTTAGTTTTTCTTCGGATTTGAGGGCTTCATTTTTAATCTGGAGTTCCCGAGTGAGTGCCAGTCCTGTGAGTGACTTCTTGGAAGTAACGGCTTCATGCACAGAACCTTGGAATACGATCTCTCCCCCATGGGTTCCCGCCCCGGGGCCTACATCGATAATCTCCTCAGCCGCTCGAATGTTATCGATCTCGTGCTCAATTTGGATGACCGTGTTTCCGCGGTCTTTGAGCTCAACGAGCTTTCCAAGGAGCCGCTTGTTGTCAGCCGGATGAAGCCCCGCGCTTGGCTCATCGAAAATATAGGTAACGCCACAGAGCGGGGAGCCGATAGCGGTACCGAGGCGCAGGCGTTGCAGCTCTCCATTTGAGAGCGTAGCGCACTCACGATTCAGTGAAAGATGATCAAGTCCGAGGTGGGTGAGGGTATCGAGTTTGCCGTTGAGCTCCTGAACGATCGGATCCGCGATAAAGGAGAGTGCAGTATCCGCTGAGATCTTCTTGAGCGCCTTGCGTAGTTCAACAGAGGAGAGCGCTGTAAGTTCAAAGATATTTTTATCGAGAAGCCGAATGTTTCGGCCGATCTCGTTAATGCGAGCGCCCTGGCAGGTTGGGCATGCCTTAGTGCGAACGGTCCCGTATCCATCGCACTTCGGACACCGACCACGTCGGGAGTTAAAGGAGAGGTCCTCGGGGTCAGGTTTAAAGAAACCGCGTTGGCAGATTCGACATGTTCGCTCAGAGCTAAACACTCGCTCGCCAGAGGGCCCAAGCACGACGACCGTACCGCCACCGATACTGAGTGCTTGTTGTACCCCTTCGGTAATAAGGTCAACCGGCATGGTCTTAGCGTTAAATCGCGCTGTCACGAAATCGATCGAGTGAATCTTCGTTTTGGCGAGCCCTTCATCAGCGAACTTTGAGGGGGGCGCTATAACGTCGTCGACTCGAACCTCAGAGATCTCCGTTTCGATCGCTCGCTGAAACACGGCGCGGTGGTTTCCCTTCTTGTTGTTAATGACTGGCGCCAAAAGGCGGATACTTCCGGAATAGGAGGACTTAATGTGCTGCGCAATCTGCTCCGCTGAAAGTGGTGAGATCGACTCCTCTGGGTGGTCTGGGCAGTACTGAATTCCGATCTTAGCGAAGAGTAGCCGAAGGAAGTTGTATACCTCGCTCATGGTCGACACGGTTGAGAGCGCGGAGGGCTGAAAGGTGTGTTGGTAAACACAGATCGTAGGTTGAACGTGCGAGATGTCGTCGATGGCTGGTTTTTTAAGCTCTTTGATGAATTGGCGAGCGTAGGGGGAGAGGCAGTCGAGGTATCGTCGTTGCCCTTCAGCGTAGAGGATGTCCTTCGCGATGGTCGACTTGCCAGACCCCGAGACGCCCGTGAGAGTGATCAGAGAGTTAAGCGGAATCGAGACGTTGATATCTTTAAGATTGTGCTCCTTGGCTCCTCGGATATGGATGTGAGTAGCCGGCGCTTTTGGAGAGCGCTTGCCTCGTCGGGCTTTTGCTTTCGTTGTCCGGGCCTTGTGAGGACGAGCGTACTGCTCAGCGAACTGTGCCAGGTAATGCGCGGTAAGGCTCTTGCGACCCGTCGCGCCAAGGGGGTCTCTGACGAATTCAGCGGGTGTCCCAGCTTTAATAATTTCTCCACCTTTGGCGCCACCTTCTGGCCCAAGGTCGATCAGCCACTCCGCGGCAGCGATGAGGCGGAGGTTGTGTTCAACGCACAGAATGGAGTGCCCCTGCAGTCTAAGGTAGTGGAAGAGCTCTATCAAGCGCTCGACATCCCGAACGTGGAGTCCGGTGGTTGGCTCGTCGAAAAGGAAAAGTGAGGTTCCCCGTGCACCTTCCATAATGTGGGGAACGAGCTTTAATCGCTGCGCCTCGCCACCAGAGAGATCGCTCAGTGGGTGCCCTAGGGTTATGTGTCCAAGACCAAGCTGTGAGAGCACTCGACACACGCTTGAGATGAGGAGGTCTTTCTCGAAAAAATCTCGGCAGGCGTCAACGCTCATCGAGAGGATCTCATGTACGTTTCGTCCGCTATACTTTACTTCAAGAACTGAGGCCTGGAAGCGCATCCCGAGACACGATTCGCACTCCATGAAGACATCGCTCAAGAACTGCATGTCTTCGCGAATGAACCCGGCTCCTTCGCACGCCGGGCACCGGCCACCCGCCACGTTGAAGGAGAAAGATGATTTCGTGAGCCCTCGGCCTTTAGCTTCATCGGTAGAGGCTAATAGATCTCGGACACGGTCCCACATCTTTGTGTAGGTCGCGATGTTTGCGCGCGGGGTTTTTGAGAGCGGCGATTGATCGATGAGAAGAACCTGCCGAACATGCTGGAATCCTGTCACCTGAGCATCGACTGTGCTCTCGCCCGGAATGACCCCGGTGTAGAGTTCGTACGCGTTCTCAATTACCTCTTTTAGAAGTGAGCTCTTGCCACTACCGGATACGCCAGTAAGGCAGACGAAGGATTCGAGAGGAATGTCTACCGAGAGTGATTTTAAGTTTCTGTTGCGGGCGTTTCGAATCTCAAGTCGCTTCGCGAACAGCGGCGGGGTGTCGTTGAGGTCGAACGGGCGCATGCCCAATCCAGGCCACTCCTCTTGCGGTCCGCAGAAGGTAACCTCCCCACCTTTTTCACCAGCTTCCGGGCCAAGTTCAAGAATCGTATCGGCGGCTTCGAGACAGTCAGGATCGTGTTCTACAACCGTGAGGGAATTTCCCCGCTCCGTCAGGTCGTGCAAAGCTTTGATAAGCTGCTCGGTGTCCCGAGCGTGAAGCCCCACGGATGGTTCATCGAGTACAAAGTGGGTGGAGATAAGGTTGCTGCCAACGGCGGATACGAGATTGACGCGCTGCGTTTCTCCACCTGAGAGTGTTCGAGAGAGTCGGTCGAGGGCGAGGTAGGGGAGCCCAAGAGAAATAAGGTAGTCGAGCCGACTTGAGATGTTTTTAAATACCTCAGCTAATTGCCGAGGTAGCTTTTTCGCTTCCTTGAGCGATTTTTGAAGCGAGGAAAACCAAGGTGAGAGTTCATCGAGAGGCATTGAGGAAACCTCGGCGATCGTCTTCCCATCTATCTTATACGCGAGCGCATCCGATTTGAGCCGCGTCCCTCCACACACCGTGCAGTCAACCTGCCCGCGATATCGAGCAAGGAAGACTCTGACGTGCATCTTGTATTTCTTTTTCTCAAGCCACTGAAACCAAGGGTTGATACCGATGTATGTTCGAGATTTGTGGTTGAAGATCTGATCGTGTTGCTCTGTTGATAGCGATCCCCAGGGCGCGTCGATCGGGATCCCCTCACTCTTGCAAAATGAGAGGAGTCTTCGATGTTCATCCGACGCCGAGGGGCCTTTCCAGCACTCAACCGCGTAACTGGCTATGGATTTGCTGTGATCAGGTACGCATTTGTGAGGATCAATAACGAGCACTTTGCCGAACCCGTTACACTCCGGGCATGCTCCGATCGGATGGTTGTAGGAGAAGAGGGAAGGACGGGGACGTTCGATAGAGACCTCGCCGTCTCCGCAGTGGAAGGTGTTTTTGAAGATGTGCGTCTCGTACCGCTGGTGAGGGTCGTGCGCGGTTCCTGAGACGGGAATGCGAAGCCAGGGACGGGCAGCGCGAGTCCTGACCTCAGTTACCTCAACAGTGCCATTGCCAAGCGCAAAGCACTGTTCGAGTGACTCTCGAACTCTCTCCGGAGTAAACGATGAGCTGGAGCACCTATCAAGAATGATTGAGACCTCTTTAAGCTTCTTGAGGGGTGGGGTCTCCTCAAGGTTTTCGAGATTACCCTTTTTCTTTTCGAAGTAGCGGGAGTATCCGAGCATCTGAAGTCGCTCCAGGACCTCCTTGGAGTTTTGGACCTTGAGCCCAAGGAGGAAGGTCGACTCCTTCTTGGTCTCAATCCACTTGGCAAGGAGTGAGGTCAGAGAGGAGGCGTCCCAACGCGAGAGCTCAAGTCCGCACTCGGGGCATACTGGTGTCGCGACGTTGCTCCATACGATCTTTAAGAAATCGTTAATGTCGGTCATCGACCCGACGGTCGAGCGCGAGTTTACAATCCGCGTGCGTTGCTGAATCGCGATGGCGGGACGAACGTTCTCGATCAGGTCGACCTTGGGACGCTTTACCTTGTCGAAGAATTGCCGAGTGTAGGGAGAGAAGGTTTCGATGTACCGCCGTTGTCCCTCAGCGTATATAGTGTCGAAAGCGAGGGAAGATTTTCCCGAGCCGGAGAGTCCGGTTATCCCGACGAAGGTATCGTGCGGTAAGTCGAGGTTGAGAGCTTTAAGGTTGTTCTCTCGGGCCTGTCGAATGGTGAGTTTAGAGCGAGACGACATGTGCGCAATCTAACTCGCGAAGAGTGCTCGCCGCAACGATTCGAGGTGATTTTACGAGCTAAAAACGAAAAGTAACGAGCATGGTTTCGAGGTACATATTCAACAGCTCGCTGGGGATCCTTACGCGTGTCGTCCGCGCACAGTTCTTTGTGGTAACCGCGTTGTGTCTCGTGTCGGGCCCGCACGCTGTCGCGGAGCCAAGCATGTGCGCTGTGACCGAGCGGGCGCTTCTTGAGGCGGGCAAGCTCCGTTCCCTTGCTCCTCACGCCTCGGTTCCGTGTGTTATTCGCTCTCGTGGAGAGATCGAGATATTTCTCCGAAAGAATATAGCGGAAAAGTTTCCGCAAGAGACCTTGGCGATGGAACAGCTCTGGTACCAAGCGCTTGGGATCGTGCCGGATGACTACCCCTACGAGAAAGAGATCGTGCAGGCGTATGTGCAGCAGATCGGTGGCTACTACGATCCTGACAGGAAGGAGTTCGTGATGCTCGATTCTATGCCGGAAAACCTTCAAGGTCCGGTCGCTGTGCATGAGCTCACCCACGCGTTGCAGGATCAGAAGTTCGGGCTCTCTCACTTTCTTGATCCTAAGGAGCGAGAGAGTGACGAGCTCATGGCCCGTGCGGCACTCGTTGAGGGGGACGCTACCGCAATCATGCAGGATTTTATGACCGGAAGATCGAGTAGGTCTTCAAAAGGTCTTTCAGAGGTCACCTTTCCAGAGTCCGCCGCGAAGATTCCCGAAACCTTGGAACGAATCCTGCTGTTTCCCTACCTTGATGGGCTTACGTTTGTTCGCCACGTGCAAAGGTTTGGTGGGATGTCGGCGATAAACGCTGCCTTTTCTCATCCACCTACGACATCTCGGGAGGTTCTCCATCCAGAGCAGTATGTAAATCGCTCGTTCATTCCAGAGCAGCTTCCTCGTGAGGATGTAGAGCGCCCCGTTGAAAAGGCTTCCCCGATCTACGCCGATACGGTGGGAGAGTTCGCGGTCTCTGCGCTCCTAGGTACCGCCTTATCATCCAAGCACAGGGGCGCCGCATGCGCTGAAGGGTGGCGAAGGGATAGAGTTATAATCTTTAAGGGAGAGAGCGCTAAGAGATTCGTCTCGTGGACGAGTGAGTGGGATTCTCAGGATGAGTCGACCGAATTCTATGAGTGTTATCGGGAGATGATAAAGGCTCGGTATCAAAAAGATGTTGGCGGCGAGTTTGTTTCCGTTTCTCCCGCAAAAGCCATCAAGATATCTCGCTCCGAACGTCGGGTGTCGGTGTTGGTAGCACTCGGTTCAAGCGCTAAGTAAACGGTTCCCACAAGGAGAGGGTTATGCTTCTCTTTATCTCCCTTGAGCGATACATGGTGACGGACGTAGTTACTCCGCACAATCGACTAATCTAGCAACGTATTGAAACCTATCCGAGCCTTCCTTTTTGGTAGGCGAAGCTCTCCGAGAGGGTGCCTATCGTTATTGGGTTCCGTTGAGGTGTTTGCTGCACCGACAGATACGGGAGGCGCTGGCGTGTAACGAGGTGAGGGCTCTAACATATCGGACCAAAGTCCGTAGATGTCGCTATCTTGCCCGATTGGAGCAGGAGTTGCTGAGAGCGTTTTTTGTGTATTCATGATGTAGTCCTCTCCCTGTCGTTGGGAAAACGTAGCATGGAAAGCTTATTTCAAAGTCGCGGATAGTAGCGACGGATTGATAAATGCGGCAATGAAAGGCGGAAAGGGTCCCGTCCCCTTTGCCCCACTTTCTGACGCCCGAAGTTGCCATCTCAAGACGCACGGACACCTGCACAAGTCGACGGGCTAGAAAGGAAAGTCGCTCATAGCGGGCTGCAACAAGGAAAAGGCAGATAGTCATGACTGACACACATTTCCCGTCTGGAGTCAGTGTACGCCGTCTTTCAACACTTACGTTAAGCGCACGAACGGGGTATTGTTTTCGGAGACCGATGGGGACCAAACACATTTATAGGTTGGTGTTGTAGTCCTCGTGAATTTGATTTTGATATTGAGATTGTGGGTCCTCATGACGTGGCCCAAGCTTTTGAGGTAGCGCAGGCTCAATATCACCTGGTTCATTTTGCCCAGGCGAATCGAGTCGGCCTTCGGGATTATATGGTTACCAAGGTCAACCGAGAGTTGGTTCAAGATAAAAAACAACGTCAGCTTGTCAGGGAGTTCACGTTGGGATTTGCGTCATTTTATCGCGCAATGTTTGAAACCAACGGTGCGTTGCTTGAGGGAATCGAGCCGCCTTCAACTGATGAACTAACGGGGCTCCTGCCATGACAAAGGACTGCGCTGACAAGGCGATTATATTTGACATGGACGGTGTCATCTCGGACACCCAGCGCCTGCATTCCGAATCAGAGGTGGAGGCTTTAGCCCGATTCGGTATTACCTGCATCGCTCATGAATTGACGATTCGCTACTCCGGGGTTCCTGACCGGGAGATGTTCTCGGATATCCTCGAAAATCATGGTGTGTCACCGACGTTCGTGAACGATGTTGAGCAGCTCAAATGGCGAATTCTTAATAAGAAGATTGAGCAAGGCATTCCGCTGATACCAAATATTGAGCGTCTTCTCGGTGAGGCCATCGCATGTGGCTATAGGCTGGCGGTGGCGTCCGGCGCTCCGTTACATTTTATACATCAGGTAATAAGTCACCCCGTACTCCGTGATTCCTTTGAAGTAGTAGTGTCATCCGAAGAGGTGCCGCATGGAAAGCCAGCTCCTGATGTCTTTCTAGAGGCAGCGTCGCGGCTTTCTATGGAAGCGCAAGATTGCCTGGTGATAGAGGACGGATATAACGGATTAGTAGGTGCTGGGAGGGCGGGGATGCGTTGTATCGGTATTGTGACGGACACCACCAATGCGTGGCCGGCAGATCTCCTTGTACGCTCAGTGGATGACATTTCCATGGAGAAGATAGCGGCTCTCTTGTATCAATCTCCACGCTGAGTGATAGGTCTACCTCACCCCCTGGTCTAGTTCGCCACAAACCCCCTGTCGCTCCCTAAGGCTAGCGGCTTGACCGCTGGAAATACGTTTAATGGCCTCTGCCAAGAGCGGTCTAACTGAAATGACCGTTACTAGCTCCCCTTGAGCATAGCGCATCGGCAAACTATCGGTGGTAACGATTTCGTCAACTACTGGGCAGCCATTACTAGATACGGCTGTGCGCAACTTCTCAAGGCCGCCTCGCGCGAAGATAGGATGGCTTGCGCAAATGACCACCGGTTTTTCTTTCTGGTGCCAGGCTACTTTTCTCAATCATACGAAAAGACCCGGTTTATTTGGTATATCCGCTTCTGTTCGAAGGAGCCTGGCACCAGGAACTAAGAAGAGCTCTTATGCTAGCGAGAAGGGAGCGGAGACCTCGATTTCGTTCTTAAGTAGGGAAAATTTCATAAAGACCGCGCAACTTTCGCCGCGCGCTACCGATAGTCAGCCATCACCCGGTTAGTAATCTTCGGAGTCCCTTATGAATACCATATTCACCGTCACTACTCTCTTTTCACTCCTGCTGAGCTTCGCGCGCTCTCCGGGGAGTCTTGATGTCGAACGCACGGTCTCAAAGCGGGAGATGCAGCTCATCTTAGCGGCTTTTGAGGTGGATGGCCCGGGGATGACAAAGCAGGAAGCGGAGTTCGCTCGCGCGGCTTTGTTCAAGGCACGCCGCTCCTTGAGCCCTGAGGCGCAATCAGCGGCCGATCTATGGCTCGCGAACTCAACGAATGCCGAGAGCGCTAAGTCAATACCCGTGCGTAGGGTTGAGGCGTTTCGCCTTACCTCTGCTTGGCTGCGTGAGATGCGCGGAGCCCAGAGATTGACCGAAGGGGATGCTGGTCTCTTGCTCTCCATACTCGGTTCTAAGCCGAATCCGGTTCGTGCCCATGAGCTATCCCTGTGGGCTGCTCGTGAGCCGCTCACCTCTGATGCCAGGATCGCGGTTGAGCGCTGGATAGCTCGGGGCATCCCTGACTATGGAAACATCCCAGTGGTAAAGGCCATTTCCCCCGCTATCGAGGGGCTTCAGTGGATGAGCGAGTCTGATTTTCCGATAGAGGTAGTGTGTTTTACAAAGACTCGCCTCTGGCCCCTTACCAAGGCGCAGATGCAGAGGCAACTTGGGGAGCCACCTGCGGTGCCAAGCACTGTGAGGTCGATAAATCAGCTCTTTGGGTGGGTCTCAACGGCGTTAGTGGATAGCGACGCGGCAGAGCGCGCGCGTGCAAAGCGCTTTGATACACTCCGTCGCGTCCTTCAGGAGAACCTTACGTCGATACGGGCCTACACCTTTGGAGAGATCGACCAGGATCTCTTGATTCTCGGAGAATCCAAGGAGAACAGGATATGTGGTATCGTTACTCGGGTTGTGGAGACCTAGGGACGCGAGGCAAACCTCCTATTCTCCCTCGTTAACGTGCTCGAGAACGTGACCGTACACGAACCTCAAACTAAAAATCCCCAAGGCCTTTGGTGCACCCTACTTTATCGGATCGCCTATCCTCAAAAAGTAGGGTGTGCCAGGGGGCATGACCGGGGCGTTCTCGCCTCCGCTTGATACCCTTGTTAGCCTATGACGAAACATTTTCGTAGATCTCCCGATATCTCCATTATTTGGAGAAGCTACCGTGACCGATCGAATTGAATCTCTCATTTAAATTATCCGAGAGGAGCGGGTGATGCTGGATCAAGATCTAGCAGCGCTCTATTAAGTTGAGACCAAGGCCCTCGTCCAAGCTGTTCAACGAAACATTAAGCGATTTCCCCCTGATTTTATGTTTCAGTTATCCTTTCAGGAGTTTACAGCTTTGAGGTCACAAATTGTGACCTCAAAGGGGCGAGGATGACGGCGAACAGCCCCGTACGCATTCACCGAACATGGCGTCGCTATGCTCTCAAGTGTGCTGCGGAGCGAGCGTGCAGTCGAGATAAACATCCAAGTCATAAGAGCATTTGTCAAACTTCGACAACTTGTCGCCTCAAATGCAGAGTTGACCGGCCGATTGAACCGTCTCGAGCAAAACTATGATGCGCAATTCAAGGTCGTTTTCGACGCGACCCGGCAGCTAATGAGCGAAGCGACACCGGTGCCACCCAAGAGAAGGATCGGATTTTAGTGCGTCCCCATTATTTCTTGCCAAATGGGATGTCGGATAAACTGTGGTAGCCTTTGCCGTGGTAATAGAACAATCCGTCTCTCTGCTCTACACCAAGTCGATCTAAGAGTGGTTTCTGCTCATCGGCATGAGCCTGATTCCGATCCATGTCGGTCCGTATTTCGGAGAGCTCACTCCTCGATGCATCTAATCGAGGGAGGTCTTTCTGACAAAATCTACATACGCGCGCCTCTGCTTTAACGTACTCGGCACAAAAAGGGCATTTTCTGTTACTGGAATATGCTTGAGCTGTAATACCAAGTGCCTCAGCGGCTGCGGCATTTTTCTGCTCGGATCCAGAACAACGAAATAGTGAGCGTTTTCCGGCCGATTTCGTCTTGGAATTGACGAAAGCTGAAATGGACGAGGTGGTCGCAATTTGCGACCACCTCCGCAAGCTCAAATTTTCAGGCACCTTACCGCTCGCTTTTACGGAACACGGAGCTATCATGGCCGCAACCGTTCTGAACAGTCGAGTGGCGATTGAGACAAGCATTCTGGTTGTAAGAGCTTTCATTCACGCTCGAGAGATAATCTCTGAACACCGTGAGTTGAAGTTGCGATTAGAACGACTGGAGGATCGAGTGGCACGAGGATTTCACGATACTGAGGATGAACTACGAGCTGTTCGCTTTGCTATTCAACAACTGATGGATCTACCGCCGCCAAGTTCAAAAAAACCGATTGGATTCGTTATAAAAGCATAACGTTTAATTACTGCGGGCGGCCACCGCGGTTTCATTCATCTCGGCTACTGGACCGCTCCGCAGCTAATGTTTGTTATGCATCACTCCTTCGTCAGGCTGAGTCGATACGGAAGAAAGAGAGATACTTCGCAGTCATTCTTTTGCACGACAGCAATCGGAGCCTCGAGACCGGAAACTTCGATCTGCGCGACGCCGCGAAATCCCGATTTCAACCGAGCAGCCTCTTCATTGATGAGAGTAATTAAGTTCCCGCGATACTGCTCAGGATCCACGACACCCAGAGAGGATTCTCCAGTGGAAATACCAACATCATCAATGGGTGGAACTCCCGCAATCACTGCAATGATTTTCCGGACGACCTGTAGCGTCCCGCAAGGTTCGGATACCTTACCGAGGATAAACAATTGTGATTGCGAGTCCGCCCCGTAGCTCGAGCTCGAGAGTTTACTGAAAGACCTGCCCGCTTCGGCCGAAAATGAACTATTGACCCACTGCACTTCCAGAGTGCCAGTCTTCTTGACGGCATCTTCGAGCATTGATCTGGCCCGCACGATGTCGTCGAGCCGCTTGGCTGCATCCTTAGCGCTGCCCCTGATCGTAACCGGTATTCCGACGTAGTCGGCCGACATTTGCTGGGTAACTGACACCGACGGCGTGCCGCGACCCACTATGACGATGTACGACCCGGACCCGGCAAACGCGGAGATCGGGAAAGCGGCTGCAAGTATTAGGGCGGCAAAATGCTTCATGGCTCCTCGTGATGCATAACATAGTATTGTGCCGATCCGCCCATCTAGGACGGTCGACCTACCTTCCGAATAATATCATCCCCCTCTTCTGCCGCTCAACTTATAAGATTGATCAGTAATATCGGGAGATAGAGGCGAAAAGGACCTTATCTTAGGACCTGTGTATCTACACCGAATCAATGTAGCTGTGCCGATCCGCGCATCTAGGGCCGAAAGTACTAGCCGCAACTTCTCTCGAGAGACATCGATATATAGGCATGGGCTCAACACAGCCGCCTAAGGTGTTATTTGATTTTGTTAGATTGGTGATTCGATTGCGGCAACTTAGCCACACAACCGAGAACCGGTATCTTCTCAGGATCCGCCGATTCCACTGCTTCGATGGCACGCGGCATCCCTGAGATATGAGCGTGCCTGAAATTTTCGCAGTCATGCCAGACGTGCCCCCTCTAGCGCGACTGACCGCCAGATATTCAAAACCGGACGAAGCCCCACAGAGATATGAACAAACCAAAAGCACAAAATCAGATTGTTCAACAAAGCCATTAAGCCGCCCGCCCACATATCATGCTGATTCGTGGGCATAGAGTAATAATTGACTCAGATTTGGCGGAGCTTTACGGCGTAAAGACAAAACGTCTCAAAGAGCAGGTGAGGCGAAATAGTGAGCGCTTTCCAACTGACTTCGTCCTGCAATTAACGAAAGCCAAAACGGACGAGGTGGTCGCAAAGTGCGACCACCTTCAAAAGCTCAAATTTTCGGGTATCTTACCGCTTGTTTTTACAGAGCACGGGGCGATTATGGCCGCGACGGTCCTTAATAGTAGGGTTGCAATCGAGACAAGCATCCTAGTTGTCAGAGCTTTCATTCACGCTCGCGAGATTATCTCTGAACATCGCGAGTTGAAATTGCGACTAGAACGACTGGAGGAGCGAGTCGCTCGAGGATTTCACGATACTGAGGATGAACTACAAGCTGTCCGCTTTGCGATTCAATAACTGATGGATCTACCGCCGCCAAGTTCAAAAAAACCGATTGGATTCGGTAGAAAAGGATAACGGTGATAAGCAGCGGGCCCAGAGCGCTGCGCTGGCTTTAATTGTTATCCCTTTGTCCGCGACCACGCAACTTCCACTGCGCACTTTCGAGTAGACCTCCATGGAACAAGACACATTCACCAGTATTGAGGGCACCATCTTCACCATTCGAGGACAGCGGGTGATTCTCGACCAAGACCTTGCTCGACTGTATGGGGCCTCAACAAAGCGGCTGAATGAGCAGGTTAAGCGAAACCGTGATCGCTTCCCTGACGACTTTATGTTTCAACTGGACTTTCAAGAAGTTGCGAGTTTGAGGTCGCAAATTGCGACCTCAAATGGGCCGAAAGGAGGGCGTCGTTATCGACCGTATGTGTTCACCGAGCACGGCGCCGTCATGGCCGCTAACGTGCTAAGCAGCAAGGTCGCGATTCATGCGAGTATTATCGTCGTACGCACCTTTATTCGTATGAGGACGATGCTTGCCGAACACGGAGAGCTAAAGCGGCAACTGCAAGACATCGAGAAACGACTCGCCCAGGGGTTCGCGGAGCACGAGCAGGAGTTGCAAGAGATTCGATTTCTAATCGCACAACTTGAGAAGCCGACTGAACAGAAGAAAAGGAGGATCGGCTTCTAGGGAATAACGTCCAAATCACCGGTTGTCGCAGCTGACCGTAGCTCATACCATGATGTAATGCATGCGCGACAATCTGGTGGAGTTATTTGTTATGCATCGGCTGCTAACATATTGAAAAAGCTGCCCTGAAAGTCCAATGAAAGCAACTAAATACTTCCAATTTCGCCGCTCCCTTCCTGACCGTGAAGCCATTCAAGATGAGTGGATTCGAGAGGTTATGAGAAATCCAAGTAGAAGAGTAACTCAGGATGATGGTAGAATAAGACTATGGGGCAAGGTGCATGAAGCTGAGAACAGATATCTCAGAGTTGTTCTTCTAGAGGACGGCGAAACCGTTCATAACGCGTTTTTCGACCGAAAGTTTAAGGAGTAGGATGCATGAAAGTCAGATATTTCGAGGACACAGATACTCTTTATATAGAATTAAGCGATAGAGAGCCTGCTCAAACTGAGGAGCTAAACGACAACGTGCTCCTAGAGCTCGATAAAGACGGTAAGGTAGTCGGATTGACTATCGAGCACGCCAAGCAAGCCGAGGGTAAGCTAGACTTTTCCTACGAGACGGTTGCAGCATGACGATTAGGGCCGCAAGCGGAAGGCCTTAATTAACTTTGTACTTGTAACTCCAGGTACGTCTTGGGCATGCCACGTTCATGCCACCTAACGCACCGCAAGAATGCCGTCCTTAATGTTCACTACTGCGAGCGGTCGCCGCCACTCCAATTAAGTTTAGCTGCTTGTCCGCTCCGCAGCTAGTGTTGGTTATACGTCCTTTCCATAGGCTTCAATCCATTTTGCCAATTGCTGCTGCTCCTTCTCATCTAAATCCGAGCTAAAATGCTGAAGGATTCTGGCAATACATTTTGCTTGAGTATCATTTAAGCCGACTCTCTCTACAAAATCGTTTGGTGACCACTCGCTCTCTTCCGGCAATAATAAGAATTTCAGATCGTGGTCTAAGCTGTCTTCTCCTGCCAATAGGTAATTTCGCAAAGCGGCGGGAAGGTAATATCTCCAGCCTTTGTCGTCATAATCATAAAAGCAGGATGGATCTACGGCGGATACTCTCCGCCAGTCATCGGTAATATCGTCTTCAGTCCGTGTGAAGCCTGGAGCAAAGGGAATTCGCAGGTCGTCAATTTCGTGCGCTCGCCTCTGCGACATGCCATCGCCCAACGATCTTTCAGTGAAAGTTGCCTCGAGGAGCGCTATCAATTCTTGCGATTTCATCGGACGTATAACATAGGTATTGTGCAGATCCGGCGATCAAACACGTTACGTGTCAGTAACAGGGTACGGCACCTCGCATCTCCACCTCAACCACAATTAATTCCTCATAATCGCAGCCGGTTAAGGCGGTCCTCTCTTTGAGGCCTATCCGGTGTGTACGTCGAGTGAGGTAGATCAACGGATCGGCGATGGCATGAAACGCGATCGTTTCGAACTCCTATTGAGTAAAACCAGATCCTCGACGGAAGTCTAAAACTCCCCGCACTCGCAACGTAGCGCCTCTTCAAGGTGCGGAAGGATATAGGTGTAGCCTGAATCAACCAATGCTCGCGGAGCCACTCGACAACTCGCAAGGAGCACCGCGTCAGCCACTTCGCCGAACATCAATCGCAATATAGCGGCGGGCGCTGGAGCGATGGTGGGCCTTCGCAAGATCTTGCCAAGGGTCTTTGTGAATTCTCTATTTGTTACAGGCTCTGGCGCCACGGCGTTAAACGCCCCACGCATCGACGATGTGTAGATCGCGTGCTCAAAGATTCCGAGGAGATCTTGAAGCGCTATCCAGCTCATGTACTGGCGTCCAGTGCCGAGCACGCCCCCCGCGCCAAGTTTAAAAACTGGGAGCATCTGTTTAAGAGCGCCGCCGGCAGCGTTGAGAACGGTGCCGATCCGAATGTGAACCAGTCTCGTTGACTCGAGGAGATTGTCTCGAGCGCTTGCCTCCCAGGCTTTGCATGTCTCAGCAAGAAAGCCGGATCCTGCAGGTGACCGTTCATCGGCAACTGTTTCTCCCGTATCGCCGTAGTAGCCTATCGCGGAGGCCATAATCACAACCGCAGGCCTACGCTCTAGTTGGGCGATAGTTTTGCAGAGCAGCGCGGATGACTTTGTGCGGCTCTCAAGGATCCTGCGCTTATACTCTGGGGTCCATCGATGCCCGACGAGGCTCTCTCCGCCGAGATGAATCACGACATCCACTCCCTCAAACACAGAAGGATCGAGCACGTGTCGATCTGGATCCCAACTCCTCTCCTCAGGATGGCGAGTGGGATGACGAACAAGCCGCCGAACGGTGTGGCCAGCGGTTGAGAGGAATGCGCACAGCGCTGATCCTATGAATCCGGAGGAGCCGCTTACCAAGATGGTCTTACGAGGAGCGTCTTTGAAGCGCGCGTGCAGGTCCAAGTCATTCTGTAGAATCATGTGACGGTATCGAAATAGACGATTCAGCTCTCGGATAACGAGCGGTTTCGCCAAAGCGATACCATAGGGAAGAGCGAAGTGTATCTCGTCGCGCATGCAGCACGATCGTTCGTTGTTCGCGATGAAGCGGTGGTAGTGCTTCCACGATCGAAAGGGACCCCGCACCTGCTCGTCACAAAACTGCTCGTTCTCACGGTATTCCCGATGAATGAGCCTCCAAGAGATGCCGAGTGGACCCAGCACTGGTATCTTGATGTGGACCGGAGAACCGTCACGGAGAGACTCAGGAGGCTGAATCACCCGGACGGGACGCCACGGAGGATTGAATCGCTCAAAGGCGCCGGTTCGCGTGTGCCAGGCGAAAACCTCCGTTGGAGAGTGGGGGAGGACACTTTCCACGCAAAAGGTTGGAGGTTTCAAGGTGGTTACCCTACAACGCGCTTTGCGATCTCGCTTGCGCTCTTGCCATCGTATTGGCCGGCGTAGTTGTCCTTGAGGTGCTTCATGACAACGTTGAGCGCGAGTCCTGGGGTGCTCTCCTTCAAGGTCACGATGATCTTCTCAAGATCGTCAGCCGAGAGTTGTTTGGGCAGGAATTCCTCGAGAATGGCGATCTCAGCCTCAAGTTTAGCTTTCTGCTCAGCTCGGCCCGCTTGCTCTTCAAATTGAATCGCCTCTTGGCGTTTCTTGACCTCACGTTGCACGATTTGAAGACTCTCAGTAGCTCCGAGCTCATCAACGGATTTTTGCATCTCTTCGTACTGCATCTCACTGAGCACTGAACGGATAGTTTCAAGTCGCAACTTGTCTTGAGCTTTCATCGCGCTTTTGAGCGCTTCCTTGAGAGTGGCTTTCATGGTGTGTGGTCTTATCCTTAAGGTTTCAAAACGGCAACCGACTACTTCTTGCGATATCCCTCGATGAACTCCTGGAGCTTCTTCGCCGTTTCGGCGCTGATCAGATGCTCCGTTTTGCACGAGTCTATCTCAGCTTGCTCTGGTCGTACGTTGAGTATATTCGCCAAAAAATCGTACAAGATATTCTTTCTCATGAGCACAGCCCGAGCGACGGCTTCGCCCGCCTCAGAAAGCGCGAGAAATTTATTCTCGTCCTCAAGAATAAGGTTCTTAGCCTTGAGAGACTTTAAGTTGATGGAGGCGCTTCCCGTGGTGATGTTAAGCTCCCGAGCGACGTCTGTTACACGGGCGTATCCCCGCTTCTCTCGTAGCTCAAGGATCGCGAGAAGGTGATGAGCGGCACTGTGGGTAATATTGTTCTCTTCGAACTTCTTCCAAATATCCATTACCTTACCTCTTCACTACGGTCCCTCAGCGCTGGTTGGGCCAGAGGGGCATGGTTTCGTGGAGATCTATAGTTGATAAAGTTACTCAACTATAGTTGGGAGGGTACTAATGGCAGTTATGCATGTCAAGCATTTGTTGGTGTGTGGGTAATGATGGTTTGGCGATAGTTATGTTGGGTATAAAGAGCCGAGAGGAGGGGCAGTTGGTTGAAAAGATTTTGGATTTGACTGATGATTGGCAGACCATGGCAATCTATGGCCCCATCCTCTCTGCATACGCCAGACGCACCATCCTCTTTGTGGTTTTGTGCTGCTGCGCAGCAATCCTCGCTCCGATGAGGGCGCAGGCGATTGAAGATCCTGGGGCTATGGCCGCGCAAGATGTTGGTATCTTTACGCAATTAGGGGCTCAGGTTGATCTTAATCGACCCTTCACGGATAGTAACGGCGTTGCGAAGCCACTCAAGGATTTTGCACTTCCGGGGAAGCCCATCGTTATCGCTCCCGTGTATTATAAATGTCCTCGCTTGTGTGGCCTCCTCCTGAACGGAGTCTATGACCTTCTAAATGAGCTTCCGTTGAAGCTATCCAACGATTACTCGGTTCTCGTGGTGGGGTTTGATCCAACTGAGACCCCCGCAAACGCCAAAGCGGTGATGGATAAATTTAACGCGCGATTGGAGGGAGATGCTCTCGCGGGGAGCGGCGCGATACACTACCTAGTGGGAACGCCGGAGAACGTATCGGCGCTCATGAACGAACTGGGGTTTAAGTTCGCGAAAGATGGAGTAGATTTTGCGCACTCGGCGGCGGTTATGATATTGACCTCGAGCGGCCTCATCTCGCAATATTTCACCGGGATAATGTTCCCCTCGTGGGATGTGCGCCTCTCGTTAGTCGAAGCCTCTAAAGGTGGCATCGGTACCGCTATAGATCATTTTTTGCTCTACTGCTTCCGATTTGATGCCGTCAAAGGTAGATACACGTGGGCGGTTCGAGGATTGCTTCGAGTTGGCGGCGCACTTACGCTCATCGGTCTCGGTCTCGTCTACTATTTCTTTGTCAGGAATCGCCGAGGTTCGGCAGTAAGTTAGAGAGACCGGAAGGATTTTTTTGGAGTAACGAAAGAGACTGGTATGTTGGGATTGTTAGGACAGCAAGGATCTGACTTTGCACACAAGGTAGATTACGCCCATGACGTAGTAACGATTCTCTCCGTCATTTGTACGGTAGCGATCGTTGGCGTGATGTTGTACTTCGCCGTGATCTACCGTCAACGTGATGGCAAGGACCACGAGACCCCTCGAATTGAAGGAAATAACACCCTCGAGATTATCTGGACGGTCTTTCCAACGCTCGTCTGTATCTGGGTCGCGTGGCTTGGATACGATTCCTTCGTGGCGCTGCGCACTCCTCCAGCGAACGCGATGGAGATCAATGTTACAGGTCGTAAGTGGGCGTGGGATTTCACCTACAAGAACGGAAAGAAAACAACCGGCGAGCTTGTTGTTCCTGTTGACGAGCCGGTTAAGCTCGTCATGACCGCTAAGGATGTTCTTCACTCCTTCTTCGTTCCAGTGATGAGAACCAAAGCGGACGTGATTCCAGGCCGCTACACCTACGAGTGGTTCCGTCCCATCCAGACCGGAGATTTCCAAGTGTTCTGCACCGAGTACTGCGGAAACGAGCACTCCAAGATGTTGGCTCGCCTCAAGGTGCTTCCTAAGGCTGAGTTCGAGCGATGGCTCGCTGATGACAGCGAGGCTCGTAAGCTCGCGTCCCTCAAACCATCGGATCGTGGCAAAGAGCTCTACGTCTCTAAGCAGTGCGTAACGTGCCACAGCTTGGATGGTTCTCAGCGAGTAGGTCCTTCGTGGCTTAAGATCTTCGGAAAGGAAGGTAAGCTCGCAGATGGCTCGACCTATAAGGTTGATGAGAACTACATTCGTGAGTCTATTCTTCAGCCGCAGGCGAAAGTGGTTCAAGGCTATCCAGCGATGGGTATGCCTAGCTACCAGGGCCAGCTCTCTGATGACGATATCACTGGTCTCATCGAGTTCATGAAGACGCTCGATGGCACTCAAAAAGTTGAGGTTGCTCCGGCGCTTCCAAAGAAGAGCGCAGCTTCTACAGCTGGTATGACGCCGGCAGAGCGAGGAAAGGCCCTCGTCAACGACGCTGGGAACATGTGTGCGACGTGTCATAGCATCGACGGCTCCGCGATGGTTGGGCCATCATTTAAGGGTCTCTACGGACGTAAGGAGAAGATCAGCGATGGTAGCGAAGTTACCGTTGACGACGCGTACATCAAAGAGTCGATCTATAAGCCTGCGGCTAAGATCGTTCAAGGATATGGTCCTGTCATGCCGGCTATGTACGAGGGTAAGCTCTCGGATCAAGACGTGGCGGATATCACTGAGTACTTAAAGACGCTCAAATAAAGGGTAGTAACTATGGCAGCGCACGCATCAGCAGCAGTAAACGAGGAGTTAAACTACCTCAATTGGCAGAAGGGCATCTGGTCATGGCTCACATCCACTGACCACAAGCGCATCTGCTTCTTATACCTCTTCACCATTCTCCTCTTCTTCCTTGCGGGTGGCGTTGCCGCTCTCTTGGTTAGAACGGAGTTGGCGTTCGCAGGACCAACGATCATTACGGACCCTCACACCTACAACGTCCTCTTCACGATGCACGGTGTGTTCATGATCTTCCTCTTCGTCGTACCGGGTATTCCAGCGACCCTTGGAAACTTCCTGATTCCTCTTATGATTGGAGCGAAGGACGTGGCGTTCCCCCGTCTTAACCTCCTCAGTTACTATGTGTATGTGGTCGGAGCCCTTATCGGGGCAGTTGCGATGTTCAACCCGATTGATACCGGATGGACCTTCTACGCTCCATACAGCACCACGACCGGAACCTCCGTAAGTTTGATGGTTTTCGCGGCTTTCGTGCTCGGTTTCTCCTCGATCCTTACCGGACTTAACTTCATCGTTACGATCCACCAGCTTCGGGCTCCTGGAATGACCTGGATGCGACTACCAGTGTTCATCTGGGCTTCGTACGCTACAGCGGTTATTCAAACCGTTGCAACACCGGTAGTAGGAATGACACTTCTCCTTATCATCGCTGAGCGATGGTTCGGCGCGGGAATCTTCGACCCTTCCAAGGGCGGCGACCCCGTTCTTATGGAGCATCTGTTCTGGTTCTACTCTCACCCAGTAGTATACATCATGGTGCTTCCGGCCTTCGGAGTTGTCGGCGAGATCATTCCAGTGTTCTCCCGTAAGCCACTCTTCGGATACAAGTTGGTCGTTATCTCCTCGATGGCTATCGCGGGAGTAGGATTCATCGTGTGGGCTCACCACATGTTCGTAGCGGGTATTTCAGACTTCTCCGCTAAGTTCTTCTCGATCGTTACCTTCCTCGTAGCTATCCCAACCGCCATCAAGGTGTTCAACTGGGTGAGCACGATGTACAAGGGGTCGATCTCCTTCAAGACGCCGATGCTCTACGCGATGGCGTTCGTGTTCCTCTTCATGGTAGCGGGAACAACCGGTATCTATCTCGCGATGCTTGGAGTTGACGTGTACTACCACGATACGTATTTCGTTGTGGCGCACTTCCACTACACCATTCAGGGAGGAGCGGTAATCGGACTTATCGCAGCGCTTCACTTCTGGTTCCCGAAGATGACGGGCAAGATGTACAACGAGACCGTTTCGAAGTTCGCGTTCGCAGCGCTCTTCTTCGGATTCAACCTCACCTTCATTCCGCAGTTCATGCTCGGAATGGATGGCATGCCTCGTCGGTATTACGATTATCCAGCTGAGTACCAAACGTTGCACACCATCTCCACCATTGGAGCGTACCTCAACGGATTTGGTTACACCTTTGCGCTTGCGAACCTTCTCTACACCGCTCTTTTCGGGAAGGTGAAGGCTCCGCGCAATCCGTACAACTCTCATGGCTTAGAGTGGCAGACTCAGTCACCTCCTATCCACGAGAACTTCGCGGAGATCCCGGTTGTGACCGAGGAGCCGTACAATTACGGAACGCCTACAGGACGTGGCCACTAAGAGATTAAGAAAGGTTTACTATTTAACAGGGATGTTATGAGTGCAGTCGCCCATCCAATCGTTGATCACAACGTACCCCCAGGGGAGCCACCCCATATTCATCATATGGATACGCCGACGGCGTACGGAGCAGCAAAGCTCGGTATGTGGCTCTTCCTGGGAACCGAAATTCTCCTTTTCGCCGTGCTGTTCTGCAGCTTTGCAGTCATGCGGTACTACCATTTGGCGGAGTTCCATGACGCGAGCAAGCACCTTAACCTTTGGGCAGGTGGGTTTAATACCGTAATACTCCTTATCTCGAGCTTCACCGCCGCGGTCGCCGTAACAAAGGCTCAAAAGGGAGATAACGCCGGAGTTGTGAAGAACTTCGGAATTAGCATCGTCTCCGGATTTATCTTCCTTCTCGTGAAGGGATACGAGTACTCCGAGAAGGCTCACCACGGAATGTTCCCATTCGTGTGGAACTCAGACTTCTACCACTATAAGAACTTCCTGGGTCTCTACTTCTGCATGTCAGGGCTTCACGCTCTTCACGTCGTCATCGGTATGGGTCTCCTGTACTGGTACGGAGTTCGCCCAGCGATGAACAACCGGTTTTCCGGAAAGTATTACACCCCAGTTGAGCTTGGCGCTCTCTACTGGCACTTGGTAGACCTCATCTGGATCTACCTCTTCCCACTCCTCTACTTGGTTGGATAGCACTAGGAGATTTAAGACATGGCACATTCAAACTCACATTCGCACGGCCACGAGGAGATCGGTCACGTAGTTCCTGAGAGCACCTTCCTCAAGGTTCTCATAGCTCTTCTTGTGCTCACCGTAATCACGGTGCTCGCCGCTCAAGTCGACCTTGGAAAGTGGAATATCGTAGGCGCCCTCGTAATCGCATCAGTGAAGGCGAGCCTTGTTATCGCTATCTTCATGCACGGCAAATACGAGAACCGGATCATTTGGACCTACATCCTGATACCTTTCATCCTGCTTGCGATCATGATCGGCGGCATCTTTACTGACGATCCGTTCCGTTCTCATCCGCTTCCATTCGGCGCTCAAGGACAACAGGAATCGGCACCAGCGGCTCCGAAAGCTTCGGCGCATCACTAATAGAAAAAAGTTGCTGATTATAGAAGCGGCGTGTGGGGAAACCCAGACGCCGCTTTGCTATATGGGGACGTACTTACTCTGGAAGCTCAACGAACTCAACCACACCGGTCTCCGGTTGTAGGAACGCGATAGTGTAGCTGTCGGCCGAAAAAAGCGCTCCGGGGTTGATAACTCTCGTCCGTCCTATCACTTCATCTCTCGGGATGTGCGTGTGCCCATGCAGCACATAATCATACTGTTGAGTGGTCACCGCCTCGTCGATTACACGAGCGCTCGTTCCGTGGTTTACGAAAAATATCTTACCCGCGTGCTCAAAAATGAGGGTGTCATCTATCTCGGAGAATCCGAGCTCTCCGCACTTCTTCTTTAATCCTGAGCGCTCTCCATCGTTGTTTCCGAAAACGAGCTTGAGCGGGAGTCCCGCGAACCGCTCCAGCACCGGAGGCGATATAATATCACCACAGTGAATAATGAGTGAAGGCGAGCGTTCTTTGAAAACCTTCACCGCCTTCACGATCATTCGGACGTCTTCATGGGTGTCAGAAACGATGCCAACGAGGGTGTTCATGCCGATGATCATACCGTAGAAGGGTTGGTACGGAAACTACGCAAGGTCGGTCAGGTCGGCTCTCCGCGTCGGAAACACGAAGTGTGACAGACCTCTGTTGAAAGAGGATTGGGAGCTCATGAGGTGCTCAACCCCCTTGTACTCGGGCTGTTTGTGTCGATACAACACCGACTTTTCCTCTTCGGCTCATATGCGCTAGTATTTTCGCTATATCCCTTACGCGAGAAGGAGTCTCATATGACCACAGCCCTTATCATCCTGGCGGGGTGCGCTCTTGTCCTAGTTCCGACCCTTCTCTTTATCCTATTGGTACAGCCGATATGGGCTTTTGTAGAGGTGTGTGGCACATCACTCCTCGGTCGCGGTGGAAAGATTCTGTGGCTTTTTGCGCTCCTCGTTTTCACTATCGTGGGGAGCGTTCCGTATGCACTCTTTGTCTCGGCATCAGCGGCCTTGCGACAGGTTACCCTGGTCTGCGTGCTTCTTATCGGGGTTGTCGCGGGTATTGGTTATGGGGTGGTTCATTACAACCCCAACCTCAAGGATCAGGTGATGCACAAGGTTAACGAGGCTCGCGGCACCTACGCTCAGGTCAAAGATATTTCCGAAATAGCCAAGCGCTTGAAGTGGTAGGAAGGTACTATGCCGAAAAGCCACTTCTCAATCGACAATGTCACCTCCCTTTCCTCCCTTCCAAAAGGCAGCAGGATTCACGTCATCGGGGTCGCCGGCGTTGCGATGGCGCAGCTCGCTGTTGAGCTGACCAAGCAGGGGTTCCTCGTTTCGGGAAGTGACAAGGACTTCTATGAGCCGATGGGGAGCTTTTTGCGGAATTCATCGGTCACCCTGTTTAAGGGCTATGCTGCTACGAACGTTCCCGCGTTGGTTGACCTCGTGGTTATCGGTAACGCCGTGAGCTACGAGAACGTTGAGGTAACGGTCGTTGAGGAGCGAAATCTACCCTATACCTGCTTCCCACGGATGTTGCATGAGACGATTATCGAGGGGAAACGCTCCATCGTTGTGACCGGTACGCACGGTAAATCAACAACGACGGCTCTCGTCGCATCGACACTTTTAAAGTTAGGGGGAGACCCGAGCTATTTTGTAGGCGGAATAGCGCAGGACCTTCCGATGAGCCTCGCGCGCGGTAGCGGTGCGTACAGCGTTGTCGAGGGCGATGAGTATGACAGCGCCTTTTTCGCGAAGGTGCCGAAGTTCGCGTTCTATCATCCCGAAATCTGCGTCATTAACGCTATCGAGTATGATCACGCAGATATCTATCCGAATGTGGAGAGTATCATCTCTGTGTTTCGCGAGATGGTAATGAAGATGCCGCCGCACGGTATCGTGCTGTGCTGTGTCGATTATCCACATGTGAAGAATCTTGTGGAGGAACTAAGGGGCAAGGTCGCGAGTCGGCTTGTAACGTTCGGAAGCTCCCCTGATGCTGATATCGCAATCGTTCGACGAGAGCAGGTTGGCCTCTCTCAACGCGTTACTGCCCGCAGTGAAACACACGGCGAGTTCACCTTTTCGATTCCGATGACCGGTGTGTACAACGCGAAAAACGCTCTTGTCGCGGTTATCGTTGCGATGATGGGTGGCTATTCCCTTGAGAAGGCATCTGAAGCGGTCGCTTCCTTTAAATCTGTAAAGCGTCGACAAGAGGTGCGGTACGATAAACACGGACTAACGCTTATCGAGGATTTCGCACATCATCCAACAGCGGTTCGCGAAACGCTCTCAGGTATTCGAGAAGCTTTTCGCGGCAGAAAGATATGGGGTATATTTGAGCCTCGCTCGAATACGAGTCGCCGTAAGGTATTTCAGGATCCGTACGTCTCTGCCTTTAAGAGCGCAGATGAAGTGGTGCTGTGTCAGGTTGCCTCGCGCGAGATCGACGCTAATCAGGAGTTGCTTGATGTTGAGACGTTGAGCGCCAAGATAGGGGAGGGGGGCACGTCATCACGTGTTCTCCCCGATCCAAAGGCGATTGAAGAGTTTCTTCTCGCGCACCTCGGAACCAACGACGTCATCGTGGTGATGTCAAACGGCTCCTTCGGTGGGCTGCCTCAGTCCCTGGAAAACGCGCTTACTGACCGGTTCGGTCGGTAAGTAGCCACCCTCCCTAATAGTCAGAAAACGGCAGAAACAGCCTCATGCAATTCGATAATGCCAGGATACTCCGCGCGGCGGCGGTCTCCCTCTGGCGTTTGCTAGCATAAGTGGGGCGCGCTCCCCTATAGTTCTACTCCATGAGTCGCTCCAGGAGGACGATCTCATAGCCACAATTTCATACGGGTAGAGAACTCAACAAAAAGGTTTTGTGCGAACTCCCCATCGCCCGGAGCGGTGTGGAAGAAGCAGAACAATAGAAAGAAAACCCGTTACACACATGAACCAGTACATCGGACTAGTAGGTCTGTGCGCGGTCATAGCGTTTTGCTATGGCCTCTCACGGAATCGTAGCAAGATCGATTGGAAGCTCGTAGCCTACGGCATCGGCATCCAACTCATTCTTGCATGTATCGTGTTGAAGACCGTTCCTGGCAGAGCGACCTTCGACTATTTAAACGACGGATTCGACGCGCTTATGAGTCAGTCCAAGGAGGGCGCGAGCTTTCTCTTTGGTGGTCTCACGGAGCAGTCGATTTCGGTCACGGACGCGCAAGACACGAAAACCGGAGGTCTTATCCGGTTGGGTGCGTCTTTCGCGTTTGCGGTCCTTCCCTCAGTCATCTTCTTCTCGTGTTTGATGGCTATCCTATACCACGTCGGTCTTATGCATCGCATCGTGTATTGGATGGCTCTCCTGATGAAGAAGACGCTTAAGACAAGTGGCGCTGAGTCACTGTCGGCGGCGGCTAATATCTTCGTTGGGCAGACGGAAGCTCCGCTTCTTATCAGGCCTTACTTAGAGAAGATGACACGCAGCGAGATCCTCGCTGTGATGATTGGAGGAATGGCGAACATCGCCGGAGGAGTGTTGGCGGCGTACGTGAGTATGCTGTCCGACACATTTCCGGATATCGCCGGACACCTCATCGCAGGAAGTATCATGTCAGCGCCAGCGTCCCTGGTGTTGGCAAAGATTCTCCTTCCCGAGGAAGAGGTTCCGGAAACGGCCGGCAATATCGACGCGCACTTCGTGCGTATCGACGCGAACGTGATCGATGCCGCGACGCGTGGAGCGAGTGAGGGCTTGACCCTTGCTCTCAACATCGCGGCGCAGCTCCTGTGCGCAATCGCATTGGTGGCTCTAGGAAACTCGATGTGGGGTTGGCTCTGTCACTGGGCAGCCAATATGACGGGGTATAGCCTTAATCACATCGATACCTTCCAAGAGCTTCTGGGATACGTCTTCGCGCCTGTTGCGTGGCTGCTAGGCATTCCATCACAGGATTGCATGGTTGCTGGAAAGCTCTTGGGGGAGAAGACGATCTTAAACGAGTTCGTTGCCTACGCTCATATGGGGGATTACCTACACGGGAAACCTCTCATGGACGGAGTGCCCGTACAGGAACTGACCGAACGCACGAAGATTATCCTGAGCTATGCTCTGTGTGGCTTTGCTAACATCGGATCGATCGGGGTATTAGTCGGCGGCATGGGTGCGCTTATGCCGAATCGCCGTGGTGATATCGCTCGCTTGGGCCTTTTGGCACTCGTTGGCGGCACCTGTAGCACGTTCATGACAGCTATCATCGCTGGCTTGATCGTGTGACCAAAACGGAGCGGAGGTTCTTTTTGATGTTTTTCAAAGAGTTCTCTCCCTCCCTTTCCTTCACTTTAATAAATGGCGCTTGCACCCCTGAATATGCGATCGTGTCATTCGTCTCTCTCGTACGGAAGGTGACCTCTATGAAACTCATTCACTCGGTAGTTCTCGCGCTCGGTATCGCAATCGGTGGTTGGTTTGTCGGAAACGGGATCATCACCTTTCGAAAGATGGATCAGGTGGTGGAGGTGCGGGGGCTCGATGAGCGAATCGTCACCGCGAATGAGGCGACACTCGATCTTCGGTTTGCGGTTACAGCCGCTACTATCAAAGAGCTAAGCCCCCAGGTTGAGGCGAATCAAAAGGCGATCGAGGAGTTCCTTGTGGCGCAAGGTGTTCCCGTGAAATCAATACAGAGAGTGCCAGTCGTCATTCTCGATAACGCACAAAACCGAACATCCTATGAAGCCAACCAGATGGGGCGCTACACCGCACGCACCGGCGTGCAGATATTCACGAATGAGGTAGCCAAGGTTCAGGATCTCTCGCAAAAGTCGGACCAGCTACTCGCAAAAGGGGTTATTCTTGAGACGGTGTATCCGAAGTATACCTTTACTGACCTCAATACTTTAAAACCCGCGATGCTCGTCACAGCGACAAAGGGTGCTCGTGAGGCCGCCGAGAGCTTCGCTCGGGATTCTGGCGCCAAGCTTGGGGGTATAAAATCCGCTTCACAGGGGCTCTTTACGATTAGCGCTCCTGGGCTCGATTACGATGACGCGGGGACAGTGCAGAAACGGGTGCGAGTCGTTACTCGTGTAAGCTACTACATGGAGTAAGCAGCCGAATTCCAGTTGAGATTCGAAAGAGCTCCCTCGGATACCATTTGTCAGCGTGGTAGAAGAAGTCGTGAAGATGCGCAGGGCTCCCCGCTTGTGCGTTTCGATTACTTAGACACTGAACGGCAGCGAGGCTAGAGCAGTTGAGGCGTATACTCTGGGTTTTCGAGCTGTAGTTGAGATTATCATTAGTGATACGCCAAAACAGGTGCAGAGGGCGAATAATGTGAACTGCTAGCTGGTAACAGCTCTGTACGGGAGATTGTCCCTCAAGGAATCCGCGCAGACTCGATTGAGAGCAGAGAGTCGTCGTTGCTCTCCGCGGACACGACTACTCTTAACACATCCTCGGCAGAGTGTGCCGACCGTGGCGGGCTCAGCGTTGGAGCTGAGACATTTAAACGGGCTCCAAGACCATTGCGATACCTGATGGCCGGTCAAGTCGTCAGGTCAAGCGATGTATTTGAGAACATGAGGCATAGTGCGGACCAAGGGCCGATTTGCCCATTCTACGCGGCAATAAAGAGCCTTATGAATAGGGTAGTGGAGCTCGGGTGGCATTCGGTCAAGGGAGAGGCGTAGCTTTTCTGATCATAACCAGCCAACCCCCCTCTTTCTTTACGTATAGCAATTCTTTGTCCGGTTGAACTTAGCCCCTCCCACCCGATATAGTGTCTCAAATTCAACTTCTGCGTAGAAGTGTTTCACAGTGGAAGGTGACTTATGCAAATGATTTATTGGGCGAATCTAATCTCTCTTGGTGTCGGAGCTTTCGTGGCGACGCTGCTTCACAAACGACTCCTACCAGGGGCGGTGTTCGCCTTCCTAGAAAAGTACGAAAGACGGATCGACTTCTCAATATATGTCACCGCTGGCCTCACAGCAGCCACGGCCTTGTACCTATTTGTCCGCCTGTCCTTCTCGTATGTTGGTAACGACGAAGGCAGCTACATCTATGAGGCACAGCTTATTGACCGAGGGTTTGTTCCCCTTCGGGATTTTGTAAGCAGAGCTCCCACCCTAATCTTTATGCTGGTGGGGTTTTTTAAGTTTTTCGGAAGTAGCTTGGTCGCACTGAAGTCGATTAATCTCCTTCTTGTATGTGGCACATTATTCTTTGTCTATAAGATAGTACGACTTTATCAAGAGCCTCGCATCGCAGCACTTGCGAGCCTTGCCTGCTTCTTAAACCCCGCCTTTTTTCTTACAAAAGCGGTGGTAAATACCACCAATATCAGCATTCTATGTGTTGTAGCCGCATGTTACTTCATTCGGTCCGCGAAAAACGCTAATCAGGCTTTTGCGGGCGCGCTTATGGCCGCCTCTGTTTTTGCACGAGAGATAAATTGTATTTTTATCGCGACTCTATGTGCGTACCTTGTCCTCTCAAGGCGGTGGAAAACGCTTGTCATGATCTCTTTAGGAGGGCTTGCTGTCTCGGCGGTGGTGTTAGGATATTTCGGGTCCTACATTGGCCTCAAACAAGCCGTCATGTTGCTGTTCGGAATTGCGCACGTTAAAGTCAAAGAGGCAGTGGTTGATTCTACCGTGATGGTGAAATTTTTCCTTCTATGCCTGGCGCCGCTTATTGCTCCATTGTTTCTTCAACGTAAGAATCCATCAAAAGTATGCACCACCTATCCTGAACTGTGCTGGTTGGCGAGCGTTTCGCTCTTCTACCTATACTACGCAACGAAAAGGGCTTTTTTCCTCTCCTATGGATCTGAATTTATACCGATCCTATGTGTTCTCGCATTTTCACTGTCAACCTTCTCGACTTCCTCGTTATTTCAGAGGTATTACACGCGCGCCTTAATGATGGTTGTCTTGATAACCTCAAGCCTGCCGTACCTTCAAGTCCGTATGCCGAGCGATATCCGACGTACCAGCTTGCACACATCCACACTAGGAGGGCTTATCGGAAGTGGTATACCAGGCGCCAGCTTTTCAAGAGCTAATGAAGTGGTAAAGCGCGCCGTGACATCCAGCTCCACCTTACTTGCCGGGAATTTGGTATTTGCGACTGAAAATAATCTTGACCAATTTCTCACACTCACTCGTCCTATGGCATATGAGCGAGACAGTATGGTCTACCAGATGTATGGAGGCCCTTCTCGCGCCGACATTTTAGCTGAATTTGTGCTCCATCCTCCCGACGTTGTGGTTTTGGATCATCACACTCGATTGTCTCTGTGGAAGACTGTGGAGGCAGAGGTGCACAAAAGCTACTCGGAGGAGTTTAAAGACGACTACGTTTCTATCTTCGTTAGAAAAATGTCGTAGACGAAACAGCTTTCTCTTGGGAATTAGGTAGTTTTCCGAAGTAGTTTTAGATACGTAGTTGAAATTTTCTCTGCCAAAACTTCCCAGGAATAGGAGGTGAGATTGAAGGTTCTTCTGGGCTCCTTAGGTAAGGCCCCCGCACGGATTAATGGCAGTATTTCGTCCATCGAGCTCAGCTTCGTAACATAAGGCTCGAGATCTTGGTTCGGGCTTTCTAGGCAAACGACAGGTAAGGAAGCAGAAAGGTAAAGGGTCATTTTAGCGGAAGACTCCGTGCTGGAGTGTTTGGGGTCAACAGCCAGAGCCGCTATAGAAAAGTATGTAGGTAGATCGAAGTATGATATCTGTCCTGTGAATATTACGTTACCTGTTTGCACATACAGAGATAGGGCGTTCCGATACTCGTCCAGCAAATCTCCGTAACCTATAAAAATAAAAGTTATCCGCTCATTTGCTTTAACAGCCTGGGGCACAAGGTCCAGAAGGTGGTGAACGCCCTTTGCGCGCGAGAGCGTTCCACTGTAGAGAACCACAAAGTTTTCATCTGGGACCCCGATGGATCGCCGTAGCTTGATTACGTCGGAATCCTTAGTGCTGAGGGTTAGCTCAGGATCGAATCCGTCGGGCACTAGCGACATCTTTTCGGCATCAGTTCCATACCGACTAGTGAGGGTAGATTGGCTACGCTGTGAGCTGCATAAAATAAAATGAGGCAGTAAGAGCAAGAGCCGCTCTAGGAAGCAAAAAAGCGTATAAAGGGCTCGGCTCCCGGGATACTTTGTCAGGTGATAGCTGTACATCTCGTCTGCAAGACTGCCCTGACAATCAAAAATTATTGGTGCTTTTGATAGGGTCACAATTTTTGCGATCCACGCCACAAGGAGTCCCTCATACAGGTGCGCATGAATTATCGCTGGTGGTCTCTTTATGAAGTGGGTCACTACCTTTATCAGAAGGAGAAAATCTAAATATATCTTGTGCCATGACGCGCCAGGCAGAAAATTAGCGTAACGCGTGCAAGTTGAAATTCGATGGGCTTTGACCTCTCCCAGGTTACGTCCCACGTGGTACGTAATCAACTCGACGTCGTATCCCAATCTCTGAAGATACTTAATTTCGTTGTATATCCGGATGTGACAGCCCCTATCCGCAAAGAATGGCGTGGCGGCCACCATGACAACTCTTGGTATAGGTCTAGGCTCAGTACCCTGTAGAGAAGTGGCGGTTGGTAGCGCGCCCATGGAGGCTCTTTACCCGTAAAAGAAGAAAGTGTTGCAGTGCGTTTTTTGAGGAGTCATAAAATATAGCCGAGCACTCCCCCAATCTTCGGCGCGTATGCGGGGGATTAATATGGTTCGGGGGCCCCTTGAATAGCTGTACCGACAGAACCGAGTTGTCGAGAAACGGTCAGCCCCAAGGTGCGAACGCCGACAAAAACGAGGAGTGCGATGAGGGCTACGAGCAGAGCATACTCAACGAGGCTTACGCCACGCTCGCTACAAATAAGTTCTCTCCAATTCTTTCGCATGACCTCTCCACTCTGATAATGGCTATATAATGGGCACGCCCGGCATTCTTTCTACTACGGGTAAGATGGCTGGTCAATTTTATCAGCGTATTGTGGGCCCCTCGTTAAAGTTGAGGGCGGCGGGGCGGGTTCAGCTGCCAACTTAGCGCATATATGATTGTAGTGATGCCGTCTGCTGCTTGTAAGGGGTCAGCGAAGAGTTTCGTAGACAGCCTGAGCAATAATCCGGTTGCCTACGACATCCCAATGCCCCTCCTGCTTTAATTGGGTGCCCATCGCTAGTGCTCCCTCAAAGTATGGCCGGGTGGAAATACACTTAACTTGGCGGGTATTGCAAAAGCTATGAAAAAAATCCTCGGATGCCAGCTTTGACGTACGCCGCATGTGGGGGATGGACGCCGGCGTAAAAATATAGACAAAAACCGGCTTTGCGCCGACTTCCCGTATTTCTTGAACCATCTCATCTAAAATCCTTGCCGTTATTTCATTGCGCTCCTCCCTGTACGCGGTGCTGAAGTATTTCAATCTGACCGAGTCCTGGATAAGCCGGATTACGTCAAGAATCTTTGACCTGTATACCTCCTGATCGTAGAGAGCCGCGAACGTCGGAACTGGTATATTAATCAATTTCAAGGCCCCAGAAGAAAACTCATATTTCGGCTTTGGATAATGCATCATTCGCAACAGGTTTCGCGACATGTCGCTCTCGACAAAACCGAGAACTATTATATCGGGCGAATACTTCCTCGTCTCATGCTTGAGAGATAGAAGTATCTGGTCATGTCCATATCCGTTGACCCCCGAATTTATGACCTCTGTTGAAGGCATCATAGTTGCGAGCTGCGCCGGGTAGCTCTCGCCATCGCTCACCTCATCGCCGAAGGTAAACGAATCTCCAATTGCTACTATTCTCTTTGTGATTGGATTTCTCTCGTAGGGGTACTCGACACTCCCTCTCAAGCCTCGTGAATTGGTGGTAACTGAATATCTTCCGGGTACTTGTTCCTCAGCAAGTCCGGGTCGCAGCGACCAACCAAGAATTGGATGATATTGACCCCTTCCAAAAACACCCGATTGTAGCTCGCTACGCCTTGCGCTATTGGAGGCGGAGCGAATTAACTCCAGTCGGTACCAGGTATCTGAGTGAAATCTACCTACAAAATTGGGGATTTCGGGTGCTATGATGCGAAGAGCGATCTCCACCACCCCGGCAACATATAAAAGATATACTAGACAACGCACCTTCGGTCGCATGGCGGTTTCCGACAAAGGGGCAACAGCCACAATTCATCTCGCTTGAATTTCACTTTACAATGTTCACACCTGACTGAATACCATTATTCTCGAATTCCATTTTAGTAAACCTCAGCAAGCTCTCTCAGGGACTGCGCGTTAAGGACCCCTAGATTAGGGTGCTTTAAAAGCATCTCTCTGTTTTAACGAATTCGGAGAGTTGAAGACGTTGAGATCTTGTGGATGCTGAACTGAGATGGCAATCTCTATGTTTTCCAAACATACAAGCTGCGAACTCGCACCGAAATTAGCTGCCAAAGGATTGAGGTGCGTGTGTCTAATTTTGAGATCTACCGATGCGATTCAAAATCAGACAGCGTGCGTTTTTGTACCGGGCGGTCTCCGAGAGAAATGGGGAGGCTCCAATAGCCGAGCGGACGTAAATGCAGCTGAGCAGGGTTGGCTCGTGCGGACTGGAAAAGCGCATACGGAAAGCAGGAAAATCACGCCGGCAGCCGCTTGCGTTATTGATGGGCTGTATGACTGCCGCGAAGAAGAGGCATTCTCTTGGTCAACCTTGGCCTAAGGCAGGAATAGGTTTCGGCCGGCTCGGGCCGGATCCCTCTCCTATTTCCTGGGTGCTAAGAAAGATTCTCCCAAGGACGCAGGGTTACCCAGAAGGATTGGGTTAAGGTATGGTACGATACCGATGCGGCCGAAATCCGAATGTAGATTCATGGCGAGATCGTGAACACAATGAGCACCGTCTACCTAACCAACGCGAGAGGGTAGGGCGTTATGGTCGACAAGACCTTTTTGGGAGGTATTCCAGTTTTTAAACTACAATCAGCGGGTGCTGTATTCCGTATAAACCGGCAGACTCGTTCAAGCGACCACGTTACTGCGTTCCTCGAAGGAAAGCGGGAGAGCGCCTCTCCTGCCTCGGAGGCGCGTAGTGTCACGTATCATTTCACGTAAAAGACGCTCTCAAGCCCAGGGGCCTGAGGATGAGACACTACAATTTGTATTTCACTGCATCCTGCTGTGAGCGCAGCGCTCAGATCGAGGGTTACATTACCGGCGGCATCGGCCCGTGCTGTTGTAAGGGTGCTGTTTGCGCCAGCGCATCTCGCCACGACCGCGCCCTCAAAGTTACCCAAGGTAAGCTCTTTCGAGGCGATGGTGAGGGTAGCGGGACACGGTACTTGGTCCTCATAGGCAACCACAGTTAGCTCATCGCCGGACGCCGAAAGACTTGAACAGAGGTTCTGTTCACTGACTTGCGCCTCAAACTGTAATTCCGATTGAATTCCCTCGTCGGTGGCCGCTAACTTCGTCGACAGAGTTCCTGGTCCCTGCTGAAGGCGCCGCATCGTGGTGCTTCCAACTCCATTGACATCTATCACCAAGGAGCTCTCGCTCGAAGGCAACGTCATAGCGAAATCACCATCCGCATCCGTGCCTGAGTTTTCGAGATCCTCTCCCGAGATTCCTGACGAGACGGTCATGGAGAGGAAGGGCGCGCGAGTTCCGTTCGCCTGCTCAGCGTATCCCGCGAATTTCACTGAGTCGGTAGATGAGGTGCCTGTGGTGCCTCCTCCGCACGACGCGATGGTAAACGTGATGAGCGTTAGCGCAAATAGTTTCGCTCCATAGTGAGCTATTGTGGCGTGCATCGCTTTCTCCCTCTCTTTCGTGGCACTATCGCTTTCGGCGCCTGAATAGGCTCCGCGTATGAAAAACTCGTCACGGCTACCCGAGCTCTCTCGCCGAATTCTTCAACTGTTCCCGCTGAGTCTCTGTCGAATGTAGCGAGATATTCGCGCATTCGGGACTGGAACTCAGCTCCCTGTTTTAGGATCCACCTCCTGATTTCAGGAAGAGCGTTCGGATCTATATTGTCGTACGCCGTGCGCAAATGGAGGTTCGGGTCTCTGTCTCGATTTGCAACGTTAGCCTCGATCGCTGACGCAAGGTCCCCTGCATCCAGACTGAGCAGGTCTAGTCCGTACTGGTGATCCTCCCGAGGGGTGTATTCCTGCACTCTTAATCGTACGAGATTCCCAACGTATTCGATAGCGCCGATCCTCTCAAGCTCAAAGAGGATCGGATAATGGGTAACTTCCTTGCTGACGTCGGCTACGAGTCGAGCGAATTCGCTTGAAAGTCCCTCGTGCGTTAAGTCTCTCGGATCGCCCTCGGCTGTTCGATACCGCTTTGAAGATGCCCACAATCCGAGAACTCGATTCAAGATATCGTGCGCTGCTCGGTCGGGTCGTTCGCCGGTAAGTAAACGTGACACCTCGCTACGGTGTAGTCCGGTCATCACGCTCACCTTACTGACGCTGAACGCGCCCTGAGCTTCGTGAATCTCGTGCTGCGCCTCATGAACAAAGGACTCGCGGAGTATCTCTTCAACCTGACTCGAACGGACTCCTCTCTTAAGACACCACCGTACAAGGGGCCGCAGAAGTGCTCGAATGTATGCGGGGGGATCAAAAGAGCTCAAAACGAATACCTTAAATCTTAAGCACTACGCTTACCTGTCAATATTTTACAGTATTTATTGACAAGGAGAAAGGGGATCCTTTAATATACTGCTATAAAATAACAGTATATAGTGTTTTGCTCGATATAGTGTGAAAATGAAAGGTAAGTATATGAAACAAATTAAATATCTGGTTTTGGCGGTGACGGTGCTGTTTGGGGCTGCGCATCACGCAATGGCAGCCGATGTTCGCGTTATCCATGGTATCAATGGAAAGGACCTTGGGTTAGCCGAAGAGCTTCCCGTGGATATATCAGTAAACGGAGCCTGCGCTCTCAAGGGAGTTACATTTAAGCAATCAACCAAGGTTGAGCTCGGTGCTGGCGACTACACGGTTCGTGTATTTGTGGCCACAGGAAGTTGTGCGGGGACTCCGGTAATCGAGAAGAGCGTGACGATCTCTCAGGCAGCGGAAAAAGAGAAGTTCTCCCTCGTCGCTAGTCTCTCAAGCAAGGGCACGCCCCAGCTCGCTGTCTTCCAGAATACTGGAGCCTCAATTGTACAGCCCGGCGTAGTGGTTCGACACCTGGCTAAAACTGGGGCGGTTCGGGTGCGAGTGTCACTCAGCGAGCGTGGAGCTAGATTGCCTACGTCGGTCGCGACTATTCGAAATGGTCAGGAGACAACAGACATGGTGCTTGGCGCGACCTCGGTACGGTATGCCGTTTCACTTGAGCCTCGCTCGGCTAAGCGGGTGAAACTACCAGCGCAAGTGGTGCGCCGGTCGTATGGAATCATCTACGTGGTAGGCTCCTCACAGAACGGATTCTCAGTTATCTCAGAAACGATAAAGATACCAAGAAAATAACGCACCATGACTATTTCTCTCGGAGGAGAGCACCCTGCTAGCTCTGAGAGAAATAGCGGAAGCTACTACATGGAATAAATTGAAATGAATACAGTGCTGCCGGAGGGCGATCGACCATCATTCGATGGAGACTCTGAAGTGTCGGTGCGCTGGCCAATGCTCGTAGACCGTTGGATAGGACAGGCATACGAGTAAGGCTATTAGGTTACTTCGCAGAGCGCATGGGCCGTGTTTTTTCGGGGGCGCGTGTGAGGCTTGTGAGAACGGTAGAAAGAGTTTGCCGTGGAAAATACCGCGCAAATTACTTCAGATAACAATCCCCGGCACACGCTCTCTCATAGAAAAAGTGCGCTACGTCGTAAAATCCAAGCAATTCAAATGCGCCACATTGTAGATCGGATTTTTGATGGCAAATGCGATTCGGCCGTCGGGTGTTGAAGTGTAGAACCGTATCGCTCGCGCATGACCATCTCCGACGACAACAGCTATTCGAGCGCCCGGGTTCCTCTCCGCCCAGGTTAATGCGTTGGCCCACATCTTCATGCTTCGACCATCCTTAAGTGGACTTACGTCTGCCAGCATGAAGTGTTGGTTTTGCGTGCGGTCTGCCAAGGACTGTCCACCACCAAGTCCCACATAGAGATACGTGAACATTTTCAGCGCATCTTTCAACGCCGCGCGCCGTTTGACGGTGTGTTCCGGGGCAAGCCGTCTGCTGTTATTACGACGCAACGCCGTCGTCAAAAAGTAGATCCCTCGCTTGAGATGATCAAACACTTTGAATGCACATACCCAGAGGGCTAGGCTCAAGCACACGCCTCCCTTGAGATTCGTAAAGATTCCCTCAACGGGAGCGGATATTTTGCCTCTCGCCTCAGCAGGATCGCGAAAGTTCTTTTTAAAGAAATCTCCTTGCTCACATAGTACGATATCCGCGGGCGCCACTCGCTGGGTAAGGGTATCTTTGCAGAGCGCATAGTGTTCTTCGGTGTGTTTGAGCCCAATCACATCGATGATAGCGCCGTTTGGATGCTTGACGGTAAAATATGAGGTACGCGAGTTTTCTTGGGCCAGCTTGGTCACCGGCTCTTTTCTCATGTCGTCCTCTAATGTAAAGATCGACCCCAGAGTCGTAGCGCAATCAACACTCGCAAAACCACACGACGCGGCAACCCCCGCCATGCCGAGATCAGCAGACCGACCTGCGAGAGAGCGAAAGAACGCTCTCCTGTTCATGTTGGTGTGGGTATTCAAAGGGGCGGGGGCCGTCTCATCGCCCTGCGGAACGTCCCCAGGACTACGAGGGGTACTATCTCTCGTGCTTGAAATCATACTTCTCTCTCAACCGAGTTTCGCTGGAAGGATAGTTGTATGCGCTTTGGGGGGCTTACACAACCGAGGTGGTCCAAGGTGCTGTTTATACGAGTGTTTATCTCAGGGGTGCTCACCGCAGACTTGGTTGATTGGGGGCGAGACGTATGAAGCGCCGTGACATTGACCCTGCTAACACGCATACGGCGCCGCCGACTGCGGGCGCTCCACTAACATTCGGTCAAGGGGTTCAAGCCGTTCGACGTCGAGGTAGACAACGTCACCTATCCGCTCCAGCTTCCCCTCGGCGAGAATAATTGAGCTTCGCATCGTGGTCGTTTGATTCGCCTCAAAGAGAGCGGGACGAATAATGAGGTTGGTAGTTCCGGTTTCATCCTCAAGGGTAATAAAGACAACTCCTTTCGCTGTCCCCGGTCGCTGCCTCGCGATAACGAGTCCCGCGGTTGTGACACGAGTTCCTATCCGTATCCCGTGTTTTGATTGAAGGCGCTCGGATGCGTATGCCTTTTTGTGCGAGAGGTACTCACGGAGAAACATTAGTGGGTGCGCCTTTAAGGACAAACCGGTTGTAGCGTAGTCATCGAACATATCTCGTTGCGCGGTTGGTGTTGGAAGCGCCCTTTCATGTCCAGAGGAGCGCTTCGTAAAGAGCGCGTCCATCGGTGCAGGTTGGGGGGCGAGCGCGCTGATGTTCCAGTGCGCGGGACGGCGGGTAAGTTCAACGGAACCAAAGGCGTCTGCTTTCGCCAAGGTTCGTAGGGTAGATTTCGATACTTTAATATCTCGTGCCCAGAGGGAGTCGATAGAACTGAACTCTCCGGTTTGTTCAACGGAGTCAGCGATAGCCTCGGCGTGGTCACGCCTAAGTCCTGAGATAAGCCTGAGTCCCAGTCGTACTTCACCACAGCCGTTACCGGGATACGACATCGCGCAGTCCCAACTACTTCGGTTGGCATCGATAGGTGAGAATTGTACCCCGTGACGCTGCGCGTCTTGAACGATCTGAGAGGGCGCATAGAATCCCATCGGTTGACTATTAAGGAGAGCGCACGCGAACTCAGCTGGATAGTGTCGTTTAATCCACGCTGACGCGTATACAAGGAGCGCGAAGGAAGCTGCGTGTGATTCGGGAAAGCCGTACTCGCTAAATCCTTTTATTTGATTGAGACACGTTTCCGCAAATTCTGTCGTGTAGCCGTTCGCAAGCATCCCCCGCACTATCTTTTCTTTAAAGTTCTCTATCACTCCCTTGTGCGTTTTCCATGCTGCCATCGCGCGACGAAGTTGCTCGGCTTCTCCCGGGGTAAAGTTCGCGAGCGTAATCGCGAGGCGCATGGCTTGTTCTTGAAAGATAGGCACGCCGAGGGTCTTACCCAGGATTCGTTCAACACGGGCGTCAGGATAGTACGGCTTCTCGTAGCCGTTTCTCCGCTTTAAAAAGGGATGCACCATATTTCCCTGAATTGGGCCGGGACGAACGATAGCTACCTCAATCACAAGGTCGTAGAAGCATCTGGGCTTAAGTCGGGGAAGCATCGACATCTGTGCGCGCGACTCAACTTGGAATACACCGACGCTATCTGAGCGAGAGAGCATCTCATACACGGCCGGGTCCTCTTGGGGGATCGAATGAAGTTCAAGTTGTTCGCCCCTCCGAGCGTTAATGAGGTCGAACGCTTTGCGGATACAGGTGAGCATCCCAAGGGCAAGGATATCGATTTTGAGCATCCCAAGCTCCTCGATATCGTTCTTATCCCATTCGATGATGGTGCGACTCTCCATGCCGGCGTTAATTATCGGCACGATCTCACACAAAGGGGTGTTCGAGATGATGAATCCCCCAACGTGTTGCGAGAGGTGTCGAGGGAATCCCACCAGCTCGTTCGCGAGTATCAACGAGTTTTGAACGGTTGAGTCAAACGGGTCGAGCCCTATCTCGCGAAGGGAATCGGCGGTGATGGCGCAGCCGGTCCATCGATGAACACCTTTGGCGAGCTTGTCGACTATCTCAAGTGAGAGCCCGAGCGCTTTTCCTATCTCGCGCACAGCACTGCGCGCTTGATAGGTGACCACCTCCGCTGCGATAGCGGCTCTGTGCCTTCCGTATTTTCCGTAGATATACTGAATGACCTCCTCTCGTCGCTCGTGCTCGAAGTCGATATCGATGTCAGGAGGTTCCCTTCGCTCCTTACTGACGAAGCGCGCGAAGAGGAGATCTATCTTGGTCGGGTCCACAGAGGTGATGCCTAAGCAATAGCACACGACCGAGTTAGCGGCGGCGCCCCGTCCCTGGCACAGAATACCTCGTTCTCGAGCGAAGGTTACGATGTCGTAGCAGGTAAGGAAATATTTCTCGTACTCAAGCTCATGAATGAGAACGAGCTCCTCCTCAAGCGCTTGTGTGACATGGTCAGGCACCCCCGCTGGATAGTGGCGACGCGCTCCCTTCGTGACTTCCTGCTGAAGGTAGTCATAGGGAGAGAGTTGATTGGGGCAGATCTCATCAGGATAGGTATAGGTGAGTTGAGAGAGAGAGAATGATGAAGCGATCTCGGTGATCGTTTGCGTCCGCGATATTGCGTGTGGAAGCTCTCTAAAGAGCCGCGCCATCTCTTCTGGAGTTTTAAGATATCGCTCCCCATTCTGAAAGAGACGAAAGCCTGCTTGTTGCAGGGTGCACTTTTCTCGAATGCAGGTCACCGCGTCTTGAAGGGGCTTTCGGTCTGGGGTGTGGTAGTGCACGTCGTTGGTCGCTACCGGCGCTATGTTTAATGTTTTGGCGAGTGAGAGCGCCTTGTGGAAAAGGTGTGGATTAAGGGGACTGTAGTTTGAGGTGAGCGCGAGTGAGAGAAGCGCGGGATCGAGGGAGTTCTCCTTTAAAATACTACAGAACTCAAAGAATATCTCCGCCCGTGTTTTCTGCTCGCTTGCGTTCTCTTGATAATCGATATGGTGAAAGAGGGTTTGAAAGAATGGCGGTACGATGATCGTCGCGAATGACTGCTGAACGGGAAGAAAGTCCGCTAGGTTTAAAAAGAAGTCATTCTTTGAGACATCGCGTTTGCCGTTGGTAAGGAGCTGGCAGAGGGTTCCGTACGCGGTTCTGTCTTTTGGATAGATGAGGAGGGAGCTTCGATGATACTGCGGTACCCGCGCGCTTAATGGGTGTTTGCACATCCCAGTGAAATCTATCTCAACGCGGCATCCCACAAGAAATTGTATTCCAGCCTCCTGCGCCGCAGCGTGTCCCCGTACGATTCCAGAGAGGGTGTTGTAATCGGTCAGTCCTATCGCTTTGTAACCGAGTTGTGCCGCCTGCCAGACGAGTTCGTGTGGATGGCTTGCTCCTCGGAGAAAGGAGAAGTTGCTGGCTACTTGGAGTTCGGTGTAGGCGGGACGTGAGGTCATGTTGGTCCCTGTAATAGTAGTTGGAAGCGCCGTTGCGTAACGTCATTACGGTCGCGATGCCGGCCCGTCGGGAGACGGGCCCTCCGGGTTATGTGCGCGGTGCTATTTATTATCCGGAGGGCCTGTCTCCTGACAGGCCGGGTATGATCGAATATTCCGATCACTTTATAGTCGAGTTGCGCCGCTTGCCAGACGAGTTCGTGTGGATGGCTTGCTCCTCGGAGGAAGGAGAAGTTACTGGCGACTTGGAGTTCGGTGTAGGCGGGACGGGACCTCCGGGTTATGTGCGCGGTGCTATTTATTATCCGGAGGGCCTGTCTCCTGACAGGCCGGGTATGATCGAGCATTCCGCATTGGATCGCGATGACGGTGACGTGCCGATTCATTCTCATACCCACATCCCATGCAGAAACCAGGTATGCGTTGACTGGTCTCGAAAGACCCACAACCATCGACCACACTCATCTTGAACTTTAAAATAATCCCGTGTGACCCCTGTTTCTTTGGCGAGGTTGCCGCCCCACCATTCGGGTGATATCCGTTCGGGGCCGATACCGGTAAGAATTTTAAGTTTCTTCCCCCTCCACTGAATAAAAGAGGGCGGCTTATCGGGAAGCATCGAGATAGTTGTGATCTCCTCTGGCGTAGCGAGGAGGTGGGAGGGGCGTTCATGGAGCGTATAGTGAGGAATCGCTTCGTGAACGTTCATAGTGTTCGCCGCGTCACTCGCGCTGTGATACGAGAATGATTTCTCGGGGATGTACGATTGATTGAGCTTTGCGAAGAGGAGGCGCTCTTTGCCGATGCGCACGCTGAAGGTGTTTAAAAGCTCCTTCTTCTCGCGTGAGTCAGGTTCGTCTTTATGAGGAGAGGGCGATAGACTCTTTTGTTCCGAGCGGGTCGCCTCAATCTGTCGAGCGGTAATCGCTATCTCTCGAATCTCTCCAGAGAAGTTCATTCCATCAATAATCGGCTCGATAATAGTGGTCAGATGTCCTATGTCATCGGTCGCCGACGCGAGCGAAAACTCTCGGTAGATAACGGCCTTTGTCGTGTCTTGAATAGCGAGATGAAAGTATTTTGCGGAGCGTTTGTTAGCTTTAAGGTTATTGATGACAGATTGGAAGAGGCTGTGGATAGAGATAACGATGCTTTTGCGATGGGTGAGTGGTGGCTCAAAGATACGTGAGGCGTTGTATCGTTTTGTTTCCTCAACAGTATGGAGCCGCTCCTCGCTATCTCCGAACGCTTGCTCAAGTCGGTAGGTCACAAACTTTCCGAAGCGTTGCGCCATAGTGTAACGGGGAAGGTAGGTGAGGTCTCCTATCGTTGTCATTCCTACATCACGAAGTAGATCGAGGGAGCTCGTAGGGATGCGGAGCGCCGCAAGGGGAAGTGGTGAGAGCGCGGGAATGACCTCTTGTTTATTCATAACGATGCGAGGGGCTCCTACAACTGAGTATCGAGAGAGAGCCCACGCGGCGCCAAGGGTTGGAGCGATGGCGATAGCTGCGGTTCCTTTAAAAAAACTATAAATATGGAGCGCAAGCTTCGTGATATCTCCGTGAAGTTTTTCGGTGCCGGTGAGGTCTATCGTTATCCCATAGTGAAGTGGACTCACGTCCTGAAGCGTTCCCTGTGAGCGCCCAACAAAGAGTTCGTGGTCGAGACCAACGAGAGGCGAGAACTCCAAACATCGCACGGCTAATTTGTAGAGCGCGCGACAATCTCTCACCGGATCAAACGGCTCTACGTAGGCGCCAGGAGAGAAGGCAACGGCGAGCGGAAGCGCCATACCAGGACGCACGCCAGCATGTATCGCCGACGCGCAGCATCGTGACACCACGAGGTGATTCGCGACGGTGCTGGTGAGAAGCACCGCGCTGGGTTTATCCAAACCTCTGAACTTTAAACTTCTCTTTGTGATCTGTATCGACCACTCGGGGAAGTACGCGCAGAGATAACGTCTCTCTATCTTCATAATCGTTCTTTAAGCTGATCGCCCACGATGTGTTGGGAACCGCACCCCCCTTGCTTCGTTCAAGGGTGAGGTTCCAGGTTGGATGAATGCCAGAGGAGGGTAGGGGAGAGAGCACCCACTTGGTGGCGCTACTACTCGGCATCGAGAGGTCTTGTAGCGAACGAAGGAGGATGGCGGTTGTTCCGTTCGCGTGCGCTCGTAGTGATAACCTTCTCGTTGTCTTGAGGGGGAGCCGAGGAGAGTCGGCGATAACAAGTTTAATAAGTGGAGACCTGAGTGCGGTTTCGATGGCCCACAAGGTGAGCTTATCGTTGGGGGGATCAATAAAGAGGCAGGATGAAAGAAGCCGCTGAGGTAGAGAGAAGGGGGTTGGCCACGAACGACGTCCTATCCAGGCGATAAAGAAGGGCGGCGCGCCGGAAGCGACCTTATCCCAGGCGCTCGTAGGGGAGGTGTAGTAGGCGTCGATAGCGTTACGGGCGAGAAGGGTAGGGATAGCGACGCTCGTTTCGACATTGCGTGACGGGTCCCTGTAGTAGAACTCGTGGAGCGCTCCACAGGCGAGCCCGCCGACCGAGAGCGCCCCGTCGATCTCCTGAACATTAAACGGAATGACCTCGCTTCGCTGTCGGTGAGGTTGCTGTGAACACGTTTCCCACAAGTTATCCACAGGTGTGGATTCCCCCTGCCACACGATTCCTTCCGAGATGAGCTCGTTAAGGCTACGGACCTCTGCTGGGGGCGTTGCGCACGAGTGCCCTGCGGGCTCTTCTAACTCTTTGAATCTATTGCTATATAGTATGGTTCTCATGAACTTTCCCTAGAAGACTCTTCTGTATTCTAGTCTATTTCTATAGTAGAAATAAATGCCGAAGTTGCTACAAAGGGTTCAAAAAGTTGTCCGGAGGGGGTGTGGATAACGTGTGGGAAGCGCTTACCCCTGTGTGAGACTTGGTCTGGGACGATGTTTCTCTTGTGATGATGAACTCTCCCGCACCTCTAATGTGGGGGAGCTCGGCCGGTGGCGCGAGCCCACCATATGAAGAGACCCTCCTCTCTTTGTTGATGCTTCTACACAGCAATCTAACTGGCTGTGCCGTATACAAAACAGCCCTCTGACGGTTACACTGCCCACGCTCCTACTATTCCTACAAAGGTGATCTCCCTATGAAGAAGCAGCTCGGTATCACGTGTATCGTGGTCTTTATCCTCACCGCCTTTCTGGGTGTCGTGAAAGCTACACAGATCCAACGAGCTATCGCCGAGTACGCGAGTTTCTCTCCCCCTCCTGAGGCTGTGACGACCATAACGGTAACCAAGGCTGAGTGGCGCGAGAGTTTTGATACGGTTGGATCCTTTGTTTCGATCCAAGGTGCTACGTTGAGCGCTAAGGAGTCCGGTAACGTTGTAGCTGTTCGCTTTGATTCCGGAGCGAGGGTCAAGGCAGGAGATCTCCTCATAGAGATCGATCACTCCGTGGAAGACGCGAATCTTAAAGGCGCGCTCGCCCGTTTAGAGTTAACTAAGCAAAACCTTGAGCGCGCGAGGACACTGCGAGGACAGAGCGCGCTCGCCCTCTCTACCCTCGAGGACGCTCAATCAAAGGTTCGTCAAAGTGAGTCTGAGGTTCAGTCCATCAAAGCGGCTATAGAGCGAAAGACGATCGTGGCGCCGTTCGATGGGCGCGCGGGGATTAGAACGGTGAACGTCGGAAGCTTTGTTAACGCTGGCGCTGCGCTCGTTCCGTTGTATTCGATCAATCCAATTTACTTTAACTTCTCGGTTCCGCAGCAGTTGGCTCCACAGCTCTCCACAAACACAGATGTTTCAGTTCGTGTCGATGCCTTCCCTGATCGAACCTTTACGGGAGATGTAACCGCTATCAATCCGAATATCGATGAGGTGCTTCGCACGATCTCGGTGCAAGCGACCGTTCAAAATCCTCAAGAGGAGATCCTTCCTGGAATGTTCGGCTCAGTTCATTTCGAGATCGGAAACGCGGTTTCGATTCTCGTCATTCCGTCCGTGAGCGTCACCTACGCCCCGTATGGCAACTCTGTGTACGTTGTTGAGCGAAAGAAAGACGCTGAGGGGAAAGAGAGTACAACGGTACGACAGCAGATAGTTCAGCTCGGGCGCTCTCGTGGTGATTACGTCGCGGTGATCAAGGGACTTACCGAGGGTGATGAGATCGTCGCGACCGGCGCTTTCAAGTTGCGTCCTGGGGCGCAGATTCAGATCAAACAAGAGGGAACGCCCCCGCTCTCCCTTGAACCGAAGGTCGAGAATAGATAACGAGGGCCTCGCTCCATGAAGTTTACAGATACCTTTATCAAACGTCCGGTTCTCGCCATCTGCTTGAACTTGATGATTCTCATCGGTGGCTATACCGCTCTCGAGAAGCTCAACGTCCGACAGTATCCAAAGAGCGATATGTCGGTCGTAACTGTTAAAACGGCCTACGTCGGCGCGCCAGCGGAGCTTGTTCGGGGATATATCTCTACACCTCTTGAGCGAGTTATCGCGAGCGCTGATGGTATCGACTACATCGAGTCAGCGAGCAGGCAGGGACTCAGTGAGATTACGGCGCATCTCCGTCTTAACTACGATGTAAACGCCGCACTCACGCAGATCCAATCTAAGGTCGCCCAGGTTCGAAACGATCTCCCCCCAGAGGCTGAGGTTCCAGTGATCAACGTCGAGACGAGCGATAATCGATTCGCCTCGATGTACATCGGCTTCTCCGCTAAGGACATGACGCAGAATCAGATTACGGATTACCTCACACGGGTAGTGCAGCCACAGATAACAGCGGTATCCGGAGTTCAGCGCGCTGATATCCTCGGAGGTCGCGTCTTCGCGATGCGTATCTGGCTCGACCCTGACAAGATGGCCGCGCTCGGCATTAGCGCGACCGAGGTGCGCCAAGCTCTCGCGAATAATAACTTTCTCTCCGCGGTGGGCGCGACGAAGGGATCCCTTGTTTCGGTAAATCTCATCGCGAATACCGATCTTAAAACTCCAGAAGAGTTCAGCAAACTCGTCGTTCGGCAACAGGGGGATCGCATCGTTCGGCTTGAGGAGATCGCTGACGTTACCCTGGGCGCAGAGAGTTACGATGAGGATGTTCGGTTTAACGGACAGGCTGCGATATTCATGGGCGTGTGGGTACTCCCCAACGCGAACTCGCTTGATGTGATTGACCGAGTTCGAAAAGTTCTTCCTCAGATCGAGTCCAATCTCCCCTCAGGAGCGACGATAACCGTTCCATACGACGCGACGAAGTACATCCGCGATTCTATTCAAGAGGTACTTAAAACTCTCACGGAGACGATCGCTATCGTTGTGCTGGTTATCTTCCTCTTTATCGGTTCGTTTCGAGCCGTATTCGTGCCAGTTGTGGCTATTCCGCTCTCTCTCGTGGGAGCGGCGATAGTGATGCTGGCTCTTGGGTTTACGATTAACCTCCTGACCCTTCTCGCCATCGTTCTCGCCGTTGGTCTCGTAGTAGATGACGCGATCGTGATGCTTGAGAACGTCGAGCGGCATGTGAACGAGGGGATGGATCCGATACCTGCGGCGCTCAAAGCGGCGCGGGAGCTGGTTGGTCCGACTATCGCTATGACCATCACGCTCGCCGCGGTGTACGCTCCGATCGGTATTCAGGGTGGGTTAACGGGCGCTCTCTTTAAGGAGTTCGCGTTTACCCTCGCTGGAGCTGTTATTTTCTCAGGGATCGTCGCGTTGACCCTCTCACCTATGATGTCCTCTCGGCTGGTAAAGAAGGCTCACGCTGACAGCGCTTTTAAACAGAGAATCGACGCTCGTTTGGAGTGGCTACGAGCTAAGTACGAAGCGTGGTTGCGTGTGGTACTGCGGTATCGCCCCTCGGTGGTTGCCTCGGCGTTGTGGATCTCTCTTCTCATAGTGCCGTTCTATCTCTTCGCGATGAAGGAGCTCGCTCCAAAAGAGGACCAAGGCGTGCTCTTTGGTATCGTGCAGGGACCTCCGAATTCAACCCTTGAGCAACTTGAGACCCCGACGAACGAGATATTCAAGGCCTACGCGTCCTTCCCCGAGTATAAGGGAGCGTTTCAACTTACGAGTCCAGGAGGTGGATTCTCAGGTCTCGTGACGAAGCCGTGGGCAGAGCGTACCCGTTCGATCTTCGAGATGGAGCCGGAGTTGTGGGGAAAGGTCGCGCAGGTTCCGGGTGCTCGAGTAATCGTAACGACAAAACCCTCGCTGCCTGGTGGAAGTGACTTTCCGGTGGAGTTCGTTATCTCTTCGACAGCGGAGCCGCGAGAGCTTGTAACGTACGCGAATCAATTAGTTGGGACGGCGTTCCAAAGCGGAAAATTCATGTTCGCCGACACCGATCTTCAATTCGATATCCCGCAAGCTGAGATCGATATCGACCGGGATAAGGCCAACACGATGGGGCTTTCACTCGCTAGTATCGGTCAGGATCTCTCCCTCTTTCTTGGTGGAAACTACGTCAATCGCTTCTCTATTCAGGGAAGAAGCTACAAGGTCATCCCTCAAGTTCAGCGTGGCGATAGACTGACACCGGAGCAGCTCCTTGAGCTTCATATCCGTGGGCCTCAAGGCAAGCTCATCCCCTTGGCGACGGTCGCGTCTCTCAAGAGCACAACCGAGCCGCGGCAGTTGAACCGATTTCAGCAGCTCAACTCAGCGAAGATTCGTGGCGCGATAGTTCCCGGTGTGTCGATTAATGATGGGTTAAAGGTTCTTGAGGATAAAGCTCAGGAGATATTGCCTGCTGGGTATGTTACCGACTACGCCGGAGAGTCCAGGCAGCTTCGTAAAGAGGGAGATTCGATGACGGGCACCCTGGTGCTCGCGCTGATCGTTATCTTCCTCGTTCTTGCGGCGCAGTTTGAGAGCTTTATCGATCCGCTTATCATTTTAGCGGGCTCTGTGCCGCTCGCGCTCGCTGGAGCGCTCCTATTCGTTTTTCTTGGGTTTACCTCTCTGAACATCTATTCGCAGGTGGGGCTGGTGACCCTTGTGGGGCTGGTAGCCAAGAACGGAATCTTGATCGTAGAGTTCGCCAACAGGTTACAGGCTGAGGGGGTTGAAAGGTTTGAGGCAGCCATTCAGGCGGCGACGACCCGTCTTCGCCCGATCCTCATGACAACGGTGGCAACCGTCGTGGGCCACTTCCCGCTCGTTATCGCCTCGGGACCTGGGGCGGGGGCCCGTAACAGCATCGGAATCATGCTCGTGAGCGGAATGATCCTAGGAACCGTCTTCACCCTCTTCGCTGTGCCGGTGTTTTATACCCTGATCGGTGGTCGAACAAAGCGAGTAGCCGCGGCAAATGTCGTGGTGGCGCGACATGAACACGGGGAGTTTCCTGGGCATGTAACCCGCGTCGCTCAGTAGGCGCGCAAAGGTCCCCGATGGAAGTGAGAGGCACAGCAGTGAGGCGACATTGATCCCTTCCCACCTCGAAATGAGTGTGGGAATGTAGAGGAGCTCGTCAGTAAGGATACTAGGATGAATAGGAAGTTTTCGGCAGTGGTAGTGGCATTCATGTGCGCGGGGTGCGCCGTAGGGCCTGACTACGTCACGCCTGATACCACACTTCCCAAGCAGTTTCTCGAAGATGGCCAGCCCACTCCAGAGGAGATATCTCTTGAGAGATGGTGGAGTAACTTTAACGATCCTATCCTTACGCAGTTGGTCAGCGACGCGGTTCGTAATAACAATGACCTCCAGGGCGCTATCGCTCGGGTCAATCAATCGCGAGCGCTCTACAATCAGACCTTCTTGAATCTCTTCCCGACGATCACCTCCGACGGACAGTACACGAACACGCACGTGCCAACATCGACCTTCGCGGGTGGAGCCATTCAAACCGGCAAATCGCACATAAACAATGATTACTTCTCTACGGGCTTTGACGCGGTATGGGAGCTGGATATCTTTGGTCGCGTTCGCCGAAGTGTTGAGGCGCAAGACGCGCAGATAGACGCCTCTGTCGCGGGTCTACAAGACGCTATTCGTATCTTAGTCAGCGAGGTAGCGCGTAATTACATTGAGCTTCGTGGCGCGCAACACCAGAAAGAGGTCGCGCAAGAGAACGCGCAGACTCAGGAGCAAGTTGTGAAGGTCGCCCAGGCTCTCTTCAAGGGGGGGCAATCAACTGAGTTCGACGTGGTGCGATCTCGAGCGCAGTACATGAACACCATGGCGGCGATCCCTCCCTTCGAAGCACAGGAGAAGGGAGCTATCTACCGATTGGGTGTTTTGACCGGCCGTCAGCCACAGGAACTTGTTGCGTTGCTCTCCACGAAGGGGGCGCTTCCTACCTACTCAGGTCCTGTGAAGCTTGGCGATCCCGCCGCGCTCCTCAAGCGACGTCCTGATATTCGAGCCGTTGAGCGTCAACTCGCGGCGGCTACCGCCAACATCGGCGTTGCTCAGGGTGATCTTTTTCCGAAAATAACCTTTAACGGTTCGATCTCTCTTCAAGCGCCGACGGTTCCTGAGCTTACCTCAGGTGATAACGACGCATGGAATATGATCCCTACCATTTCGTGGCCAGCATTCAATCTTGGTCGAGTTCTCGCACAGGTCGATCAAGCCGAGGCTCTCACTGCTGAGCAACTCGCTCGATACGAGCAATCTATTTTATTGGCGCTTGAGGAGACCGAAGGCGCTCTTGCTCGTTTTACCGCGGCGAAGCAACGTCGCGACTATCTTAAAGTGAGCGTTGATCAGAGCAGCAAGGCGGTCGCTATCGCTCGTACGCAGTACGAGAACGGTCTCATTGATCTACTCCCTGTGCTGGACGCGCAACGAGTAGCCCTTCTCGCGCAAGTTGAACTCGTGTCGAGCGAGACGAATGTGCTCAACTCGCTCGTGCAGCTCTTTAAAGCGCTCGGTGGTGGTTGGGATGACGCGCTTGGAACTGATCAAGTTATCGATGTGATAGATGAGACCGGGCACGCGCCACGCGACCTTTAACCCGACCCATCCGGGGTGTGCGGACCCGTTGTTGCGCGAGGTAAGCTGACTGCCTCTCAGTCGACGGGTAGCACCGCGGATTTCAGGTGGCCTTTAACACACCCGGAGGGCCCGTCTCCCGACGGGCCGGGTATGTATTCATGCATCAAATTGTGCCGCGACCTATATCGCGATCTGAAACGGTAGCCGTCATTCCGGCCTGTCAGGAGACAGGCCCTCCGGATCTCGGGTTGGCACGCGGGAGGGCGACCATTCCTGGTCGCCGAAATCTCGCGGACCGCACATGATCTCAAAACTCCTTGAGCTAAGCCCTGGAGGGCGGAAAATAACCGAAAAGTCTCGTGATTCCGAGCTTATAACAACCCCTTGAGCTAATTCATCATGCAGCCGATATTCTCATCATGAGGTTTCTGAACGTGCTGATACTGCTTGCCGCGATGGTGCTATTCGCCTCCGACGGCGTATGTGGCGGAATCAACGTGACCAACACAAGTGTAGGCACCCGCGACGCCAGCACGGGCACTGCCCCGATTAATTTCGATATCTCGTGGAGCAACTCGTGGCGATCAACCGACCCGGGCGCTCCCGCTCCGAACAATTGGGACGCTGCGTGGGTGTTTGTAAAGTTTCGTAAGAACGGCGGTAACTGGGCGCACGCAAGTTTAACCGACACAGGACACACCGTACCTTCTGGTGCCTCATTGGATTTGGGGTTAGTCGACACGAGCACCTCGTTTAACATTTCTACCAATCCAGGTGTTGGCGTTTTCATCTATCGAAGCACCGATGGCGTCGGAACGTTTTCAAAGACAGGCTTCTCACTGAATTGGAAGTACACACAGGACGGAGTTGGCGTGAATGACACGATCGACATCCGGGTGTTTGCGATAGAGATGTTGTACGTGCCGACGGGAGCATTCTTCGCTGGCGATAACGCGACATCAACAGCGTCGTTTCGGCAGGGGAGTAGCGACAATGATCCGTGGTACATCGGGAGCGAGTCGGCGATAACAACCGGGGCTCAGGCGGGATCTGGCACCGGGGTTGGAGAGACGAATAGTGAGTATCGCTACGTGACCACCAGCCAAGAGACTGAGGATATAACTGGGGCGGTCTTCACCATTCCCGCTGAATTTCCGAAGGGGTATCAGAAGTTCTACATGATGAAGGGAGAGATCTCTCAATCTCAGTGGGTGGCTTTCTTTAATACGCTAACCACGACACAGAAGAGTACAAGAGATATCACCTCATCGGGTGCCCTTGGAAAGAACACCGACAACCTGACCAATCGAAATAACGTTAGCTGGACCAGTGGCGATGCCACGTTGCCTGATCAAGGGGGCGGAGCGACATATGCTTCCGTCGCCATGAACTATATCTCATGGGCGGATGTATCCGCGTACCTCGATTGGGCGGGCTTACGCCCCATGAGCGAATTGGAGTTTGAGAAAGCTGGACGTGGACCCTATCGAGCGGTCTCTGGTGAATACGCGTGGGGGAGTACCTCGATAACGGGCGCGACCGGAGTAAGCAACGCAGGACTGCCGAATGAGGCACCAAGCGCGGCGGCTAACTGCGTCTTCGGTAACTCCGCTGGAGTTCTAGGTCCGATGCGTGTAGGCGCGATGGCTTATGGGGACGCTACCCGGATAGCGTCTGGCGCAGGGTACTATGGAGCTATGGATCTGTGTGGGAATGTCTTTGAGCGCACCGTGTCTGTGGGGAGATCCGAGGGGAGAGCCTTTAATGGCGCAAAACACGGCAACGGGGTACTGACCTCCGGTGGCGATGCAGATGTCACGACGTGGCCAAATGGTGGTGGGGCACCCGCTATCGGCTTCCGTGGAGGGGCATGGCAACAATCCTGGAGTTTGGGGCGGCTCTCTGACCGCAGTAACGCATCACAGCGTTTATGGAATCGCCACCAGGAACGTGGTGGTCGCGGTGTGCGTTCTGCGCCGTAGGGGATTTGGAATTGGGGGGCACGGGAGGCCGACCAGCTTGTCCCTCGTAGCGGAGCGAAGTGGGATCCTGGTCGCCCCAATCTCGTCGACCCCACATGACCTCAAAACCCCTTGAGCTAATTCACCATGCAGCCGATATTCTTATAATGAAGTTTCTTAACGTGCTGATACTG
>JAIXQT010000083.1 GCA_027485595.1 Pseudomonadota bacterium | reverse complement strand
GAGTGAGCTCGCGATTGAGATCGGAAGGGCGCAGTTCATGAGCTTCCATGGCGCCGAAAGTCGGAGAAAGTGAGCAACGATGAACGCGACTAAGGTCGACACCCCGAGCGCTACCGCGACGCTGTCCGTCGTTTCCCACGCCAGCATGGCACTCCCAGCACCGATAACCTGCGCGGTTACCGTGTAGAGCGCGAAGAGAAGTGGCGCTGTTGATGCTGGTTGGTTCACGGGTTTTTCTCCCCATCCATGATCGATTTCGGAAGGTGCTCCCGCACCGAACCTTGATAGAGCGATTCAAGTTCTCCGAGCTTCGCTGCGCTCTCGGGTGCTTCAGAGGGTGTCGGAACCTTAATGAGAAACCTCGCGAAGAGGTCTCCTCGCGTGCCATCGGGGAGTGGAATGCCTTGTCCTTTGAGGCGTACCTCTTTGCCGCTCTGCGTTCCCGGTTCAACGGTAATCAGGAGGGGGTCTTGGAGGGAGGGGATCTGTACCTTGGCTCCCGCGATGGCCTCGGAGATCGTGATCGGAACATCGATCGTAAGACCCCGGTGAGAGATCGAGAGCCACGGATGATGCGCGATTCGAATCACAACGATGATCTCCTCGGCCTCGTTCTCTTTGCTTCTGAGTCGCACGATACTTCCCTGCCGAACTCCCGCGGGGATCGAGATGGAGAGTTTTTTCATCTCGCCGTCCCTCTCGGCGACCTCGATCGTTTTGCGAACGCCGGCGATCGCCTCAAACACGGAGAGCGAGACCTCCATTAAGGCGATAGATGAGATCGTCGGACGGGAAGGCCTTGGTGTCGGAGGCTTGGCGAGAATGTTCTTTGCTCGAGAGAGGGAGGCCTCGAGGGTTTTTCGGAGACCTGAGATTCGAGAGGGTGACGGTTTGGTGATCGTGCGAACGATCTTTGGCTCTGGCTTCGCGCGCGGCTTCTGTTGAGGTTTCGGTTCCTCACGTGGTGGTGGCGTTTCGGCTTGTTGACGGGGGTCTTGTTGGTTCTGAGATGGTTGTCGTGGCGTCGCGCGAGGCCCCTTGGAAGCCGCGGATTGTTGTTTCCGATACGCTTGATGAGCGCGGTCGAAGGCGGAGGAGAAGGTCTCTTCGGTCTCTCGCTCGCTATCGTACTGCTTCCTCTTCTCGGGATCGGAGAGAACCTCATAGGCTCGTGATATCTGCCTAAACCTCTCGGCCGTCGTGTTGCCCGGATTGACGTCAGGATGGTACCGCCGCGCAAGCACCCTGTACGCACGACGTATCTCCTCGCGCGTAGCGGCTGATGAGAGGCCGAGTATTTTATAATGGTCCAGCATAGGTTCGTTCGGGTGTGCCTCAGCGCCTCGTAGCCAAGGGGCAGCGTGGGGGCTAAGTCAGCGACCTTAATGGAGCTTCCCTGTAATCCTAGATGAGAGAACGCCCCCTTCGGGCGCCTTGAACGGTGATATTTGGGAATAGCCGCCATTTTTAAGCTCTCGGTATCGTTCTCCGAGGGCCGGTAACGGCTTTACTTTGCGATACCTAGGTGGTTAATATCCCAATGGAATTTACCGTTTAGGTCAGTTTCTCCCGTGTTTATGCCCCGCAGAGGGGGTTGTTTGGAATTTCGCCATGAATGCTGCTCAAAAGGGGACAACACCCCGTAAGGTTCTCGTCACCGCAGGTCTCCCATACTCCAACGGACGACTGCACGTGGGGCATCTCGGTGGCGCCTACATCCCCGCTGACATCTATGTGCGCTACCTTCGGATGACCGGGGCCGACGTCCGATTTGTGTGCGGTTCTGATGATCACGGTGTAGCAATCATGATCACAGCGGAAAAGGAGGGAAAGACTCCGGCCGAGGTCGCGCAACACTATCAGAAGTTGCAGGCGCAGGACTTCGCGGGGATGGGGATCAGCTTCGATATCTACAGTGGAACGAGCATTAATCCCTACCATGCGAAGGTGAGTCAGGATTTCTTCAAAGCGATCCACGATAAGGGATATTTCGAGAAGCAGAGCTCGCGCCAGTTTTACGATGAGGCGAGAGCCGCATTCCTTCCTGATCGGTATGTAAAGGGCACGTGCGGATATTGCGGAACGGTCGAGCAGAACAGCGACCAGTGTGAGAACTGCGGCAAGATGCTCGACATCGATACCCTTAAGGATCCAAAGAGCACAGTTTCGGGACAGCCTGCGACGATCCGCGAAACCGTGCACTGGTTCCTCGATCTCTCTCGTTTTGAGAAGGAGGTCACCTCGTGGTTAGATACCGCGGAGCTTCGCGATCAGACGAAGGCCTACGTGCGTGGACTGCTCGGGACGGGGCTTGTGAAGCGGGCGATGACCAGAGATCTCACCTGGGGAATCCCGGTGCCTCTTGACGATCCGGACGCTCAGGGGAAGGTGCTTTACGTGTGGTTCGATGCGCCGATCGGATATATCTCGAATACCTACGAACTTGAGGCGAAGCGAGGCCACGACGTGGCCGTAGCGGAGCGGATGTGGAGCACCGGAGACGATACCGAGATCGTGCACTTCATCGGTGAAGACAATACCGTTTTTCACTGCGTTATTTGGATTGCGATGTTGAGCGCCGTCGGAACGATGAAACTTCCAAAGGGTGTGGTGGTTAATCACTATTTTAACATCCAGTTCCCTGGCAAGGAGGTTGAGAAGATCTCGAAGTCTCGTGGCACGGCGGTGTGGGTTGGTGACTATCTGGCGGAAGGGAAGGATCCTGACGCGTTGCGGTACTACCTTACCTCTATTGCTTCAGAGAAGGCGCGAACGGTCTACAAGCCAGAGGACCTTGAGCAGCGGTTCAACTCAGAGCTCGCCGATTCGGTAGGTAACTTCGTGAATCGCATTACCTCGTTCACCATTAAGCACTGTGGTCCTAACGTGCCGCTCTTTGATAAGCAGCTCATCACCGCGACCGATAAAGCCTTCGATGACGCGCTCAACGCCTCGTTTGAGAGCGTTACCAAGGAGCTCGAGAGGCATTCGTTTAAAGGCGCATTAGAAGCCGTGATGGAGTTCAGTCGTCAGTGTAACCGATACGTCGATGAGAAGGCGCCGTGGACGATGCGCAAGACAGATATGGAGGGAACGAAGGTTACCCTCGCGTATTCACTCCGCGCCATTCACGCGCTTGGGATTATGTTGCTGCCGTTCATTCCAACCGCCGCAGGCAAGATCCTCTCCGCGTTCGGTCGTGAAGCCGATCAGGTGTCGTGGACAGATGCGGTCAATTTCGAACTCTTTGGAAATCCGCTATCCCAACCGCCTATCTTGTTCCAGAAGATGGGGGTTGTGAAGTCGAATTAGGGTCCATTTCGACCCGTGACATGGGAGGGCGACCATTCCTGGTCGCCAAAAAATTCTGCGAATCGGACAAACCTTGCGCCTCACGCAACACGGCGACCAGGAATGGTCGCCCTCCCGTCGTCACCAGTTCGGTTTCAGGTGTTTATGGCGCATTTGAATGATACGTCCGTCTCTTTTCCACCTTTCCAAAAAACACACTTCATGGTGAATTAGAGATCTAATCACCGTGCGCCGAACCGAGCGTACCTTCAGGTCTTTTCTATGCAGAGCGCAAACGCAATACCGGACGAATCCCTGTGGGCTCAGTGTGTCGAGCAGTGGGTCGCTGATGCCGGTATTCTCGATGAAGAGGTTGAACGGCGAGTTCAAGAGAGCTTTACCGCTGTTCCTCGTCACCACTTTATTGAGCCAATCTATAACCATCACGCTATTAAGGACGTCGATCTTCCTATCGAAGAGGGACAATGGCTCACTCGTCCAAGTATCCTCATCCGAATGATGGGATTGATTAATCTCGACAAGCGTATGCGAGTCCTCGAACTCGGATTCGGCAGTGGGTATCTTTGCGCCGTCATGTCAGCAGCCGGCGCGCAAGTTTTCGGAATCGATACGATAGGTACACTCGCGCAGAGCTCACGAAAAGTTCTCGACGCCCTCAAGCACCACGGCGTGATCGTGCGTCGCGGAGAGGGACGAAAGGGGTGGGCTGACGCGGCCCCATTCGACGCAATAGTAGTTTCGTATCCAGTTCTTCTTGAGAGTGAGCTTCCGCTAAACCAGCTCGCCGATGGTGGTGTACTCGTGGCACCGGTTGCCTCTCACGGAATTACCAATCTCGCGGTGTGGACACGGTCAGGTGATACAGCTCGGCGGGTTGTTTTTGAAGAGGTTGAGTTTCGATAGGTTTTTTCGCTCGTCGATGTGAGGCGAGTCGTGTAGGAGGTACGATGGTTCTTCGGACTCTCTTAGTACTGCTCCTCATTGCAACTACAGGATGCTTTGCGAAGCGTACCGTCCCAACGTCAGAACAAGAGCGCATATACACGGTCGCTAAGGGGGATACCCTCGATCGTATCGCCGCTCGGGCTGGGCTCTCCGGAGAGGAGATCTCTGAATATAATCAAATTACCAATCCCAAGTCCCTTAAGATCGGTCAGATCGTAAAGATCCCAGCCGTTGGCCCCCTCGATCAGGAAGCCCTTCTGCGCGCGACGTTGCGCGACACCGGTAAGCGGAAGATTAGCATCTCGCATGTGCGGGGCTACGTTGGGGCTCTCGCGTTTCCGGTGCACGGCTCTCTCTATACCTCCAAGTTCGGCTGGCGAGGAAAACGGTTTCATGAGGGAACTGACTTCGGTGCTCCTGGGGGGACTTCTATCTACGCGGCTCACGACGGTGTCGTCGTTCTCGAAAGTCGCTCGCACGGACACTACGGTGGCATCGTTGTGGTACAGGGCGAGAAGCTGCTCACCGTGTATGGGCACACGAGCAGCAATCACGTCTCTGTCGGTGATAAGGTTTCAAAGGGGGAGCACATCGCTGATGTTGGTCAGACGGGACGAGCTACCGGCCCTCACCTTCATTTTGAGACCCGCATCCTTGACGCTAACGGCAAATACGCAGCCGTGGATCCATACATCTTTTTTGTGAAGATGAGCCAGGACTCTTGAGAGCTGCGACTCTTGAGAGCTGCTCCGGCGCATGACTCTATAAAATCACGGTGTTCCGGGGCCTTACGAGCGTATTCATCGACATTGGCGGACCGGGTTTCTTTTGCTATCCTGTCAGCCACGCGCTCGTAGCTCAGTTGGATAGAGCACAAGTTTCCTAAACTTGGGGTCGGGAGTTCGATCCTCTCCGAGCGCACCATGACTTCCCCCAGGGGAAGTCATGGCAACACTCCGGAGGATCGAGCTCCCGAGTGATCGATCTGAATTGCGAGCAAGCGAGCAATTCGCCCGAGCGCCTCGCCCGTCAGGGCGAGCATAGCGCGCAGGGTAAACGAGGTCGGGAGTTCGATCCCTGGCGAGCGCCATCGCGGTTATTTCCGGAGGGCCCGTCTCCCGACGGGCCGGAAGGTGTACGAATGTAACGGAGCGAGCTCTGGCCCGTGTGGACATGCGCCCCCCGGATATCGTGTCCACGCTTTCAACCGATGTGACTACTTCCCCGTCGCCCCATCAACAAGAGCACCAAGCCCCCTCAGTATCGGCGAAATCGCTCGCCCTGGCACGGTGATGTCCTGAAGTCTGGTAAGATCCGCGTTGATCTGTGGGCTGTTAACGCTGCCCGTGATGAGCAGCGGTATCTCAATCTTTCCGATCGTGCCGAAGAGTGAACCGAGTGGCGTGATCGGTCCTGCGAGAGCCTTCAGATTTTGCTCGAGGTATACTGCGGAGGCGGTGACATTCAAGGTTCCGTCAAAGGATAGGTCGCCAGAGGCTTGAATGTTTGTGAATCGCCCCTGTCCCTTGATGTTCTTGCTTGAGAATCGGCCTCCGCCGATCGTGAAGTCCGCGGTAAGGTCCTTGAGCATTCCCCCCTGCATCTGGTAGGTAGAACTATTGGTTGCGTTCGCGGTAAACGAAACAGCTTCCCCGACAACAGGGATCGCTTTAATGAGACCGACTACCTTCCTATCGTAGTTGGCGTGACGAACTGTTCCGTCTGTAATCTCAATAACTCCCTCTCCTTGAGCGGTTGAGAGGAGCGCGTCTTTACGCGCTTTAGCCTTTACCGACAGGTGATTGATAAGGCCACTAAAGGACTCTTTCGTGTCTCCTGTCACTAAAGCCTTTGCGGTTGAAATATCAATACTCTTTGCAAGGACCTCTCCGTCTACCCCCTGACGAGGCGACCGTTCGATCGTAACAGAGGCCGCAAGCGAACCAGTGGCGACAGAGCCTACTATGTTCGATATTTTGTAGTGGTCGTTTGTTACTTCGACCGTGCCGCTCAGACCGATCGGATGTCCGTTGCTTTGCGTCTGGATATTTTGCGAGATGAATCGAAGTATCGAGTCCGAAACCAACATATCAACGGAACCTGACGAGCCGGTCATCGGGCGTCCATGAAAGGTCATGTCGACGCCGGTCGCCTTAACGGGCCCCACAATCGAATATCCTGACTGAGCGGGGACCGTAATAGTAAGGGGCGCGTCTACCGAAGCGATCTTTTTGATCGCAAAAGGCCCCGAGGTAAGATCGAGTCCTGTCCCCTTTACCGAGACGGTGCATGAGGCCGCGCCGTCAGGTGTGATGTTCCCGGATACGGTTGAGAGTGTTCCATTCACGTGACCAAGGTTCACGCTCTGATCCGAGTAGGAGAATCCCTGTACAACCAGCTTGTCGCTCTGCACCTTGGTTCCTTGTCCGGTTGTCTTTGTTATCGAGAAGGGACCCGAGAGTGATGCAACGCCGTACTTTTCGCCCGTGGTCGCGATGACTTGCGCGTTGGTTACTCCAGCGGTACCGGTCGCCCGAAACGTTTGGTCATCAAGTGCTATCGACGCCTGAATGTCTGCTGTGCCGGCGAGTCCCGATGATCCGAGCAACTGTTGGATGATGCCGATACCGACCTTTGATCCGGTCACGCTCCCTGTTACGGTTCCCGCGTCGATATCCATTGAGCCCGATACGGTAAGGGATGATGAGCCGGTGACGAGCTGTGCGCCGTTGACCGACAGGCTTTTTGGATTGATGGAGTAGCTCAGGTTCTGAAGGGTAGCGGAAAAAGAGAGCCGCTTGTCTCCCTTAATCCGAATAGGGAGGATAAACGAAGCCTCCGAGGGAGCTATGGAGAGGGTTGAACCCTGCGTGGTGACTCCGCTCGTGATGTGGAGATCCTCAAGTATGACAGACTCCGGGCTGCCGGGTTTTCGTCTTGAGATCCGTCCTGAGTCGATACTGATGACATCTATTCCGGTGAGAGGTGCGGAGCGTTGGGGACTGGCGGTAGGAGCGGGCGCGGGGCTTTGCGTCTGTCCGGCAGCGGGCGCGCGCGTGCCAGTGATTAAAACGATCGAGGGAGCGCGTAAAGTAATGCGGTCAAAGTCGAGATGGCTGTTAAGCAGGGCTCCCACCTTTACCTCGGCGCTCAGATAGGGCGAAGTCACCTCAAATCCGAGGTCCGTTCCCATAACCTCAACATCGTAGAGCACAACTTCAAGGGCCGGCGTGAGTTTTATCGTGGCTCGTCTGTAGCTAACCGGGGAACCGACCGCATCGCTCATCTCCGCGATGAGCTGTGGCCGGTATGCCTCCAACAGCGCCTGCGTGCCGAAATAGACACCTGCCACGAGAGCGGCGAGGAGTAGGAGTGTTGTGATACCGATATGAGTTGCGATTCGCTTCATCGAAAAGGTGCCGTGTGGAGACCTCTCGTAGGGTAGCCGTCCCGCCCCTTCGATGCAATGTTTTCGACCCGGATCGCTTACCGAGCGGCTGCTTTGAATCCAGCCTCGAGATCGGCCCGAAGGTCGGCAAGATCCTCAATACCCACTGAGAGCCTGATAAAGCCATCAACGATACCGCTCTTTTCCCGGATCTCTTTAGGGATAGAGGCGTGGGTCATAATCGCCGGGTGCTCAATCAGGCTCTCAACGCCGCCTAAGCTCTCGGCGAGTGAGAACACTCGAACCGTTTCAAGGAACTTTCTCGAAGCGTCGAGCCCCCCTTTGATAATCATCGATATCATCCCACCTCCAGCGCGCATCTGACGGTGTGCTACTTCGTACTGAGGGTGACTCTTCAGTCCGGGGTAGATAACCCGTTCAACGTGAGGGTGACTTTCGAGGAATGTCGCGATCTCCAGAGCGTTTGATGAGCTTCGGTCCATTCGAACTGCCAGTGTCTTTACCCCTCGTAATATCAGGAAGCAGTCGAAGGGGCTCGGCACTGAACCGATAGCGTTTTGGAGGAAGCCCATTCGCTCGGTGATCTCTTTGTTGGAGCCCGTGATGACGATACCTCCAACGACATCAGAGTGACCGTTGAGGTACTTCGTCGCGGAATGCACAACGAGGGAGAACCCATACTCGAGCGGTCGCTGAAGATAGGGAGATGCGAAGGTGTTGTCGCACACCGAGATGTATCCCTCTTTGTTAGCGAAGTCGGCGACTTGGGTCAGGTCCACAACTTTGAGGAGGGGATTCGTTGGGGTCTCTACCCAGACCATCTTTGTGTTTGGTCGTCGAGCGGCTTCGAGGTTAGCTTTGACGGTATTTGGATTTGAGAGATCGACGTACGACACCTCAAGTCCCATCGAATTTTTACGGACCCGCTCGAAGAGTCGATACGTTCCACCGTAGAGATCGTCTCCGGCGATAATGTGTGAGTTCGCGGGAAGAAGCTCAAGAACGGTGGAGCTCGCCGCCATGCCACTTGAGAATCCGAATCCCGCTACCCCTCCTTCAAGCGCGGCGACACATCGCTCGTACGCGTATCGTGTTGGGTTGTGTGAACGGGCGTAATCAAAACCCTTGTGTACTCCAGGGCTCTCTTGAACGTAGGTCGATGTGGCGAAGATCGGCGGAATTATGGCGCCGGTCATCCCCTCAGGCTCCTGTCCAACGTGGAGCGCCTTGGTAGAGAATCCCGCTTCGTCCTTACTCATGATTTTTTCTCCTGAGGTAGTTGAGGTAGTCGATCTTGGTGATGAGCCCGAGGAACCGTCCATTATCCACGATGATCGGCACCCGCTCTCGTTGGAAGAGGGCGAGGAGCTCAGATGGATGCGCGCTCGGTGGTAAGGTCTCAAGGTTAGTCGTCATGAAATCCTTCACGTTGCGAGAGAACTGGTCTCGGTGCGGTGTCACCGCTTGCAAGATGTCCCACTCATCGAGGAGCCCGATGATCCTCTCTCCGTCCAGTACGGGGAGTTGAGAGACTCCGTGCGCACGCATTCGGGTGTAGGCGATGAGGAGGGTTTCTGTTGGCTCGACAGTGATGGGCACCTTCTGGGTGATGTAATCTCGAAGGTCGCCGTAGTGCTCACCGGTGAGGAGTCCCTGATCTCGCAGCCAGGTGTCATCGAATATCTTTGAAATATATCGGGCGCCGGTGTCGCAGATGAAGGTGAGGACCCTCTTCGGAGTGGTTTGCTCCCTGCAATACCGAAGGGCGGTTGCGACGAGGAGTCCGGAGGAGGTGCCGGCGAGGATTCCTTCCTTACGAAACAGGTCGCGCGCGACGTCGAAGCTCTCGGCATCGGTGATCGAGTAGCTCTTCGTTACTCGAGAGAGGTCAGCCACTGTGGGGATAAAATCTTCCCCCACACCCTCGACGAGCCACGCCCCAGAATCCTTAAGTACTTCACCGGTCTTGATGTAGTGGTCGAGGATGCTGCCAACGGGGTCCGCAAGAACCATCTCGGTCGATGGAGACACCTTTGCGAAGTAGCGAGAGAGTCCGGTCATGGTTCCACCAGAGCCCACTCCAGTAATGATCGCATCAACGTGGTGATTCATTTGAGCCCAAATCTCAGGGCCCGTGATCGCTTCGTGAGCCGCGGGATTTGAAGGATTGCCGAATTGATTCGTGTAGAAAGAGCCCGGCGTCTCCTTCGCAATCCGTTCAGCGATATCTTGGTAATAGGCGGGGTGTCCCTTACCAACATCGGAGCGAGTGATAATGACCTCGGCTCCAAGCGCCCGTACCGTTCGAACCTTCTCCTGGCTCATCTTGTCAGGGATAACGAGGATGAGTTTGTATCCCTTCAACGCGGCGACGAGAGCAAGCCCTAGGCCGGTGTTGCCAGCCGTTGCCTCGATTATAGTGCCCCCTGGTTTCAAGAGTCCGTCCTGTTCAGCTTGCTCGATCATCGCGAGGGCGATCCGGTCTTTGATAGAACCGGTCGGATTTTGGCTGTCAAGCTTAACGAATAGTTCGCATGGGCCGGTGTCGAACCGAGTGATTTTAACGATAGGGGTATTGCCGATGAGGTCGAGGACGGAGTGTGCCATAGGACTCTTTCGATAGCCTGTGTTCAAGATATACCGCAGAGGAGGGGCGGTTCGAAAGCAGAATCGTTCTCGTGCCCAGTGTGGGGGATTGTGCGCATCGTGTCGCTCCTTGGGTTGCAAGGGGCAGCAGATTCATTCGGTGTTTTTTACGGCGTGATACAGGTTGAGACCTTGAGGTTCAAGAGGTCGGCAGCATAGGGGAAACTCGTTCTATCGTTGCGCAAACGCTCGCAGCTTGACCACCCGAATATCCGGATTCGATACTGCAGGAGGAAGGGCATCCATGGATGGTGGCGGGGAGACGTGGAGAGTTCCTGTCGTTTGTCTCTGTTTTGCCTCAGAATTGAGGGGTAGAGTGATAATCATGAAGACCATTCGAGCAGGAATAATTGGATTTGGATTGTCGGGTCGGGTGTTTCACGCGCAGGTGTTGAGGTCCGTTGCGGGCTTTGAGATCGCCTCAGTCGCTACCTCCCGAGACGAAGAGGTGCAGAAAGAGTTTCCTCGCGCGAAGGTTGTGGCGACCTCCGATGAGATTCTCAACGATCCGAGCATAGATCTTGTTATCGTCACCACGCCCAATGAACTTCACGCGCCACTCGCGCTCCGAGCGCTTGAGGCAGGAAAGCATGTCGTTGTTGAAAAACCGTTCTCGGTGACTGCGGCTGAAGGACAAGCTGTCGTTGACTGTGCCAAGCGAGTGAATCGAGTGCTCTCGGTGTACCACAACCGGCGGTGGGATAATGGGTTCCTGACGTTACGAGAGGCGCTCGAGTCCGGACATCTCGGTACGGTATACTGCTTCGAAGCGCGTTTTGAGCGTTTCCGTCCCGCCGTGCAGGGGGAACGATGGCGTGAGCAGGAGAGAGGGGGATCGGGTGTGCTGTACGATCTCGGCTCACACCTCATCGATCAATCTGTGTGTCTATTCGGTAAGCCACGGGGCGTGTACTGCGATCTGGCAGCTCAGCGTCCTGGGGCCGTGGTTGATGATTACTTCACCATCTTGCTCGATTACGACACGGTACGGGTTGTGCTCAAATCGGGATGTGTCGTCGGAGTGCCAGGTCCCGTGCTGGTCGCCCACGGGGATAAGGGGTCTTTTATCAAGCAGCACCTCGATCCCCAGGAGGACGCTCTGAAGGCCGGCAAGACCCCGGAGAATGCCGATTCTTGGGGACTCGATGGCGACAACGCCACGCTTTTCGGGCTAAGCGCCGACGGGGTACGAACGCAAAGGCCGATCGCTACCATCCCAGGCAGCTATCATCGGTTCTATGCCGAGCTACACGCTGCGATACAAAGCGGCTCTCCGGCTCCAGTTCCGCCAGAGGATGCGGTAACCGTTATTCGGATTATTGAGGCGTGCCTCCGTAGCAGCCATGAGAGAAGATGGATTGATATGGGTGGCGAGGGGTGAATGTGAGCATGTGCCATCCCCGGTATGTGCCGGATTAGCAGGGTGGTTAAAAATGTTTCCGTTGTGAGCTGGCGCGAGCTCACGGTTGTCCTGTTCCTGCAGGAGGGGCTGCGCGCGTTTAGCGCGAAGACGCTTTTCGAGTCAGTAGATCGTACGCGTGTTGAATCTCAATCATCTTTTCGTGAGCGACCTTGCGCAGATCCTCTCCAAGGTGGGCCACTCGATCGGGATGGTAGTCTTTCGCGAGCTCTTTGTATCTTGCGTCAATATCAGCTTGGCTGGCGTCGGGCGACAGTTTGAAGAGCGTGTACGGGTCTTTCTTTTGCTCAGAGCTCGTCGTCTCAGAGCGGGAAGTGCGTCGGGAGTTTTCCGTGCTGGAAGCCTGTTGCTGCTCCCTGGCGCGCGCATTCCTATCTTTCAAAACCCGCCACAACGCGAGGCCGAAGATGACAAAGTCATCCAAGCGGCCGAATGGGCCGAAGATGTCTGGGATGAGGTCGAGGGGAAAGACGAAGTAGACAAGTGCGAGGATGAGTGCCGCGTTAGGTGTTTTTAGGAATTCCATACGGCGATACGATACCGCCAAACTATGGGCCCGACAAATAGGTATGCCTCGGTGGTTCCGTGCCTCTTTTTAGGGGGATAGTGCGATGGTCTTTGAACAAAAGAGCTATCGGGGAGACTCTCATATGCGCTACCCTGAGGGGTGTGAGGGCCTTTTCGATGCCCGACGTGCTGAGCACGTATCTATGTATGGGTGAGGAGCTCATGAGTACTATCGATATCAAACGAGAGATCCTTGCGGCGCTTAGTCATCCCGAGGCCGAGGACGGTTTGTATTTTAATAACCTCATCATTGTGCACGAAGAGGAGGAGAGACCTATCGTGCGAGGTGAGGAGAGTGATGTTCTTGAGGCGCTACGGGAGCTTGTCAAAGCGGGCACGGTTGTAACTACCGGCAATGGTCAGGAGACGATCTACAAGTTGAAGGATAGCCTCAACTGAGCTTTGACGACTGAAGAGCTTTGACCACTGAAGAACTTGGACGACTGGAGAGCTTGGCGCACTGGTGTTTGTGCTCTAGTGACTCATTGTGTACGGGCTCGCACGCTTCCATCCGCCGCAAGCCGAAAGAATCGCCACCAGAGAACGGCTTGCTACCACCGCGTGGTTGAGACGCCGCTGGCGCTACGCGTCCGGGTACGCGATCTTTAGAAGCTCTGCGTAGTTTCGACAGACGTCCGTCGTTGTGAAGATGCCAACAAGTTTGCCATTGCGAGTAATCATGGCTGTTCCCACTCGAATCTCCGCCATGTGCATCACAACATCGTCAACGGGGGTGTTGTACTCGGTTATGTATGCCTCAAGGTTGCACACATCGCCAACGTGGAGAGTCTCATCGGAGTGAGAGGCGCCAGCGAGCGCGTACGCAAGTTTGAGGTCTCGATCGGAGATCATTCCCACGAGGCGCCCCTCGGAGGTTACGGGAAGGTGTCGGATCCCCTCTGATGCCATGATCGCTTGGGCGTCGTGAATAGTAACCGATGCCTCAATGGAGTGAGGGAAAGGAGTCATCATCGAATCGATATGGGGCATCGGCTTCATAGGAACCTTATCTACTAAAGTGGTTAGCTATCACGTTTGCGCCTACGGCGTGTATGCGCTGTGGCAGGCTCGTATACGATCCACCACATCGAGATGAAGGGGGAACGACTGGCCACCTGCGTTGACAGTGTAGTATCGGCCGGTACACCAAAAACCTTGATCCCGAAGTCTAGGTTTTATGGGATCTGAGGGGGGTTACGCAACAGGGTGTTATGGGAAAGAGCGATTTGGTTGGGTTATTTCAATCCCTTAACCCTGTCGCTTAACAGCGCTACGGTCGTTTCGAGAGTCCGAGTACGTCCCATAGGTCGGCGTAGGAGTGAATCAGGTGGCACGGTTTGAGGTCCCTCAGCAGGTCGAAGGCCATGTATTTCCGGTTCTCCTCTGGGGAGAATCCGATCGTTCGAATTCCCGCCCGCTTGCCGGCGTTCACATCCGCCCGTGAGTCTCCCATGATGTAGGTGTGAGACGGAGAGAGGTTTAGTCGGTTGAGGGCGTGGTGGATCATCTCGGGATCTGGCTTGCCGTGGGAGACGTCATTAATCGTTATAACGGCCTCGAAGTGGTCATGAAGGTTCCACCGGCGTAGGACTGGTTCGACGGCTTGGCGCCGAGAATTGGTCACCACCGCGAGCCGAAATCCATCATCTCTGAGGGCATCGAGCGTTTCCGGGAGCATCGGGTAGTGAGTAACGGTTCTCATCCGTTCCACAACGCTCGCCCAGACCTCCTCTTTGAAGCGAGTGCTATCCTCTATTCCGTGATTGCGAATGACCTGATCGGTGCAGCTGTGAAAGCAGTACTCAATCAGATCTTTCTCGCTCGGGTGAATCCCGCGCTCATTCAAGGCGGCACCGAACGCTTCGGTCCACGAGGGGAGGGTCACACCGAGGGTGCCGTCAAAGTCGAAAAGGAGGCCACGGGTCTGGCCTTGCTGTGGTTGTGATACTGGAGCTGCCATCGATGGGACGATACCACGATAGTACGGCTCAGGGAAAAGCCCTGGCAGACGAATTGCGGTCGGTCTAGCGGGGTGGCGAAAAAGGGGTTCGTCGCGGGCATTTCGAGAGTTTTGACGAGACGAGGCCTAGGCGACAAAAAACGGACTCGTATCCGCTGGGATATGTTAAGGATTTTTGAGGCGGGTCCAACGAAGGTGCAGACAAACTATCGGAAAGCGTAACAGGAGATCCTTTCCCCCCCTGGGAGGCTCGTTGGTGCCCTCTGAGAGCCGTATGGGAACTACCTTTCCCATCCCTTGTATTACCCTTGTTCGCTTGGAAACAGTTGAGGAACCGAGAGGTAGCGCTCCCCGGTATCGTAGCAGAAGGTGAGCACTGTTGAGCCCTTTGGGATCTCCGGGAGTTTCTTTGCCACAGCCGCCAGAGAAGCTCCTGACGATACACCGATAAAGAGCCCCTCCTCACGTGCCGCTCGACGGGCATACTCAAATGCCTCCTCGTTTGTCACCTGGATGATTCCATCAAGAAGCTCTTTGTGGAGGTTCTTAGGGATAAACCCCGCGCCGATCCCTTGGATCGGATGTGGTGAGGGGGCCCCACCGCTTATCACGGGTGAGGCGGCTGGCTCGACCGCGAATACCTTGAGTTTCGGAAAGCGCTCCTTGAGGATCTGCGCGCACGCCGTGATGTGTCCACCCGTTCCAACACCGGTTATGAGGTAGTCGATCCCCTGGGGGAAGTCGGAGAGGATCTCCTTCGCAGTGGTTCGTCTGTGCACCTCGATGTTTGCTTCGTTCTCAAATTGCTGGGGCATCCACGCATCGGGCATCGAGGCAAGAAGTTCGTGCGCTCGTTCAATCGCTCCCTTCATCCCTTTTTCACGGGGAGTCAGCACGAATTCGGCGCCATAAGCCAACATGAGGCGCCGGCGTTCTACCGACATCGACTCGGGCATGACGAGGATAAGTCGATATCCCTTCACAGCGGCTACCATCGCTAACCCGACCCCCGTATTTCCTGATGTCGGCTCGATAATAGTGCCGGCAGGTTGTAGGGCTCCACGGCTCTCCGCGTCCGCAATCATTGCGAGCGCGATCCGGTCCTTAATGCTTCCACCTGGGTTCGCTCGCTCAAGCTTGATGTATATTGAGCTCTGGCCGGGGAAGAGCTTGTTAACGCGAACGTGGGGAGTATGTCCGATGGTATCGAGTATTGATGTGGCTTTCATGGGAATCCCTGAATTGATGTGGCTGTCAGCTTACACCGAAAGGGGCGGGGAACAAGGAGAGAATGTTGGGATGAGGAAACGAGTCACGTAATCCTGCTCGTGCGCGGCGGTTTACACGTCAGCTAGACGTTTAGCTGGCGACCGCCCGCTGCCGAGCCACTTCATACAGGAGAATTGAAGCGGCACAACTCACATTGATCGAGGAAATGGCGCCGCCGATTGGGATCTTGACCGTTGAGTCGCAGATCTCCCAGTAGCCTCGTGACATACCCACCGTTTCGTTGCCGAGGATAAGGACCGTTGGTCTTGTGAAATCAATCGCGTACACAAGATCGGTAGCTTTGCCGCTACTGCCGATTACCTGATAGTCGATCCCTTGAGCCCGAGCTGCGTCCACCCACTCTTTTACCCCAGTGTGAGAGGGGGTCGTGGTAACGGGCAGGGCGAAGACCGCGCCCATGCTGCCTCGGACAACGAAGGGATCGTAGATATCGACCGCGTGGCCAGAGATGATGATGCCTTGGGCCCCGAGTGCGTCTGCTGAACGGATTGAGGAACCGAGGTTTCCTGGGCTTGCAGGCCGGTCGAATACCACCACAAGTCCACCTGCTTGAGCTGGAATCGCGGATGGCGTCAGCCGTTTTTGTTCAACGATAGCCAGGATTTCGGACGTTTCTTCTTTGTCGCTGAGCTCGGCCATCAGCTCAGGAGCCAGCTCCCAATGCTCACCGGCAACTCCCGAGGACGCCAATTCCCGGGCCCATGATGAGAGGGGCTTGTCGGCGGCGAAGAGGAGGACGCGAATGGTCCACTGGTACTTTACGGCGAGGTTGATCTGGGCGACCCCTTCAACGAGGAGTTCGCAGTACTGATGCCGCTTCTCGCGGTTGCGCTTGAGGACCTCGGCGCGCTGGAAAAGGTTATCCTTCTTACGGACCTCAACGGTCTTTGGGGCGCGACGGGGGGGAGAGGAGTGAGAATTGGACATGCGACACGGACACTTCGTTACAACACGGGAAGGGTAAATCACTTCGGCGGGGTGGTCAAAGGGCCCAAACGGGCGGTTTTGAGGTGGTTCCTACAACCCTTGTGTTAATGGGTATAACGGAAGGGGTAATCTGCCGAAATTTTTGCGATTAGTTGCAATCACTTTTGACAGACCCACATCATAGTGAGTATATCCTTTCTTGTGTTGTTAGCGGGTTAGGTTATCTAGCTGGTCAGAGCCGCATGTGTCCGATGGAGGATATCCGGGGCATAGATCTTCCAGTTAGCCGTAAAGCTCTTTGATTATAGGGGTCCGTGTGAACAAGTCAGAACTCATCGAGAAATTAGCTCAGCGCTGTGGCATCAACGTTGTACAAGCTGAAGAGGTCGTTAACCTTGTGTATCGCAAGATGCGTGACACTCTTGTAAACGGTGGCCGAATTGAGATCCGAGGGTTCGGTAGCTTCGTGGTGAAGGAATATGGCGCGTACGAGGGCCGTAACCCAAAGACCGGTGAGAAGATTCCAGTTCCTCCGAAGAAGCTCCCATTTTTCAAGGTCGGTAAGGAGCTCAAGGAGCGAATCGACAAGGTAGAGGGCGAGGGAAGATAGTCCCTGTCTGAGAGCCTACCGCTCGAAAGAGCGCTTCTGGGATTGAGAGCCGCCCCTTGTGAGGCGGCTCTTTTGTTTTTAAGGTCTAGTTCTAACCCTGTTAAAGGAGAATTCCATGAACGCGCAGGAGCACAGCACCGGTCCAAGAGCCCTGACACTGAACGCTAAGGTGTGTGTTGCGGAGGTACTATCCTCTCGTTATGGGGCCGTGTCTGGTGGAGAGCGTCCCCTTGTGTGGGAGGAGCGTCGCGCCGGTACGGATGTCGTTCGTCTTGAGGGCGGAAAAACGATCCCCCTTATCAGCTCGGCGATGCAATCGACCCCAAAACCGGGATGGATCCTCGTGCTTACCGGCGGCTCGCTTAACGAGGGATATAGCTGGACGCTGTACGGCATCCCACCTCGACACTAATCTAGGCTATTCCTGTGTATGCTATTCGTGAACGTGCGCGTGCTCGTGAACGTAAACGTACACGAATAGGTATAGCCGCCTGACACACTTTGGGCCTCATTCTAACTATCGAATAGCGGGTTCGGTTAGGTGCACGTTCACGTCTACGTCTACGTCTACGTCTACGTGGACGTCCATCGTTTTACGACCAACGTCTTACGGCCAACGTCGACGCCTAACGTCCGATGTATGAAGTATCCCGTTCCACCCCCTGGTCAAGCTTTTTCTCGCCATCTTTGTCAGCCACGTATTTGTCCCAAAATCGTAACCTTTTTCGGGGGGTGTCAATAATTTGAACATCCAGCAATCCCTCCTCGCATCTCAAAGATAGGTGAAAGTTGCAGGTATGAAACAAATTGTTTCGGACCCGCTTTGAGCGTGAGTTATACTGGGTCAACGCAGGTTGGAATTCCCAGGTTTTAGGAGTGAGTCATGGATAACCGAAACGAGCAGGCCCTCAAGGAAGAGACATCGACGATAACAACGACACTTGGTGAGTTGGTTGAAGCAGTGACCGATATCGCCCTTCAAGCCGGAAAGACGGAGGCTGAAGGGTACGCTCTTGCTTCCTTGACGATTGAAAAGCTCCTGCGCGAGAAGCGTCGTCGCGAGATTTCGGAAGCGTAAGCCGGTCTCCGGGCATACGCTCGAAGCTGACCCCCTTATGGCTCCTCCATAGGCCGTAAGGGGGTTTTTCTATGTCCTCGGGACCTCTTTTGTATGCCCGTGAAGGGTTCGGATCTAAAAAGTAGGGGGAAGTGAGCCAATTTGAACGGATATGCCGCCGTAGAGTGGCTAGAAGGCCCGATGTGTCGTAAAACAGGGGGCCTATGACTACAATCACTACCCCTCCTGTAATCGCCATCGTTGGAGCCACCGGGCTCGTTGGAAATGAAATGCTCGTCATCCTTGAGGAGCGGAAACTTCCGGTCGCGGAGGTTCGTCTCTTCGCCTCTCAGGATTCTGTCGGTGAGGTATACAAATTTAGAGATGATGAGGTCGCTGTTCGGCTCCTCGAAGAGGATTCCTTTGAAGGGGTGGATATTGCGCTCTTTGCGACCTCAGGAGAGCTCGCCGAAAAATTCGTACCTTTGGCAACCAAGGCTGGTGCTATCGCTATCGATAACTCAAGCCACTTTCGGATGAGTCCAGATGTGCCTCTCGTTGTTCCAGAGGTGAACTTCGAGACCGCTCGTGGAAAGAAGATTATCGCAAATCCCAATTGCTCAACGATCCAGCTCGTACCGGTGCTGAAGGCTATCCACGATCTCGCCGGATTGAAGCACGTTGTGGTGTCGACCTATCAGTCCGTATCAGGGGCTGGCAAGGCGGCGCTCGATGAGCTGTGGGGGCAGAGCATCGCGGTCTTCAATCAATCGGAGATGACCCATGAGGCGTTCCAGCATCAGATCGCGTTCAACTGCATCCCGCAGATCGATGTCTTGATGGAGAACGGCTTCACCAAGGAGGAGTATAAGATCATTAACGAGAGTCGGAAGATCCTCGGTATCCCTGATCTTCGGATCACCGCAACAGCCGTTCGGGTGCCGGTTTTCTACAGCCACGCTGAGAGCGTCTTCGTTGAGACCGAGCGCCCACTTACACCCGCGGCTCTCAGTGAGAAACTCTCCTCAATGTCAGGTGTCGTGGTTCACACGACACCCGAGGAGTACCCAATGCAGCTCGATGTTTCCGGCACCGACGATATCCATGTAGGGCGCCTTCGTACGGATCACTCCGTTCCGAACGGACTCTCCATGTGGATCGTAGCTGACAATGTTCGCAAGGGCGCGGCGCTCAATGCGGTGCAGATCGCCGAGAGGCTGTGCTCCGAGTAAGAGAACGCTCCCGTGAAGCACATAAAGCTCATAGTAGAATACGATGGGAGCTGTTTCCACGGATGGCAAAAGCAGCCGAACCTCAAAACTGTTCAATCGGAGCTTGAGAAAGCTCTCTCGGTCGTGTGCCGTGAGGAGATAGGGCCTTTGCATGCGGCGGGGCGCACCGATTCCGGTGTACACGCTCGGGGGCAGGTCGTTACCTTCCGGAGTTCGAATCCCCCAGAGCTCCTGAAGATAGTGAACGGGGTCAGTCACCTCATGAAGGGGGAGCTCGCTGTTATCTCTGCTGAGTTTATTCCCGAGAGATTCCATCCTGGACATGACAGCACGCACAAACAGTACACATATCGGATCATGAATCGCCCCTCGCCGGCGATCCTTGAGTCTCGGTACGTGTGGCACATGCACAGACCGCTTGATGCGGCTTTTTTGCACGACATAGCGCAATGCCTCGTGGGCACCCATGACTTCTCGGGATTTCGAGACTCCGAGTGTTGCGCAAAGACGCCGGTCAAATCGATCTACTCGATCTCGGTAGAACGGACGGGGGACCTGATAGAGATTAAGGTTATCGGCTCCGGGTTCCTCAAGCAGATGGTTCGTAACATCGTTGGTACCCTTGTCGATATTGGGCGTGGTCACCTCGCGCGCGACGCCATGCCCAAGATTCTAGCGTCTAAAAATCGTCGTCTCGCGGGTGTCACCGCGCCGCCGCATGGATTGTGTATGGAGTGGGTATCGTACGAGCCTATCCCTGAGCAGTTGCTGGCGCGGATGGATTAATCGCGTACTACGACAACGTACTAGGGAAACCTAGCAATAGGGGAGTGTGAAGAGGAGGGGATGGAGAAGGGAGTTTTTTGAAGAGTCCCCTTTCTCTGAAGGAAACCTTCAGAGAAAGGGAAGTAACCTCTTCGATGACGAAGAGGTTGGAAAGACTAGTAGCGACCTCCGCCACTGCCACCTCGTCGGCCTCCGCCGCTTCCGCCGCGACCACCGCGATCTCCACCACGGCTTCCGCCGTAGCTTCCGCCGCCGCCGCTATATCCGCCGCCGCCGCCACCGCCGAAACCGCGACCACCGCCGCTTCGTCGCTCACCGCTACCGGCTTCCTTTGGTCGAGCCTCGTTTACAGTCAAGGCGCGGCCAGCAACCTCGTGACCGTTGAGTGCTGATATTGAGGCTTCCGCTTCCGCGTCAGTGCTCATCTCTACAAATCCAAATCCTTTCGACCGGCCTGTGTCTCTGTCGGTAACAACTCGAGCTGAGGAGACGGTTCCATATTGCGCGAAGAGTTGTTGCAAATCGCGATCCTGTACGTCGTAGGAGAGATTTCCTACGTATAATTTATTTCCCATATATTTCCTGAAAGGACCGATCAAGCTTTGATTAGCTTAGAGAGTAGTCCAGCACTGTAAGAGTCCCACGATAGCACCTGTAAGTCGATTGGAAAGAACCATATTTTATGCTACCCGGCGAAATGTTTGGCGTAACTATCTGATATGACGTAAGCCGGCAGGGCTAGAAACTACAAAAATGATGTACTGCTTAGCCTTGTGAGAGGTCCAATACCGTCCCATGCGAGGCTTCGGGGCAGATGAACCCCGTCACCGGCACCAACCAGAGACCACCCTTGGTGCTTGATTGAAGCAATCTCTCGCCGCGTAATCGCCGCACGGAGCGCTCGGCCTTCTATGCCTCGATTTTCCCTATCGAGTCAAAAGTCCCAACGCTGCTTTTGCCCTCTGTGTGACACCACCTTTGTAAGCGTCGTCTCATGGCGAATGTTCGTTGTGAAGCGACTCGCTCTGTCTCTCGATAATTGTGCAAATATTCCTCTTGTCCCTCTGCGGCCATCTTGATTACCGTGCGGCGCAACGGGTACTCATTTTTGGAGAACTTCATGAAATCACGGTCTATGCTCGTTTTCGCAAGCTTTTTGGCTCTCGTGTCAGCCTCGTCGGCATTCGCTCAAGGGCGGTTTATTCGTGTTACCAACTCATCTAGTAACCCAGATGGTACTGAGTTTTATGGTCCAACCATGATGAGACCTTCTCTTTCCGCTGATGGAACGAGACTCCTGTACACCATGTTTTCATCAAAAAATGATATCCATGCGCAGTCCGTCCAGATGGACACGATTGCGCTCACCAACCCGCCAACACTTGTACGAGGGGCTCACATCGAATTCCCCACTGGTGCCCCTGCAGGAGCGAATGTGTATTTGTCCACACAGCCCTCGATGAGCGCCAGCGGTTCAGTGGTCGCTACAACCCCTGTGTATCAATCCAGCACCGGTGAGTTTCGGGATAATCTCAAGATATTCTCGATAGGCTCGGATAACGTCCCCCAAATTCTCTTTGAAAAAAGCGGTGAGGAGGTTGATAGCATAAACTCTGTTAGAGTAAGCGCTAACGGAAGATTTGTGGCATACGTTGTGGTTGAATATCTTGAGGATCAGGGTGAGAAGAGTACTGTATTCACCTATGATGTGCAGTCCAAAACGGAGAAGGCTGTTTGGTCAAATGTGACTGAGTTCGGGAATGTCGGCGTGAAGGGCATATCCGATGATGGTACGCGAGTCCTCCTTGGTAGTGCCTACGAGTCCGAGCCTACCGGAGGGAACCTCTCGGTGCTTAATGTCAGCACGGGCGCTGTAACGATGGTTACGGATATCAAAGAAGAGCAGAAAGCCCCAAACTCCGGCTCTTGGGATGGCAACGGCGTGATGGCGGCGTTCGCTGCGAGCGCGCCACTCGTGAAAGGTGATACCAATCGAGCACTCGATGTGTATCTTGCATCAACAGCCAAGTCGAATTCGGTTCCGATGTTACGCATATCAGCGCTTGGCTCTAAGCAGGGGAACTATTCCTCAGGACAACCCGACATTTCACGCAACGGGAAGTTCGTAGCGTTTATATCGAGAGCCGACAACTTGCGGCAGAACGATGCAAACTACGTGAAGGACCTGTACGTATACAGCCTCAACCGTGGGACACTCTCGTCGTTTGTAGCCGGAAATGAGGACATCGATGCTCCAACGGTCAATGATAGCGGCGCTGTC
>JAIXQT010000095.1 GCA_027485595.1 Pseudomonadota bacterium | reverse complement strand
TGCCGCTCCCCTCGCTGCCGGTTAGAGCAGAGGTAATAATAAGGGGGCGGGCGGCGTCGCAAATAACCGCTCGAGCGCATCCCGCTTCGAGGGCTCGCAGGGCGCACTGGACCTTCGGAATCATCCCACCGGTGATGGTGCCCTCTGCGATCAACTGGTCTATCTGAGTCCGGGAAAGTAAGGGCTGAACTGACCCGTCCTTTCTGACCCCAGCCACATCAGTTAGAAAGACACATGCTTCAACATTGAGAGCACCCGCAATGGCGGCGGCCGCGTAATCCGCGTTCAAATTGAGAGGTTCTCCATCCACTGTCTCTCCAACCGGAGATATGACCGGTACGAAGCCTCTGTCCAGTCCCATTATGACGGGGGCTATGTTCGTTGAAGAAACCTCTCCCGTTTGCCCGAGGTCTTCGCCGTTTCTACCTCTAAGTTTTTTCGCCTCGATGAGTCGCGCGTCACGTCCGCTGAGGCCAAGGGCTGGGGCGCCTGATCGAGTGATTCGAGATACGAGGTCGCTGTTGATGGTGCCGGAGAGAACCATCTCGGTAATCTTCATCGCCTCGAAGTCTGTGACCCGGAGGCCGTCGATAAAATGGGGGATGAGTCCGACGCGCTCCATCATGCGAGAGATCTCTTTGCCGCCACCATGCACAACCACAATCTTTACTCCCAACGCGTGGAGGGCCGCCACCTCCTGACACACAAGGTGGCGGGTGTTTTCATGTTCCATCGCCGCCCCGCCGTACTTGACGAGCACGGTTGCGCCCGAGAGTTGCCCTATGTTCGGATACGAGGCTGTTATGGTTGAGGAGACCGGGTTGTTCATGTGTCGATCCTATACAGGTCCCAACGACGCGTGTAGAAGGCCGCGCCCCTGCGGGATTCCGAAGATGATATTGAGGTTTTGAATCGCTTGACCGGCCATCCCCTTACCGAGGTTATCGAGCGAACTCATGACGCACACCTGTCCATCCCGAACAGTGACGCAGATGTCACAGAAGTTTGTTCCAACCACATCGACCACACGTGGAGGGGTAGCGCGGAGTCTCACGAAAGGCGAGTCCTTGTAGAAGGACGCAAAGGCATCTCGAACCGTTGCTTCGCTCTCTTTATTCGTAAGGGTCGCGTAGGCAGTGATAAATTCTCCTCGCGAGGTTGGAATCAGGTGAGGTACGAACATCATGGCGTGGTTCTTTGCAAACGCTTCCCCGAGCGCCTGCAGGATCTCCGGTTCATGTCGATGGGCCAGAACTTTGTACGCGGTAAAGTCAAGGCAACGGCTCGGATGATGCATGGAGGCCTGTGGCTCGCGTCCCGCGCCAGAGGTGCCGGTTTTAGCGTCAACGATGATAGTGCGTTCAAGTTGAAACCCGCGCAGAGGGGCGAGTGCCATAATCGCGCCGGTCGCGAGGCATCCGGGATTCGTGATGAAGCGAGCGGTTGAAGCCGTTCCCGTTACCTCGGGAAGTCCATAGGTAAAGCGGCTTCGTACCTCTGGCGCAAACGGCACCTCGGCATAAAACCTCTCGTGCTGTAGTTGGTCTGTGAGCCTGAGGTCCCCAGAGAGATCGATAACCGCGGTCGTTTCGGGAAGGCCATGTGAGAGAAGTCTCTCAACGGTTGGCACTGCAAGGCCACTCGGCATCGCGAGGATCACAGCACTCTTTTCATAGCCTGTAAGTGTCTCCATCTTGGGAGACTCTTCAAAAGCAAGGTCGCTGATACCGAGGAGATGACTGTGAACTGAGGAAAGAGGCTTACCGACATGCGACCGTGACGAGACGCTACACACCTCGATATCAGGATGTGCTGAGAGTAGCCGTATGGTTTCTCCCGCGCCGTATCCACTTCCGCCAATAATCGCGACTCCAAATCTCTTTTCCATCGTGTTACCGACCGTTCCAAAAGAGAGCGAACTTCTCATTGAGACACGCCCCGAAATTGTGCTTCTCGAAATATTCACGAGCGGAGGTCACGACCATGATCTCCCGAATGTTGCGCTCGCGAGCCTCAGTGACGGCTTCGCCGATGAGTGCCTTTCCAACACCCTGGCTCCGATAGTCATTGTGCACCACGAAGGAGCGAATCTCCGCTATCTTGGGGCTATAGATCTCTAACACGCAACTTCCCACGATACGATTATCTTTTTCGTACACGTACGTGGTGTCGATGAGCTCCTCGTAATCCTCTTTCGTTCTCGGTAAGAGGGTACCGAGATTAGCGTTCACCAACTCAAGAATTCCGGGAATATCGTTACGGGTCGCCTTGCGAATCATCTATTACGTCCTGCCGCGGGAATATAACTCTCTGCCTACCCCCGCACCTCCCGCCCCGGATACGAGATCCCCGCATGTTCTGGTGCGGGATCCCGGTTGGGTGGATCACGTGCGCACCATGAAAGGGTAGACCCTGAGTGCTCTTGAGATGACCACAAACAACCAGAACCCACCAGTTAAAACAACTAGATAGGTAAAGTCAATTCCCTTAACCAGTGAACCTGGGGGATGAGCTAGCAGGGTGGTGAAAAATGGTTCCGTCGTGAGCATTTTGAGGGTTTCGACGAAACG
>JAIXQT010000251.1 GCA_027485595.1 Pseudomonadota bacterium | reverse complement strand
TGCCGCCTCCAGCGACTTTCACGCACACGCCTGTGCCTCCAACGGCGACCTTCACACCGACGCCTGTGCCGCCTACAGCGACTTTCACGCACACGCCTGTGCCTCCAACGGCGACCTTCACACCGACGCCTGTGCCGCCTACAGCGACCTTCACACCGACGCCGACGGCCACTACTACGCAGACACCTACCCCCACCAACGCTCCTCCTCAACTGAGCGTGAGTTCGCGAAGTGGTTCGACGAATTATGTTATCGGAGATCCGGAGATGGTTCTGGCGATCAGCGCGACCGACGACGGACGGCCTGATAAAACGTTATCCTACAAGTTTACTTGGACCAAATCCGTTCCGGGGGTTATCGCGGGTTGGAGAACTAAATTGGATGGTTCCTTGTTGCAGGATGGCCAGGGAGCGTACCTGCCGTTGTCTTTTGGGGGAGCCGGATTGTATGAATTGGAAGTAGCGGTCAGCGATGGCTCTCTTACCACCTCCCGACGTATCGCTATCTCGGTATCAAATCGACCGACGCCGACGGCAACAGCAACGCCGATACCGCCCCTGTTTATAACCTCAGCTCCTTTACGAGCGCCGGCGCTTGGCACGCCCCTATTTGGGCCTGTGCTGGGGGTACCAACACTCGGGCCAATTCAGGGTGGGGGCTCGGTACAACCTCCACTCGCTGTGACCCCATTCATCCGACCGGTACTGAATCAAACACCACCGTCGCTGCCATCGTTGATTCGGCCGGTTCAGACCCCAGTAATGGGGCCGATTCAGTATCCAGTAATGGGACCGCTGCCGTAATGAATGTCACTGTGCGACGCGGTCTTTGAGGTAGCGACGTTCTCTCAGGGGGGGGGAGGGATGCATAGGTACAGGACGTTCAGAGGATTAGCATGTTCGGCGATACTGTTCCTTGGCGGAATGAGCTGTGCCCATGCTGAGTTCTTACGTACTCATTCCTCAGGGGTGTATCAACACACGACAGGATCGACAAAGGTATTGGTTGGAGCGAAGGATTCGGTACAAGGAATCTTTATCCTCTCTGGAGCGCCGATTGCCCCACAGGAATTTACCTCAGAGAGTGAGCTGTCTTCGAATACTGATAACCTTTTTATCTCGTTCGATCCAACGGCACAGCCCCCGCGCTACTCGGAGGTAGTGATAAGGGACAAGCGGTACCAGATTCGTGGAAATCTGAAGATTCGCCTCGGATCCCATGCAACGGTAAGTATCGATAATAATAATCCATACCTCACCATCGTTGAGTCGGGGCGTATCCCGGAGGAGCCCGATGATATTCTGGGGTTCGCGGGAACTAACGAGGTTGTGCGTGGTTCAGGGGGCGTCGCGGCCGTGTTGGCGGCAAATCAACTTGATGACGTCGGGAGCGCCAGCATCCCTGTATTCCAGGTGGTAAAGGGTGAATTATTCTTAAATGGGTCTCCGTTTACGGATGCGGCGGTAGGCGTTCCGGTACCCCTTAGCCACGAGTGTTTGAATGGATCGAGTGTCGTGCTTACCGAAGAAGAAGTGATGAATATGGAAGAGGAGCGCAATGAGGAGCTTCGGATGCGCTCTTTTCGAGAGGTCGTTGAGGGAGCTCAAGGGCGTGGACCACTGGCACGATATCTTATCCTAAAGAGCGATTCCTCCGCGGTCGTTTTGCTCGATGTGATCTCTAAGGGGGTCCGCGTGATGCGGGCGCAGACTCCACCGGCTATCCGCCAAAAGGTGTGTGTGCTTTCGAAGGTGCAGGTGAAGAGATGAACGTGCCAGAATCGAAAGGTCACCTTGCATTGTCGAGTCCCGCGTTTCGGATAGTCTTGCTTCTGTTTCTCTTTATCTTCGTGGAGGCTATTGGATTCTACGCTCGATGGTCTCTCGCGGCGCGCCACGATCGGTATCTCCTCCAGGAGGCTGACGGTCGTAATTATAATTTGACCGTTGAGATGGCAAAGCGAGGAGATCTGACGCCGACAGACCTCATAGAGCCGACACTCGGATTCTATCTTCGCCAACCGGTTGTATGGGCGAGCTATTATATCGCTCGAGCAAAGGGCGAGGTCTCCACCCTTGATGAGCTTACGACCAGGGATCCCCTCGGCCATTCAGGATTCGCCTATGCTGTTTCTCATCCGAACTTCCTTCGCGGGAACCGAATGTTTAGCGTTGGGATAAGCTTACTCATCGTGGCGCTTACCTTCGCCCTTAGCTTTCAGATCCTTAAGAGTCCCGGATACGCCTTTGTCGCCGCGCTGATACCGGCTCTCTCTCCGGAGCTACTACGCTCCTCGTATCTGATCGATGGGGAGTCTTTAATGATCGCCCTGTGTCTCGCCTCAACCCTTGTCGGTGTTCGAGCGGTGACAGCTCGATCGCACGCGTTAGTTATTTTGTGCGCTGTGCTAGCCGGTCTAGCCGGTTCAGCAGAGTATCGAGGTCTCTGGAGCGTCGTCATTCCGATTTCAGTCTGGGCCTTCGGTGATCGTCGATGGCCCACGTTGGTGTACGCTCTCGCAGGATCTCTTGTCGGATTTATAGTTGGCAATCCGCACGGGCTCTTTCATTGGGAGGCGTTCGCTCAGGGGTTGTTAAGCGATTATTTAAGCGGGCCCAGTGACGCTGTCTTTAATTTAAGGGGGCTGACGAATGTCGAACAAGCGTACCTCTTTCTTGGATGGTTAGTTGAGGAGGGGGTAGGACTGGTAGCGGGTGGACTTGCGGCCGCCAGCTTGGTTTACTTTGTGAAGTGCTTTAATGGACGGCTCGCTGTCTTTCTCTCCTTCCCGATATTCTATCTCCTCCTTGTGTTCGTTCGTGACGCGAACCTGATGCGCACGGTCATGGTGCTTGTTCCCTACGTGGCTGTGATGGCGTCATGTGGTCTTCATCGACTGTCATACGTCGCGGAACATCCCAGCGTCAAAGCGGGCGCGCCTCCATCGCTCACCGCGTTGATAGTAATTCAGCTCGGCATTATGTGCGTACTCATCGTGCGAGGAAATGACCGAGGAGATTCGCGAGATCTACTTCTTGAGTGGTTAAGGTCTGAGGCAGGTAAACAATTCGACATCGCCGTAGCCTCTCCACTGCAGCTTGCAGAGTCCCGACTTTGGGGCGAGGGGGTCTACGTACTAGATCCGACTACTGTGTCCACGGCGAAGTTAGTGCAGGATGGATACAAATACTTTGTTACGGCGCCCGTGTATTCGCGCGCCCCTGATTCAGATCTCGTCCGGCTCACTCGTAGGATTCCGGGTCGGCTCGAGAAAAAAGAGATCCCTGATTCGCCCGTGATCGATATCTACGCTCTACGGGATGAGGGTATCGACGTGGCCGCCCGTCGTTCGCCAGCGACCCTCTTACTTCGCGTGGCTTCGACCCCTGACGCTTCATCATGTTCCGATGAAGGAAATGAGTTTTGTTGGGTTTCCGCTCGCCGGACCTCGATTATGTTGGACGAGCCTGCGAAGGAGAGAGTTCGCGCGAGACTATCGGTTAGGTCTGCTTGGGATGATCAGCAGGTCGTGGTAACGACCCCGAAAGGCACGGAGCTCTATCGTGGCCTCATGAAGGCATCGGCTGAATGGAGCGAGGTAGCCTTTCCTCTACCGGCTGGCCTCGATAGCTTTAACCTGACCCTCTCTCTCGTTCATCAACTTCACGCTACTAAGGACGGAGGCTCTACAAAACGGGCGGGGATAGCTATTCGACAGGTTAGGCTTGAACCTCTCGGGGATGCCCCTGCTCAAGGGCTATCTCACCTCCTAGGGGGATATCCTGAGGAGATACGTGGAACGGTTCTCGAGGCGCTCACCATGGTGACAGAGGAGTTCTCCCCAGTCGAGCAGGATGTGCCAGCCGTGATCGGAGCGCCTGCGGAGGCACCGGAGGGTTCAATCTATGATGTCATCGAACAGGTTTCGGGTGAGCAGGCCGGTCATCCGAATCCAGCTCTTTCCACTGGAGCTACGGCTTCAGAAGACGCTGCGCACCGGTCGCAGAGTGCCGACGATATTCGCCGAGCATTTCTGAACGCGATGGCCGCGTCGATGGCTGAAGATGGCTCGGCGGTAGAGGTAGGAAACCACCCGGACCTCACGGGCGAGGCGCCTCTTGGCGACCAGGGTGGGGCGTCGGAGCACTAGGTAAGGTTTGGTTAGGCCGCTTTACGCAGTTGAGCAAGCACCCGTTGCAGGCCCCCCGGCAGGTGTGCTGAGTCTGTCTCAGATAGAGGGTCGAAGAGAAGTGAGCTCCCTCCGAGAGGAAAAGGGAACGTTTGATCCACTGGTGCCAGGCCCCTCCCGTGGGGTATCAAAAGTAGCCGGGCACCAGCGTCATAGTGAAAACTTCAGACACTCGCAGACCGGACAAAACAGTACTCGTAGCCCCGTCGCGATACATGAAACAGCTTAAACCCGGCGCCTTTCAAACGTTCCACCGCCTGAGCGGTATGCGAGCGTCCTAAGCCATCTGCCAGGCGATCATGGAACTCGATCAACAGCTGGCGGATATTCGGCGCTAAGGTGACCAGATCGTCGATCAGATCAAATTCGGCACCCTCGATGTCAATCTTCAAAACATCGATGGAAGAATGTCCCAAGTCAGCCATCAAGGTCGCTAAACGCCGAACTTGGGCCCGGTGCTCGTTGGTGCCGTGCGCCACTTGCTTCATGGTGAAGGACACGGAATGCTGCGGCGGCAGTGAAAACACGGCCTCGCCGTCAAAATGCGCCAGGCCGATGTCGTGAAAGCGGAAACCCGCGGGTAAGCGCTGCTTGCCCAACCATACCCTCGCTAGCGTGGTGGGATCGAACGCCTGCACCTCGCAGCCGAATCGGCGTATCATCGCCAAGTCGAAACTGATGTCATAGCCGACGCCAACGGAGTAAACAACGCTCTGTGGCCCGAGCGAGGTGGGGTCCACATACCAGCGCCCGTCCCCATGGCCGCAGGAGACCTTCGTCGTCGCAACATCGATAGTCGGATCGCGTTTGGGGCGTCCGTCCAACATGTCGAGCAGATCATCCATGTGGGCCTGCGCACGCCCGATCCACTTCTTGGCGTTGATGACGAAGTCTTTACAATTTATGGGCACCGGACTCTCAATCCTTATGGTAGGCCATCTAACGATGGGCGGTAGGAATTAGGGTACACGGCACTAGCCGATTCGTCATCAACTTCCGAACTTCAAACAAGACAACACCTATCGGCTCCTATTTCAAGAAATACCAACCTCACTATTTTTCTCAGAGTCCGCACGGTAAAAAGCCGCACCCCGTATGATTTAAAATCGTATCGGTACATCAAACAAGACAAGGTGGGTGCATTCATTTTCCTTTAGCACATGCCTCCGCGACTTTTCAGTTTATATGTTTTGAGACACTATACATTGCGGTGTGAGTTAAAGACTTGTAGCAGGCCAAGCTCCGCACCCCTCCCCCCCGGCCCGAGAAGATGATGTTAAACAATACCGAGCTCGCATCCCTTCGCGCGGTGTCTCTGAGAGAAATAGCCACGATAGAATTTCGAACACTGCTGGCTTATCATTCGCAAATGTCTTAAAGATCTAAGAGCTGCAGTGCAGCCGATTGGGCTACATGACGGCATGCTCGCTGTCGTAGAGCTTAGCGTCTGTAGCAACTAAGGTAACCACCATGACAGAGCCGTTCGCGTCACTTTTTCACCTCATTGAGCCCCTCGAACGTGGCGAATGTGATGCTGCCCAGAGCATCTACGTTACTACGGGTGAGTCCCCTCCCCTCGTGTCCACAATAAAGACGGAGCTTGAGAAAACGGGTTTAGCAATTCCAGACTTTCAGTGGCTTGGGTGGATCGACGAGGCTCGCCCTTACCTACAAACTCCCGAGAAGCTCGAGCACGCTTCGCTCGAAGAGGTGAAGAAGCTGGTCACCCTAGCGGTACATGCGGATCAATTCAACGCGAGCTTCCTTGCCCACCTGTGCGCCTCTGGATTCATAGTGAGCCTGATTCGTCGTATTCGTGCGCTATGCGCATAAACGTGCCCCTGTCCCTGCCTCTAGAACAACTCGCTTTTCAAAAGCAGGGTGAGTTGGCGATATCGCTCGGTCGTTCAAAATATCTCTGATTTACATTCTTGCGCTGGAGCGTCGAGGCGAATTCGATAACGTAGGGTGTACCAGTGTGGGGGGGGAGCCAGTGAGTGGGGGCTTCGAGCATTCGTTTGGTATCATCCCAGAATCCCCACGACCGAATGATGCTAGGACCATCAGCAAGCCCCGCCAACAAGAAGTGACGAAGCGTCATGCTCTTTGAGCCTGGTAGGTTGAGTGCGATGTAAAACTCCTTCTGGATCCGTTCCACTTTGGGGGTCGGTCCAAGATCTACCTGGGCTGTGTTCTCCATTTGAGTGAGGGAGGTTTGAAACACTGGAGAGCTAAAACATGCCATTCAGATCACAACGGACCGGGCTTAGCCTGACGGGAAAGCCGCGCGCCTACGCCAAGCACCGCAGCCGTCAACGCCACATTGACGGCTGCTACTACCACGATCGACCAACTTTGATGAACGCCAAGGTTCAATCCGAAGGCTACCGTGCTCAGATCTTTCAAAAGATTCAACGTTCGAGCGCGCAACGAAAGAGCCCCCACCCTTCGTCGAGTTAGCAAAAGCCACAGCTGATGAACCTGACCGCCGACCAAGACAACGCCAGCGACGATAACAAAGAATTGAAGCTCAGTGAGGAATTGGCGACTAATCCCAGGCAGAAGCGCTGTTACGCCGAGCGCGACCATAAACAAGACTCCGGAGATCGGCCCCATAGAGGCTCTAACCCCGGATGGATAATCCCTCCTAAATTCCCACAGCAAAAGAACGGCAAGCACACACGCTGGAATGCGACTCCAGAAGATGTAGTGCGCGAACGGTTCGGTGGCGGTGCTGAGAAGAACAAAGGAGAGAAATGCGGCGAATGAGCCAAGAATTGCCAATATCGAAAGATTGTCAGTAGCGGCATCATTTGTCCCAGCCGCGCTAATTCCGGTCCGCCGAACACGCACAAACCGTAGCTGAACGTACACCGCTGAGATCGATAGTGCGAAGAGACTCGCTTGAAGGATTCCGGTGATATGATAAGCAGCGTTCATCCCGTTATAACTGTCTGTCTAAAAACCCTGTCCTAGCACGATACAGGGTCCGGCCATCACCGTCCATTTGCTCTTCTGTACCATGGATTAGGCACCACAAGTCTCCTGCGAGAAATCAGAACACAAAAACGACGGCGTTCCTCATCCTATTACTTCACACAAGTTCAGAGTATGCTTCGCGCAGCACCGAATATCTAACCTCGAGGCTCGCACCACGTATGAATACAGCCCAATCTCCCCATATAATTATCATCGGAGGAGGATTCGGCGGGCTCTACGCCGCCCAAAGTCTGCGCCACTCTGGAGCTCGCATAACACTCATCGACCGGCGAAATTTTCACCTCTTTCAACCCCTCCTCTATCAGGTCGCCACCGGTGGACTCTCCCCCGCAAACATCGCTGCGCCCCTCCGTGACATTCTAAAACGCCACCGAAACACCACGGTGCTCATGGCCGAGGTTACGGGAATTCAGGCAAAGGAAAGAACAATCTCACTCAACACCGGTTCAACTATTTCATATGACTACCTCATCGTTGCTGCTGGCGTGAGTCACAATTATTTCGGCAACGAGAAATGGGCACGCTACGCCCCTGGGTTGAAAACTATCGAGGATGCGACAGAGATTCGGCGGCGGGTGCTGTCAGCATTCGAAACAGCCGAGCTTGAGAGAGACCCGAATAAACAACGCGACATGATGCGCTTTGTTGTTGTTGGTGGAGGGCCTACCGGAGTCGAGCTCGCAGGAGCGCTCGGTGAGATCGCGCACCAAACTCTCAAAAACAATTTTAGAGCGATCGACCCGGCCTCCTCGGAAATACTTCTGCTTGAGGCCGGAGATAGAGTACTCGGCAACTACTCTCCTAAGCTCTCAACGAAAGCGAGGGAATCATTACTGTCACTTGGTGTTACCGTCATCGAAAGTGCGAGCGTCACCGATATTACGGATACGCAGATCTCCTACAGACACCAAGACCAAGACGTCATACTCAAGACTCGGTGTGTTCTCTGGGCTGCAGGAGTACTCGCCTCACCGCTTAGCCATATTCTCGCCAAGGAGACCGGCGCTATACTGGACCGCGCTGGTCGAATAGCAGTGGCCCCCGATCTAACTGTTCCAGGGCACGAATCGATCTACGTGGTTGGCGATCTGACCTCGATTGTACAGGATGGGAAACCGATACCTGGCGTTGCACAAGCCGCCATCCAAGAGGGTAAGTACGTGGCACG
>JAIXQT010000177.1 GCA_027485595.1 Pseudomonadota bacterium | reverse complement strand
TATGAACAGACAACGCGTGCCTCGGACATTAACTGCAGCGACTTGCGATTAACAGCTTCTGGAATTCCTGACGACGAGACGAAAAACCAAGATCTAAAAAATCTCAATGATTGTAGCGCCGGTAAGGGATGTCTACGAAATCGAGTCGCGTTGCAGCTCTCGTATCTGATCGGCCGTTCTCGCACACTGCATACATATCGGTCCCTCTTCACCATCGCCGGACGCTTTGTGACCGACCAGTTCACGGCGGATCTTCTCGCGCGGGTCTCATTACGGGCCTTCGCCGGTATGAACCTTGACGAAGAGCTTCGAGCGAACTTCGGCCGATATACCAATTTCATTCAGTACATGGCGCAATTCGCGCAGGGGAACACCGGAGCTGGATCGTTGCTCAGGCCAGGGGTAAACGAGGCAATTCAACCTGGAAAGAGCTAGTGAGAGGATAAGGTGACGTCGATGATAGCCCTACTAGACATAATCCTGAACCTCCTTAGCTCCGATATCGTGAGCTCGGTTGGCGCTGTTCTTAGCACCGGTACCAGCGCCGTATCGTTCGGAGTAGAGGCCACGAAGTGTACACCGCAATCGTGCCCAGGTTCGTTCTATACTGCGATAGCGACTGCGTGGGCGAACATCGGATACGTAACGCACGCGGACGTACTTCGATTCCTCAACACCACCAGCTTTGGTAAATGGGCGATCCTTCTCTACATCGGCGCCGCTATCACGGGATTGCTCGGCGTCGCCACCAACGCCCCGATGAGAAACTACACCTGGTTCTTTATCGGCCCAGCTCTCTACTCTTTCCTCGTCGGAACGACGATGGAGGTTCAGGGAGTGAACTGGGTTGTGGCGAACAAGGCCCAAGAGAACATGGCCGAGGTATGGAAGAACGCCGAGACCGGCCTTGCCAATACCAAGCTCGCTCGGGATGCGAAAATATCGATAAACGGTAAGGATGGACCTAAGGGACAGTATGAGGTCGCGATGCCGATGGTCTTTCTGGATGAGCTTTTCAGCGCTACCGCGAATATCCTTGTTGAATGGACCGGTATCGGTAGCCAGGTCGCCGGGACTGGCGATAGAACGAATCTCGCGGATAACGGGAGTAACGGGGCACAGCGTGGTGAGGGGCCATGGTGGCTCCTTTCAACCCTCAAGTGGGGATATATCGAGAATATCACCTCCGCGACGGCGCGAAATCCAGACGTGCGTGACGCTCTTGTGACCTTCCTCGGCTCAGAGTGTGGAGAGAAGTTTAAAGAGGGGATCGATTCCGGCGCGTATATAGCCGCGACCCAAGCTCGAGGAGCTTCTCCTGTTACCTCAGTCATGATCGAGGAGGGCAAGAATAACTACGCAACGTTTATTAAAAACCTCAATAGCGTCTCTATTCCGGCACCACGCTCGTTAGCTCGTCTCTTTAAAGAGGGAAATAGTTTTAAGAAGACGGCCGTAAATACCGATCCAAACTTCATTGGGCCACCCAACCCGGACGCTAGTGCTTCAAACTCAGACGTGTTTTTCATCGATCCGAACAACCGGAACTTCATAGCTCCATCCTTTCTGAACTTTTCGGAGCGACTCACGAAGGCTGTAGACGCTGGTCGTGGACACGGGATCGTCTGCTCGGAGTACCTCTGGACGATTATCCAAGCCCTTCGCTACGAGGCTGGTCACTCCTACTACCAGCTCACTCGAAGCTCCCCAAATGGTTTAACCGAGCAACAATTCGTGAACACGCTCCTCTACGGTTGGGATGTTCGTAAGGCACCTAACAGCCCGATTGCGAAGGCTGACGAGCAGGAGGCTTTCATTAAACATCTGATCTTGGCCTATATCGTTCGTAATGAGCTTCTCTATGCTCCGCAGATTACATCGGTAGATCAACGGTTCGCCCCATCCGCACAGGCGAAGAGCTATTCCGACGCTTACGTCCGCTCGTACGGTTCAAAGGCGAAGTTCATCGAGCTTTACAACGCCGCCATCATGATGCCGTACCTCCAGGGTATCCTCGCCTACTTCCTCATCGTGTCCTATCCGATCGCCTGTATGATGGTGGTCCTGCCGGGCCACTACAAGGCGTTCTTCACCTGGGTTTCCTTCTTCGCGTGGGTCAAGTTGTGGGACGTAGGCTTCGCAATGGTTCAGGTGATTGAGAGAAGTGTGTGGGCGATGGTCGGTAACCATGGCCACATGGCGTCTACCGCTAACGTGCTGATTGAAACAGCCGAAAAAGTTGGCGGTATCGGAGTCAACAACCCCGTTGGGTCGGGCATGGGTAATGGTTACGGAGTTCTGAATCCCGCAGCTCTTGCGGCTCAAGGTGCGGTTCCACTCGTCTGTTCGGTGGCGGGCATGAACGGTGAGTGTTCTGGCAGCAAGGCTGGAGTCGACCAAACCCTCGCGAAAGCCGTAGAGCTCTTTGATAAGCTCCTCCTCACGAGCGCAAACATCGACCTCGATCTCTCAAACGGATGGTACATCTACATCATGTCGGCGCTCTACCTCGCGGTTCCAGCGGTAACTGGACAGCTCGTGCTTGGCGCGAAGGCCGGAAGCGCGGGGATGATTAAGGACGCGTGGTCGGGAGTGGCGAATGATGGTTCGAATGCGGCGAAGACGGGAGCGCAGCATCAGGCGGTGAATGCGATGACGACTAATTCGCGTTCGGTGGGGCAGGCGGCGATGGCGAAAGCAATGCGCAGTACGAATCCCAACACTGGTAAGGGGTTTGCGATGAGTGCGCTTGGGGCTTCTAATCAGTCCTTAGAGGAAGGCTTGGCCGCTACTAAAGATGGCCTCGAATCAGGGTTTCTTGGCGCGAAGGCCGGTGTCGCAGGGAAGTCTCTTGATAGCTTCGACCGTGCGAAAAATCTTGCGACTAAGGGTGGTGGTTTTATTACAAGTAGACTCCCCGGGCAAACTAAGGACAGTGGAGATGGCAGCGGCGGAAAGGTCCCTAGTGGTTGGGGTAAGGGCGTTAATGCGGTGGAGGGGGTTGCAGGTGTAGGTGGAGAAATGGGTAGAGTCGCGCTTGGACGGCGAGCTGACATCATGGGAGTCGGCGCTGCAGCGGAAGGTCAACGATTGGCCTACTCGAAGGAGGGCCGAGGTATCGCTTCAAGTGGATTGCGGGATTACGGCGGTAAATTGGGTGCTCACGCTGAATTCGAGGCACAGTCGGCAGCGTGGGAAGCGAAGAATGAATTTGCCGCGCATGCTTCTGCAATGGCCGGGATTGCCGGAATGAACGCCGGCAGTCTAGCGCCGGGAGAGAAGCCTTCCGACATGACGCAGATGACGATGGGTGGCATGCTTGAATCGTACAGTGGCGGTGGTTTTAATAGCGCTCCGACACACAATCAAGGCAAGGAGAATAGCGCATTTGATGCTGCAACGTATGCCGGCACTGGATATGTCGATGCAGGTAGAGCGATCCAGGCCCAGGGTCAATCGCAGGCTGCTGCGGTTCAAAATACGTGGCAGGAAGCTGGAGGTTCGTTTACCGCGACCAGTGCTGCTGGTTACGCGGCTCGAGAATCAACTTTAAATCCAGGAGCTAATCTTGGCGCAGGTTGGGAACAGATCTCCAAGACTACTGATAGCGACGGTAAACCTCTTACCGCAGGAAATTCGGAGAATGCGTTGCATTTCGGCAACGAGGATCAATCTGGAAAAGACTGGACCAATAGAACCGTCGATAGGACTGGTAGAATAGGTGAGTCTGCCCCGCGAGATACCAAGCCAACAAACCCGTTCAAGTAATCGCTCTTGTTGATGCGACATCTCATACCGGCTAGTTGTAGGTTTATAGATTGGTAACAACGCGAAGGATGTTGGTCCCGATCCAGAGACTGAACGGATTAAAAGTTTCTCGGCACCGTAACTGGTCTGCGCCTGGATGGGCCAGCCAGTGCTCTCTCTTCAACGACGAGTACTTGGTTAAAGAATTAAAGGAAGGTCCGTACTAACAAATAAAGTCGCATTAATCTGTTGCAGCATCGGCTCCCGTGCATCGTTAGAGTGGCTTTCAGCGATGTGGTGGTTCCAGATAGTAGATGGTGGTTGGCTAATCTCCGTAGTCCAAATATCGGTGGGGACAGGCTCACCGATTATCTTTGTTGTCCCTCCATTTTCTTCGAGACTCAAAAAGCAATCCGATAGGAGAGGGGCTTTTGTGAGAGGGACCCTGGAGGCATTTCCGGGAAGAGGTGCTGGAGAAGATACGAGGCTGACAGCGCGCGTCCGAACTATCAGATGCTTATGGCATCAGTGATATGGGGATGCTGTCGTAGCTTGAGCTTGAAGCGATGTGAGCTGCGCTAGAGACCCTTGAGACATCACGCCTCAAGAGAGAGCGCAACGCACATCCAAGAGTGATACGGACAATCGACGTGCCAGGTGCAGGTGCTGAAAAAACGACGCCGTGGGGGTCGCTTCACAGGGAAGCAGGAAGCGATGAGCGGACGAGTTTGGGGCTAATTGGGCGAGCTCGCACTATCGCTCCAGCATGCTGAAAAAGGACGATTTGCTCAGGATTTGGGTCGAAGCGGTGGCGCTTGAGAACCTCGGTTACGCTTCACCCCAGATAGCGATAGTGCTTGGTATAAATGAAAATCCTGCCGCGTGAGTGATGGGGAATTGACTTAAAGCCTGTCAGACGGCGCAAAACACCCCGGAAGCCAGAGGGGATCGGGTGGCGACCGAAAGCCTTCTCGAAGACTCTCTCTAAGCTATTCGTGATTGCAAACGATACCGCACAGGCTAGCGATCTCACGTACACCTCCAAAGGAGGGAAGCTCATCTACCTCTGCATCGTGATCGATGTATTCACGGGAGAGGTACTGGTATTTAATATATCTCGCTCCCATGATGCGAGCATGGTCCGGGAAGCGATTGAATGAGGGATGCAACTCACAAGAGGTTTCCCTGTGTTTTTTCAGCACGATCGGGGGAGCAAATACGAATTGGCACTAGTTCCTGATTGACTCCAAGGTCTTGGCGACACCATTTCGATGAAAACCTTGGTAGCACAGCTGTCAGGAATCATTCGTCGAACGCTTAAAGAAAGAATTCGGAGACTCTCACCGCTTTGAAACTCTCGCGGAGCTGATGGACGCTCTCTACGCGTAGCTCGACTACTTCTCGAACCATCGAATCAAAACGAAGGTCCGAATGGCCCCGGCCCTGCTCTAAGAGAAATGGAGTAACGGACAGTGGCAGCTTTCAATACCAACCCACAGAAATCACAAGGCTGTGAGTTCCATTCCTTCTGCCACTCACCTCTCGGCTCTACAGTCCGAAAGAACCGCCACTGCTACCAATGAAATCATGCTTGTCTGAACAGCAGGACAATGGACCTGGTTGTTTTCTCATGGTCCAGACTAGCATTTTGGAATCTAACTACAGAGTGAATGGACTCTGGGACAGTCAGGCTTCATTTTGGTCAGACAGCTTGGGGGCTTTGTGGTTCGTCGTTGTGCCAAGCGGGTAGAGAAGAAGGAATGACGGGGTGTTCCTCTCGTTGAACGGCCATTACTACATCGCTCGGTGGGAAAACTCTAGGATGAACAGGCAACAAGGCTAGAGTGTAAACGCTTGTCGGTGAAGTGGCGAAGTATGCCAGCCCGCCACATCCACACTCCCCTGGAAGGGGAACTTCTCGAAACATTCATTTAGAAATTTCCCCGACCGCGAGAGACCGTGCCTGTGTGGGGTCCTTCATAGGTGCCTCAAAGCGAAGAGCCTCACCTTGAGTCGACATTAATCGTTGAATTTATTCTTTGTCCAGTACTGACTGTTTCGGTGGTGGGATGAGAGACTGATTTAACGGCTTAATATTCGGATCTTCCCAATAGTGCACGAAACAGGGGGGGGACTCTCGGTCCTTTGGATAGCCTATGTATTCTCATGATGTGGATCGCCGTCGTGCATGGAAGAAGGGAATGGAATGCACGCAAACTTACCTCAGCTAATCGGGCGATAGCGTTGTATTATTATGAGGAGGGGCAATGCGCTCAGGAGGTTTTAACTTGCTTACAGACCTGCTAGTAGGAGCCCGCCATATGGTATAGCTGCGCTGGTAAAACACCAAAACGCGATGTCTAGCTGCTTCTCTTGTCCGAATTTCCAGCGCTTCGCCAGTTCGGTAATACCGGGTAGAGCTTGTCGGTAGTAATCACCGAACTTTTGGTCTTTGAATAACGGCCCATTATTCGGACTTTGGACCATTGAATGGGCCCCGTGTTGAGCGATCTGTTTCAGATGGTTTAGCACGGCGTCCACGGAGGTGGATATGTGGTCATTCCAAAATTCCGTCCTATTGGGTCTGAGCCACACTGGATTATAGTCTTTGATAAATTTGAACATCGCCCCAGACCAAGCGACGCCGGATTGCATCGGCCCTGCCTCCCCCAGCTCGGTTTTAGCTTCTTTAAGCATCGCATTGAATCGCTGCATGAACATATGGGACCGATACTTTTGGAAGGCAAAGTTGACCCCCAAAATGCCAGTCACCACTGGCGCCGCCGCCATAATCCCGAGGGACCCAGCAACCGTAGCAGCTCCGACTGCGGCAACGGCGATGGTGCTGACAGCCGTGGCCGCCATCATTTGCAAACGCAAATCCTTGAAAAATCTGGGGGGCACGCTACAGCTCTCTCCCGCTAGGAGGCCAGATTGCTGTAGTTTAGCTATTTCGGCCTGATATTTAAGTTTTCCATCGGTGTCGAGATCGTATAATCCAGAGGATTTTATCCACTTGTCGATATCGGCGGAGGTTATTTGGTCGTTGGGAGTATTAATGAGGTTCTTTATCTGTTCAATACGATCGTTGTTTTCGACGATTCGTTGAGCTTGTTTGGATTGGTCTAGTCCGTCGTACTTTTTCCTTATTATGCTCTCGACTGCGGATGTTATGTCCTTGGCTAATTTCGCTTCACTCTGCTCTTTCAACTCCACCGGGGACAGTCCACTATCACCGGGTTTCGTTGCGATCGAGACACCGAAGGATCTTAGGTGAGCGGCGTAGTCGGCTACGATCGGCGGAGGTGCCGCAAGAAGCTGGCGTGTCTTTTCGGCAGCGAGGGCTGCGAGCCGCGTTTCCCGCTCGTGCTGAGGCAGTGACGGTTGGGTAAAACCTGTTACGTTCGTGAAGCCTTCCGCTACCTTGCCGTTTGTCTGCAAGAGGTGTCCGTTGATTGTGAGGGTGAGATTTGGTCTATCTAGCTCATTGATAAGAAGATCGCTTGCCCTTTGGACGATGGTGGCAATTGTTTTATTGATGGCATCTACTGATTGCCTCTCCGGCGATTTAGGAACTAATGTCTCGGGGGTCAAGTCCTCAGCGACGCACTTTGTGGTGTTATGTTGAGCTGTTGATGCCATACATTTCTCCATGGAACCTGGGACGACGTGCCCGCCAATGTTGCTTCAAGCCGTTATGGGCTAGTCCACGGGATCGGTTGCCTCGACCATTGGTACAGCCTATAAACCTTGCACCTCAGGGGGAGATGGCCTGCTAGCCACTTCCACGCGCACACTCTTCTGGCTTGAGGTCTATGATGATTATGAATGGCCTGGTGGGCCCAGTCGCCTAATTGGACCCCTTTTCTGAAGGCTGGCGGTTGGCGGAAGGTTTGCCCCCATTCGCTAGTACCCTGTACCAAACCTCCTTCACTAGTACCGTGTACCAAACCTTGCGGGTAGTTTTAAAGGCCACTGAGGCGCCCCACATTCCCTAGTACCCTGTACCAAACGAAGTGGACCCCCCACGAGGCTGGTACCCTGTACCCAACCCTACGAGGGGTGCGTTTCTACGGGAGGAAGTATAACTATCTGACACACCTGAACAAATGCCGGTGGATTGCGTCTTTCTTTTGAAGGTTGAAAAAGAAAGTTTGATGCATTAATCTTTCTTTTAGTGAAGAGGAAAGAAAGGTTATGACTAACAACAAGCGACTGGGTACTTACGTCATGTCCAGCGTTGCGAGCGAAAGCTACCGGGCCTTTGTACCACCGCCGCTACCGCCACAACCTCCTATCGATCTGGTGGCTCCCCTTCCGGGTCTACTTGCCAAAGCCTCAATGGCAGTAGGAAGGCTGAATGGTGCAGCGGACGTTTTGCCAGACAGCAGTTTGTTCCTCTATTACTATATTCGCAAAGAGGCGGTGCTCTCCTCGCAGATCGAAGGCACGCAATCGTCTCTATCTGACCTATTACGTTACGAGAGTAATGAAGCTCCTTCCGTCCCCATAGATGACGTGGCAGATGTCTGCTGTTACGTTGCGGCGTTCGAGCATGGTTTGCGGCGCATTCAGAGTGGCTTTCCCCTCAGCTTGCGATTGATTCGAGAGATGCACAAAATCTTGCTTTCAAAAGGACGGGGGAGTCATAAGCAACCCGGGGCATTCCGCACCTCTCAAAACTGGATCGGTGGTTCACGCCCTGGAAATGCTCGGTTTGTTCCACCTCCCCCTGATCGGCTAACGGAGTGCCTTGATGACTTCGAGAAATATCTACACCGCGAAGAACGACCGTATTCCTCTCTAATCGATGCCGGACTCATTCACGTCCAATTTGAAACGATTCACCCGTTTCTTGACGGAAACGGGCGTATTGGCCGACTCCTTATTACATTTTTCCTCATAGTCATGGGAGATATGAGGAAACCTTGGTTGTACCTCAGCTTGTTCTTTAAAAATAATCGCGAGGAATACTACGAGCGCTTGAATGCTGTACGCCAGAGGGGAGATTGGGAAGGATGGCTTGATTTCTTTCTGCAAGGAGTGGCAGAAACTGCCGACCAGGTCGTGATGACCAGTCAAAAGATTTCCCAGATGTTTGCATCAGATAGGATTAAAATCGCCACCCTTAAACGTGCCGCAATCACCACGACTCGGACGCATGAGATGTTAAGGAAAAAGGCGATGATTTCGGCGATAGAGGCTGCCAAGCTCCTTGGCGTTAGCATCCCGACGGCGAGAGCCGCGCTTCAAAACCTTCATAAGCTCGGCATTGTTGAAGACGTGAGTGGTAAGGGTAAAGAGCGCCTCTACGTTTATAAAGAACTCTTGATGTTGCTTGAACAGGGGACTGGGGCCGGTACCTACCAGGGTGGTGAAAAATGATTTCCTGCTGCGCCTTTCGATAGTTTGACTTACCCCTCCGCCAAGGCTTCGGAGGACAAGGCAAATTCGTTGGAGCCGCCGAAAAAATCCTCAGCGTATCTGAGTGCATACGCCCTCGCCTCCGTTAAAAATTCGGCGAGCCCTCGTCTAGCTAAGGCCTCGACGTAGCCTTGGCGAAGTCGGGGCCGGTTTTTCCGTCGTCTCCGCCTCGTTTCGTCAAAACTCTCAAAATGCTCACGACGCCCCCATTCGCTAGTACCCTGTACCAAACGAAGTGGACCAAACGAAGTGGTACTTCGTTACCCCATACCACTATTACCCTGTAATAAAACCAAGGTGTTACCAGAGTGCTTGATGTGTCTGCACCAGTTTAAAATACCAAAAGGCTCCCCCTGGGCCACGGATGCGAAAAAACATATGGACGAATATGGATGTATTTCTGGCTGGACTTTTGGACGAATATGGCTGTAAATGGGGTTGACGGCGAAAAATTATGCTGAAAACCGACACAATTCAAATCACGCTGGAGCTGCTGGTGTTGATTGCTGAGGTTGACGAGTTCAAGGGCTCATGGCGCGCCCTTGGCACCCTTGCGCCTGAGCGCCTGAAGGCACTGCGCCACGTCGCCACCGTCGAAAGCATCGGCTCTTCAACCCGGATCGAGGGTAGCAAGCTGACCGACCGCGAGGTTGAGCGCCTGCTGGCAAACCTGGAAATCAAAAAATTCTCGACCCGTGACGAGCAAGAAGTCGCCGGCTACGCCGAGGTGATGGAAACCATCTTCCAGGCCTGGAAAGAGATTCCTATCACCGAAAACCATATCAAACAGCTTCACCGCGACCTTTTATGCCACAGCGATAAGGACGAGCGACACCGTGGCGAATACAAGACCGTGCGCAACGACGTCGGAGCCTTTGACGCCGCCGGCACGATGATCGGCATTGTGTTCGAGACGGCCACGCCGTTCGACACCCCCCGCCGCATGACCGAGCTGGTGCAATGGTTGAATGACGCCCGCGAGCTGAAGCGCATTCACCCGCTGCTGATCGTCGCTGTGTTCGTCGTCACCTTCCTGGAAATCCATCCCTTCCGGGACGGCAACGGCCGCGTGAGCCGCGCACTCACCACCCTGCTATTGTTGCAGGCCGGCTATGCTTATGTCTCTTATTCATCACTTGAATCCGTGATCGAGAACAACAAAGAAGGCTACTATCTGGCCTTGCGGCAAACGCAAAGCACCATCCGCACCGAATCCCCGAATTGGCAGCCCTGGCTAAGCTTTTTCATGCGCGCTTTGCAGCAGCAGATGAAGCACCTAGCCGAAAAGGTTGAGCGTGAAAAATTTATGATGGCCGCGTTGCCAGAGCTGGCCGCGCAGATCATCGACGACGCGCGCAAGCGCGGCCGTATCACAATCGGCGACATGATCCGCGCCACCGGCGCAAGCCGCGGCACACTGAAAGAGCATTTCAAACGATTGCTGGAACAAGGCCAACTTGTCCGCCACGGCACCGGCAAGGCGACCTGGTATGCCCTGCCCTGATATAGAACGAGAGGAAGCGGTGTTGAAAAGTCGTCTGGGGAAGACTAAACGAATCATATGAGGGTAGTTCATCGATAGCCCCCCATTCGCTAGTACCCTGTAACAAACGAAGTGGGCATCAAGCTCACCTGGCTGGGCAAACAGCCATGGCCTTATGCCCGCCCGTATACCTCTGAAACCACCGCTGACTTCCCTTCAGGCCGGTCGAACGTGAAATTCGAGTAGGATTCGCTTTTGACAGCGTTCCGTCCCATCCATGCGGATGTGGAGTGCTGCTGAAGATTAAGGTTTTCGATGGTTTTTATACGTCCGAGGGCTCGGATGGAACCTCGAACTTTCTCTGACCGTGGCACGAAGAGAAAGGAGAACTCCATGTTTAATACTTGTTGGTCTTGCGGTGGCCGTGGTCGAAAGACCGAAAGCTGCTCAAGCTGCGGGGGACGGGGATACAAAGAGGATTCCTGTGGTGAGTGTGGCGGTAGTGGATACAACCGCAACGCGCCATATGGGAGTCAATCGTGTGGCTCTTGCTCTGGCGGCCGAAAGCGAAACAGCTGCTACTCCTGTTCAGGAGGTCAGGTAGAGGTTTCGTGTTGGACGTGCGGTGGCTCAGGCCGTTGCTGATGCTCCGTTGCAGGAAAGGTCTCGGGCGAAAGAATTTTTTGTTCGCCCGAGACCAACTTCGAAGGTTATTTCAACTCAGCAGCATTCCAAATCCGCCGTTTCGGCCCCCCCCCATTCGCTAGTACTTTGTACCAAACGAAGTGGTGTTTACCCGCGCGCGTAGCTTCTACCAAGCGCGCGGGAGTTGCCTACTGATACAACTCAATTTCATTCACATGCACGAAGTTATCGCGTGACTTGCGCAGTGTCTGAACGAGGATCTGCTTGGCGTTGACCGGCGTTGGGAATACGATCGTTGCCCAGTCTCCTTCAGGGACCGGATCGAGAACGATGCGCTCTCCGCCGTCAACTTGTACCGCGATGGCGAAGTCTGAGTAGGTAGAGCGCACCCGGATCGCCCTAACCTTGGTGGCGGCGGTAAAGGTGAGTGTCGTGTCGAGCGGGTTGATCTCTGGTGTTCGCACGAGTGAGTCGTCGGCACCGTCGAAGAGATTGTCGAGGGCCGCACCCGGGACGTTGCTTGAGGCCGTAGCTTGATTTGAGGCGGTGAGGTTTAGGATATCCAGCCGCTTAGCGTCCGCTGGAAGTGATGTCGCGCCCTGGTATGGCTTTCCTGGAGCGATGGTGCCCATCGGCTTTGGAGCGTCACGTTTTTGCTCAGCTTGCTTCTCTTCGGGGGCGTTTTCCTCCTCATCTACAGGAACCTCTTTCTCTCCCTTCGCTGGTTGGTCTTTGAACTCGTATTCACACGCGGTGAGGGTTGTGAGCGTAAGAGCGGCGATGATTCCGAAGCGGATGATTGATGAACGCATAGGTATAATCAAAAAAAGGCACCGCGTTGAGCGGGCGAGGTTAGTGCGTAGAGATTAGGATGGAATCGCGGGGAGGGCTAGGGGGAAGGTGAGGGGATAGTGGTTGCGACGGGGCAGGATGGGGCGACCATTCTTGGTCGCCGTGTTCGTATATGCGGACGGTCGTTTGCGATATTCGATGTTTCGGCGACCAGGAATGGTCGCCCTCCCGGGTGCCGGGTTGGGATTAAAGAACCTTTTGAACAACACCCGCCACCCTCCGCCCCTGCGAGCGAAAGGTCGTGTACTTGGTGCTCATGACCTCAATATATCCCTCGCACTCGTGAATCCGTTCGTGCGCGATGAGTTGAGGTCCGGCGGGTGATGTTCGGTCCATCGGAAGGATGCCGACATCGATGTGAGCGATATCGTGTTTGGTTATGCCAGCTTCGGGGAGGCTTGCGTTAAAGGCGTGCAGGAACTGCGCTATCTCGTGTTCAGACACCGTCGGCGCGACTGAGATGTCGGGGTGGGGAAGGTACCATGTACCGATTGCGGTTCCCGTTCCTCGGGGTACGCAGAAGAAGAGGCGGCCATCGGCGCTTTGGATCCCTATGCCATAGGTTGGGTCGAGCTGTTGCTTGATGACGAGGTTGAACCCTTTGCACCAACGAGGGCGGAATCCGGCGAGTCGCTCTGGAATCTGGACGGAGCCGAGCCAGGGGCCGAGGGTATTCACGACGCATTTCGCGGTGAAGCGTTCACCGCTTGCTGTATGGACCGTGAAACTTTTGTTTCCGCCCTCAATACGTTGAACCGGCGTTCTCTCTCTAATTGATCCGCCGGTTGACGTAATTGCGTTGGTCAGGTGGGTCGTAACCGCGCCTGGATCGGTCATCACGCCGTCGTACCAACACAGCGCCCCGTAGGGAGCGTTTGTCCGCAGGGCCTTTACGGTGGAGTGAATCTTTTCAGGTGAGACGATGTGCGGAGAGGCGAGCGGAGAGCCGTTCGCGCGCATGATGGCGCTGTAGAGCAGGGCCGCGCAGGTGACGGGGAGTCGACTCTTCATGCCGAAGCGTGAAAGGGGCATGAGACACGGCAACGGTTGTACCGCATCGGGAAGCTCGTGTATGAGCGTGCTTTGATCGTTCAAGGATTTGATAACGCGGGGGAGGTCGAAATTCTGAAGGTAGCGGAACCCGCCGTGGATGATTCGAAGGGTGTTGTTCGACGTGGCGTTGCCACATGTGCCCGCCTCAAGGACCAGGGTTGAGTATCCAGCGGACGCGACCTCACGGGCCACGCCGAGTCCGGAGATTCCACCACCGAGGATGATTGTGTCTAATGTTTCCACGGGGCAGTTGTAGCGTGAAGGGGGTAGGGTTGTCATGGGGGAGGGTGGCGAGGCCAGGCATGCCCCAACCCCGCCATATCCCCACCCTTTTCCATCTCATGTTGCGGGGACTCCGTAGGTGGGAGTACCCTTGAGGGTAGATATGAGCACGTTTCCAACCCTCGCGGAGATCGAGGTCGCCAAGGAGCGGCTAGCCGCTCATCTACCGGTGACGCCGGTCTCGTACGCTGCCTCCATCTCAGAAAAGCTCGGCAAGCACATCACCATCAAATGGGATAACAAGTTTCGTACCGGTTCCTTTAAAGAACGCGGTGCGCTCAACTTTTTGTTGAGTTTGGATCCTGCTACCAGAGAGCGAGGGGTGTGCACTGCGAGCGCTGGTAATCACGCGCTCGGCGTAAGTTATCATTCGCAGCGGTTGGGAATTCCATGTGAGATCGTTGTTCCTGTGAACGCGCCACTGGTAAAGATTGAGCGATGCCGAAAGCTCGGCGCGAAGATTTCGTACCAGAACTCACTCGCTGAGGCGATGGTGTACGCGCAAAATCTCGCGCGCGAGAGTGGCATCACCTACGTTCCTCCATTTGATCATGAGCACATCGTGCAGGGGCACGGGGTAGGGGCGCTGGAGGTGCTCCACCAGGTTTCAGATTTTGACTCTATCGTCATTCCGATCGGCGGTGGTGGATACGCGGCAGGTGTCGCCGCGACCCTCAAGCAGAAGCGCCCTGATATCTTTGTGCTCGGGGTGATGTCTGAGTGGGCGCAACGAATACGTGAGAACCCCGACGCATATAAGCCTGGCTTTGCTCCGATGACGATCGCCGACGGTATCGCGGTGAAGCAGATTGGTAAAGTTACGGGGCCTCTTATTGAGCGGTTCGTTGATAAGGTCGTCGCGGCTCCCGAAACGTCGATCGCTCATGCCATTATGATGCTCTTAGAGCACGAACGTACGGTCGTTGAAGGCGCCGGTGCCGCTGCATTAGCGGCGGTGATGGACGGGCATCTCCCGGATAGATGCAAGAAACCGGTGGTATTCGTCTGCGGCAGTAATATTGATAACAACCTCCTCTCGCGATTGATTGAGCAGGATATGTGCGAACGGGGACGGTTATTGCGTGTCAACGTGTCGTTGCCCGATCGTCCCGGCATGTTGCATCAGATTACAGGAATTATCGCCGATCAGGGAGGAAACGTCCTTCAGGTCGCACATGATCGGTTTTATGCCCGACTTCCGGGATATGTCGATGTAACCGTAGTTGTTGAGGTGCGAGACCGCGCGCATGGGGCGCAGGTCGTGAAACATTTGAACGATGCGGGGTTACCGTCCCAGGCGGTATAGGGCACCACCGAGTCTCAATCGACGAATCATCCCGATTGATATTTGTTGGTTTGATGAGATGTCGTGGAATGCGACGACCCGGAGGGCCCGTGTCCACACGGGCCGGAAGCGGCACGGAATTGTAATAGCGTATTCCGGCCCGTCAGGAGACGGGCCCTCCGGATCAATATCGATTTATGGAAGAGGGGCCCATCCCGCACCCTAACAATCCTCGTTTTCCCTCAATCGTCCTCCTGCTACCATTCCCGCATGTCCACACCCGTAGCTTATTTTTCAATGGAGATCGCGATCGACCCGTCGCTGCCGACCTACTCAGGAGGTCTAGGAGTGCTTGCGGGGGATACGATTCGTGGCGCGGCCGACCTTGGTGTGCCCATGGTTGCCATAACGTTACTGCATCGAAAGGGATACGTGCGTCAGTCCCTCAGTGAACAGGGCGACCAACGGGAGGCACCTGAGCAGTGGGAGCCTGAGCAGCTCCTCGCCCGGTGTCAGCCTATCGTGGATGTGCCCCTGAAAGATCGCGTGATTCGCGTGCAAGCGTGGAAACGTGTCGAGGTTGGTGTGACGGGACACTCTGTGCCGATCTTTTTCGTCGATACCGATGTTGTGGAAAACGGTGCGGAGGATAGACGCATCACCGACTCGCTCTACGGGGGTGACCATGGGCTTCGGTTGTTGCAGGAGCTGGTGCTTGGTGTTGGTGGTGGTCGAATGCTTCGAGCGCTTGGATATCCACCGGAAACGATCTGCCACATGAATGAGGGGCACGCGGCGTTTCTGTTGTTGGACCTCATCCCCGAGGGGGGATCCCCCGACACAGAGGGGCGATGCCAAGAACTTCGTCACCGCACGGTATTTACGACCCATACTCCGGTACCCGCTGGGCACGATGTCTTCTCAGTTGATCATCTTGCGGCGGTTCTCTCTCCCGAACATCTTCAAAAGGCGTCGCAGGTCTTTGAGCACGGTCAGCTCAATATGACCCGTCTCGCGATGCATTTTTCTGGGACGGTGAACGCGGTTTCTCGGAAGCACATGGATGTCACGAAATCTATGTTTCCAGAGGCGGAGGTGTATGGAATTACCAACGGTGTGCACGCGGTTCGTTGGACCTCTCCGCCGTTCGCGCGACTCTTTGATCGGTTTGTGCCCGGGTGGCGCCAACGGAGTGAGCAACTTCGTCAGGCGTTGCTGATTCCCGTTGAGGATATTCAGCAGGCTCACAAAGAGTGTCGTGAGGCGTTGCTGCAAGCGATAGAGTCGAAGGTTGGTATGCCGTTCGGTGGATCGGGTATCGTGATCGGATTCGCTCGTCGCGCGACTGAATATAAGCGACCGCTCCTCATTTTTAACGACCTCGGTCGTCTTCAACGGATGGCTGAGCAGTTTGGCCCGATTAATCTTGTATTCGCGGGCAAAGCGCATCCTCGCGATGATTGGGGGAAACATCTCATTCGCGCCGTGCATGAGCTCGGTGCACGGAGTGGCGACCTCGTGCGGGTCGCGTTTCTTCCAAACTACGATACGCAGCTTGCGGCTCAGATGGTGGCCGGAGTGGACGTATGGCTCAATACCCCACGAGCTCCCCTCGAGGCGTCGGGAACGAGCGGGATGAAGTGCGCGCTGAATGGAGTGCCAAGTCTGAGTATCGCCGATGGTTGGTGGTTAGAGGGCGGTATCCAAGGGGTTACCGGTTGGGTCATCAAGAGCGCCTTCAACGAAGGTGGTGTCTCGCCGATGGAGCAGGATCATGCGGATGCTGAGGCGCTCTACACGCAACTTGAGCAGCATGTCCTGCCAACCTTCTTCCACAACCACATGGCGTTCGGTGAGGTGATGCGAAACGCGATAGCGGTGAATGGTTCCTTCTTTAATACCCACCGAATGGTAGACCAGTACCGCGTGATGGCGTATGAACGGTACGTGATGACGAGTGATGCGCGTGAGTGAAGGTACTGCTTCGGCCGATAAAGTTCGTGAACATGAGGGTATTGTCGCTCACCCAAGCGGTCGGCGAGTTCAGTACGCGGTGGTTGGCGCACGCGATCTCTCTAAGGTTGTTTTCTATAGCCACGGATTCCCAGCCTGCAGGCTTGAAGCCTCGATAGCGCATGGTGTCGCGCGAGATCTCGGAATTACCGTTGTTGCTCTTGATCGTCCCGGCTTTGGTGGATCTGACTGGTACGGGGAACGTCGCATCGAGGATTGGTCCGAGGATGTTCGCCTTGTCGCGGATTCGCTGGGGGTCTCAACCTTTGGAGTGCTTGGCGTTTCCGGAGGAACTCCGACTGCGGTCGCCACGGCGGCGCTTCTTACGGATCGGGTTTCTCACCTCGCGGTGGTGAGCGGTGTGGGGCCGATGCACGAGCCGGGCGCTCTTGAGGGGATGCATTGGGTCAATAAGGGGCTTTTGAGAGCGGGGCAGCGCTTTGGGGGGCTCGGAAGGCTCGCCGTTGGCGCAATCGCGGTCCTATGGCGCACCGTCCCAGGGGCCGCGGAGGTGTGGTTCTCATCTGTTCTACCCGAAGCGGATCGTCCGATCGTGAGGCGTTCGGAGGTGGGGGTGGTTCTCGCTCGGAACGTCAAGGAGTCGTTGCGGCCGGGAGTTCGAGGGGTCATGACAGAGTTTAGCCTCCTTCTCTCTGATTGGCGCGAGCTACCTCCAAAGGTTACGGTGCCGACCACCATTTGGCACGGCGACGAAGACACCTATGTGCCCATTTCGATGGCAAAAATTCTTCATAAAATGATCCCTCAGAGCAGATTTGAGCAGGTCAAGGGTGGTGGCCACTTCATGATTGTTGATAGACTGCGCCCGGTACTAGAGTCCTTCGCATAGGTTCATGAGCACAATTGAGGATGTACAACGACTGATCGGTGAGCGCGATCTCCATGCGCTACGGGATCGTCTTATCGAAGTGCCGCCTGTGGAAGTGGCGGAGATCTTCAATGAGCTCTCGGATGAGGAGCGTGTACTCATCTTTCGAATCCTCCCCCGTGATCATGCGGCCGAGATCTTCGCCCAGCTTGAAGTAGATATTCAAAAGAAGGTTTTAAGTGGACTCGGCGATCGTCAAACAGCCCGCCTTCTCGATGAGATGGCAGCGGATGATCGTACGGCGCTCCTTGAGGAGATACCGGCTGAGGCCGCCCGGCAACTTCTTGCGCTCCTTTCCAAAGAGGAGCGTGAGGTAGCGCTTTCGCTCCTGGGGTACCCCGAGAACAGTGTGGGGCGTCTTATGTCCCCCGATTATCTGACGGTCCGGGCTGACTGGAAGGTGCGAGAGGTTTTGGACCACATTCGAATAAATGGTCATCCGAGTGACTCTTTCGACACGCTCTATGTGGTGGACGGGTCCGGAAAACTGGCCGATGAGGTCGATATCAAAGAGGTCCTTCTTGCGTCTCCTGAAGAGGAGGTCTCATCGCTTCTCAACTTCACCTTCGAGGCCCTTGATGCGCACAGCGACCAGGAGGTCGCCGTTGATCTCTTTCGAAAGTACGATCGTCCGACTCTGCCTGTAGTTGATTCAGCGGGTAATCTCCTCGGAATCGTAACGGTCGACGACATTCTCGACGTTCAAGAGGAGGAGGTTACCGAGGATATCCAAAAGCTCGGAGGTACCGAGGCCCTTGAGGAGCCGTACATCAAGACACCGGTGAGCACACTGATTCGCAAGCGAGCCCACTGGCTTGTTGTGCTCTTTGTTGGAGAAACCCTCACGGCGTCAGCGATGGCGAACTACGAGCACGCGATTCAGAGCGCGGTTGTATTGACGCTCTTTATCCCGCTCATCATCTCAAGTGGTGGTAACTCAGGAAGCCAGGCTTCGACCCTTGTGATTCGCGCGCTCGCTATCGGTGAGATCCGTTTGCGGGATTGGCTCAAGGTATTTCAACGTGAGGCGATCACGGGAATCTCGCTTGGTTCGATCCTTGGCTTGGTTGGATTCTTGAGAGTAACTATCTGGGCGCAGTTCTCGCCGATTTACGGGGAACACTGGCTTGCGTTGGCGTTCACCGTATTCATCTCCCTTGCGGCGGTCGTTACGTTAGGAAGCCTCGCGGGAGCGATGTTGCCGTTCATCCTTAAACGATTCCGATTAGATCCGGCGACATCATCGGCGCCATTCGTTGCTACCATCATCGATGTTGCAGGATTGGTTATCTACTTCACCGTTGCGATGATTTTGTTTGCCGGGGCGTTGTAGGTGTTGCGGACTGTGTTGGGAGGGCGACCATTCCTGGTCGCCGAGATATTCGCCCATCGCAAACGACCTTCGCCTCACGCAACGCGGCGGTGAGGAATGACCGCCCTCCCTTCATCGCGATCCTCAACAACCTACTCCCTCGGCTCCGGACACCATCCGACTCGAATCGCTTCAGCCTCATCGGTGGCGCGCTGACGTCGACACCCCATCACGCCGATATTGCGAATCCGCGACGCCACACGAAACACGGTGTCGATGTAGGCGTCGCTGCGGTTGTATTCCCAGATCACTTTTCGTCGCTCAGCGTAGGGGAGATCGGCCTTGTAGCCGAACGCTGAGAGATAGTTCCCTGCTGACCAGAGCGCGTCGACCTTATTAAAGAGCGACACGTGTCCATCTCCATCTCCGTCGACGCCGTACTTGATGAAGGCGCTCGGAAGAAATTGCGGTATCCCAAAAGCGCCGGCGGTTGAGCCCAGGATATGGAACGTATTGACCTGGTTTCGCTTCGAGATCTCAATCAGCGCGGGGATCTCTGGGAGAAAGGTCTCCTCCAGATACTTCCCGCGACGCTTCACATCCTCAAGGGTAACGGAAGGGTCATCGGCCTTAAGTCGACGATAGTTCTCCCGCACGTTGTTCGGATCAAGAACAGCGGCCAGTCGAGAGAGTCGGTGAACGATCTTTTCTTTGCCGGTATGTCTACCGATCTGTGTCTCAATAACGAGGATCGCGGTCACCACCTCTCGTGGCACATCGTAGGTGCGCTCCATCTTATCGAATTCGTGGTCGTACTCTTCGATAAACGATGCCCCGAGTTGGGCGAAGGAATCTCGGTCAAAGGAGGCATATATGGAGTGTGGTTCCTTTGGCTTCACCTTGAAGGGAATGAAGGTGAAGCGGGGCATCTCAGGGCTCGAATATATGGCCGAGATATCGGAATCCTTTACACCAGCTTTGCGAAGTTGAGCTGCGAGGTAATCCCATCCACGGTACTTTGAGTGTGAGTCACCGAGTAAAGGATAGGTCGTTGATTGAGGTGCTTTTCGCGATGCCTTTGGTTTGGCTTTGGACTTCGGTTTTGCGTCCGCGATGTTCGTAGAGAGAAGAAGGGCCGTGAACACGATGGAGAGGATGGCGGATATCTTACGCACGTTCGTTATGCCCTCTGAGAGATCTGACTTGCGAGGGTGCTCAAGGTCGCCCCGTGGCCTATCGATTTATCTTTCAAGCGGAAGTCAGCTCGTAAGAGCGCTTCGCAGTGGCTTGAGAGCGCACTGAGCGTTTGTGTCCTCGCGATGGGAAAGTATTTGTTGAACAGCCAGGGGGAGATTCCGAGTGAGGTTCTGATATCGTTCTGTTGTAAGCCCTTATCCAACATCGCGCGGATGCGGTAGAGGGTCACAAAGGTCTTGGTGAGGAGACCGAGCAACATGAAGGGGCTTGAGCCCTGCGAGAGGAGCTGATGAATCAGAACCTCCGTGGGCGCGCGCCTCTTGCTCAGGAGAGCATCGGCGAGCTCAAAATCGCTCGCTGAGGAGCGGCCGGGAATGAGCTTCCGCATCGTTTCGGTTGTTGGCGCGTCCCCATCGAGGTAGAGCGATAACTTCTCGATAAGTGCCGCGATCGATTCCGGTTCCTCGGCAGCAAGGGAGATCGCCAACTCAAGCATCTCATCCGTGACGCCCTCAACTCCCGCTTGTTTCAGCTCCCGCTCCGTCCATCGGCGGAGCTCGGCGCCTTTGAGTGGTTCAAAGGTGAGAACTGTGCCGAGCTTTTCCACCGCCTTCTTGAAGTTTTGACTTTGTGGAAATCCCTCGCCGACCAAGATGATGTGAACACCCTCAATCTTCTTGTTCATGAAGTTCGTCAGTGGCTCGAGGTCGACGACCTTCGCGGTCTCAATCCCTCGAATGACAACGTATCGGGTTGGTTCGAAGAGTGAGGGCTCTGAGATTTCGTTGAGGAGGCCGGAGATGTTTTGTCTTCCTTGCTCAGTGAACGAGTAAGAGAGGGGACGAAAGTCTTTTCCGGCGAAGCGGGAGATGATGAATCGAAGGGCACGCTCTCTCCGGATTCGATCAGGGGCCCCTATGAACACACACAACGGACACGTTTTCATCGACGTGATCTCTTTGAGGAGTGCTGCGGCGCTTGATGATTTCATTGTCTAGGAGGAGTCCTTTGTTTGGGTAAGCATAATCCCGTTAGCCTTTGGGCGCAAAGGTTTGATGGGGGGAGGGGGCGATTTTCGGTGTTGAGGAAAATACCCGGAGGGCCGGTCTCCTGATGGGCCGGAATCCGCAATGAAACGTTCGTGCATAACCGGCCCGTGAGCACACGGGCCCGCCGGCTCGGTCGTTTCCTTACACCACCGGCGAAGCCGCCCGAACCTCAGCTGATACCCCACCCTCGTAGGCCTTGAAATTGTTCACAAAGAGCTGCGCCAACTTCTTCGCTGCCGCGTCGTACGCTGCCTGGTCCTTCCACGTATTTCGAGGAATGAGAACGTCCGATGGGACCTCTGGGCACGCTGTCACCACCTCGAACCCGAAGATTGGATCCTTTTGCGTTGGTGCTTTCGCCAGCTCACCGCTGTGAATCGCGTCGATAATCCTGCGGGTGAGGCTCAACTTCATCCGTGAGCCAACTCCGTATCCACCACCGGTCCAGCCCGTGTTTACAAGCCAAACGTTCGCTTTGTGGTGTTTCATCTTCTCTGCGAGGAGCTCCGCATACTTCGCTGGGTGCCATACAAGGAACGGTCCACCGAAGCATGGTGAGAAGGTCGCTGTTGGCTCAGTGACTCCCATCTCTGTTCCGGCAACTTTAGCGGTGTAGCCACTGATGAAGTGGTACATCGCGTGAGATGACGAGAGCTTGCTTACGGGCGGTAGTACGCCGAATGCGTCGCAGGTCAGAAAGATGAGGTCAGTTGGGTGTCCAGCGACGCACGGTATCTTCGCATTCTTGATGAACTCGATCGGATATGCCCCGCGCGTGTTCTCTGTAATCGATTTGTCGTGGAATTGAACGCTTCGGTTCTCGGCGTCGAGCACCACGTTTTCCAATACTGCTCCAAAGCGAAGCGCTTGAAAGATGTCTGGCTCGCTCTCTGGGGTAAGATCGATCGCCTTGGCGTAACATCCACCTTCGATGTTGAAGATGCCGGTATCAGACCAGCAGTGCTCATCGTCGCCGATGAGGAGGCGCTTCGGATCTGCGGAGAGGGTTGTTTTGCCCGTTCCGGACAATCCGAAGAGAACGCTTGAGCGCCCCGTGTTCTTGTCCGCTGTGGCGGAGCAGTGCATCGAAAGGATCTCACGCTTCGGCATCAGGTAGTTCATCACTGTGAACACACCCTTCTTCATCTCGCCGGCATATTCGGTGCCGAGAATAACGAGCTCACCCTTCTCGAAATTGAGATCGATGCTGGTCTTGGAGGTCATACCAGGGGTATGACGATTCGCTGGGAACTCTCCCGCGTTGAAGATAACGAAATCAGGGGTGCCGAAGTTCTCAAGCTGCTCAGGGGTTGGTCGGATGAGCATCGTGTGCATGAAGAGCGCGTGGTAGGGCCGGGAGCAGATCACTCGAACAGAGATCTGAGAGGAGGGGTCCCATCCCGCGAAGCCGTCGAAGCAGTAGAGGGTGTCGCGAGTGTTGAGGTAATCGACCGCTCGCTCGCGGTTGATGTCGAAGATGTTTGGCTCAAGGGCGACGTTTACATTTCCCCACCAGATGTCCTTCTGGGAGGGTTCGCTCTTCACGATCCGTTTATCCTTAGGAGAACGCCCGGTCTTTGCGCCCGAGTAGGCAACGAGTGCGCCGGAGTCTGCGATTCGAGTTCCAGGTTCCTTGAGGATAGCCTCCTCGTAGAGTCGACATGGCGCGAGGTTTCGATACACGTTTTTAACTGTAATTCCGTGTTGTTCGAGGGAGAATGATGCCATGAAACGCTCCGGTAACTTGATTGACTTCAGCATTACAAATGATGCCGCAGGGTACCACGAACCACGCTACGGTATCAAAGGTTCAGGGCAATAATCCCCTGATACTGGCCAGTTAGCTAGGATGGTCCGGCGAATCCCTGATCGGGCAGAGGGGTTGGGGCCCAGGATCTCCCGCTTCCAGCAACTATAGTGACCCCTCTCATACCGATCGTGCGTGACTGTTGTGAGGGCGCGGTTGATGGGTTCTTTGAATGTGCCGATCGGCGACCCGGAATGGTCGCGCTCCCACGTGCCAACCCAGGGTCCGGGAGGGCGGTCATTCCTGACCGCCGTGTAACGTGCCAAGACCCAAACGGGGGTTCATGTCGCACCTTCGTCAGCTTTTAATTCCGAGTTTGGGTCCGAAATCTTATCGGTAAGGGGGCCGCTCGCATCTGCGGCATGCTCTCACTGGGTAACATTGTCGGAGGGGGCATGCGGGAAAGTAGCTTTATGTTTCAATTCGAGGGGGCGTCGCGAATTGAGTTGGTGAAAACAGAGGTTCGCATCGCGGGGATCGCCCGGACTCACTCCTGTATCCGTGGGAAGACGGCGGGGGCGTACGTCACGTACGGTAGTTTTCAATGGACCTCGGGCGTGCGAGGGGTGTGCGCGGCATTTCTTAGATTCTTGCTCTCCGAGGAGGGTGATGCGGTCGATTTTTGCTTGGTCGGAGGAAAGGGAAGCCTTGCAGCCTCGCTCGATTACGCCCTGAGCAAGGGACCGGCGTGGCTCGGAGAGATGTTCGGCTCCGGTATCGGTGGAAATCAGCTCGCTCGGCGCATCTTCAAGATTACGAATCCCAATCGTAAGCGGCCGGGGCCTGTGGCCATTTCGGTGAACAAAAATGTGGTCTCTGCTGAGCAGGTCCAGATCTACTGGGATAATAAGCTTGTCACTGACGCGGCACAGCTCTATGCCTTACTTATGGGGATTGAGGCGCAGGGAGTGGAGGGGGGCGATAAAGGTGATCAGCGAGTTGCGGTTCTCTCGGATATCGCGAATCTGTAGGTTTCCGATACTCTGGACGGCTTCAGTATGGCATCTTCAGGGCGTTCTTGTTCTCAGGATGCCCTCGCATGACAACCGTTTCTAAGCGTCAAAAGAAACCCGCCGGGAGCTCTCCCGGAAGTGTGGTCTATGTTGGTGTTGATAAAGACACCCCGGTCACCGTAACGCGGGTGCGTTACGCGCCCGACACGTATGAACCTGCGCGTGTTGTGCCCCCGAATGAGTGTCGGCCTGATACGTCTTCGTCAGGTGTCGTCTGGTATACGGTCGATGGGGTGCATAACGTCGATATTCTCAAGACCCTTGGGGAGAATTTTAGTTTGCATCCGCTTGTCGTTGAGGACATCGGTAATACAACCCAGCGTCCAAAGCTTGAGGGGTTCGACGGATACTATTTCCTCGCCGCAAAAATGGTCACCTATGACGCGCGATTCTCGAAGCTCAGGTCTGAGCACGTGAGCATCGTGTTTGGGCGGGGATTTGTTGTGTTGTTCCTGCAGGATCCCGGAGACCTCTTCGCCCCAATTCGACAACGATTAGAGGCCGGGAAGGGGCGGATTCGGGCTAGTGGCTCGGACTACCTCGTGTACGCACTCGTTGACGCGATCGTGGATTACTACTTTAACGTCCTCGAGGAGCTCGGTGAGCGAGTAGAGAAATTAGAAGACGAGGTGGTCGTGAATCCAACGGTGACCACTCTTCGAGCGATTCATCACGTAAAGCGGGAGCTGATTGCCTTGCGACGATCTATTTGGCCGATGCGTGAGGTGGTGAACGCGCTGATTCGGGATGAGTCCCCACTGGTCTCTCCAGATGTGAAGATCTATCTTCGCGATCTGTACGACCATACCGTTCACGTGATCGATTCCGTTGAGACGATGCGGGATATCATCACCGGGACCCTCGATGTGTACCTCTCAAGCGTCAGCAATCGCCTCAACCAGGTCATGAAGGTGCTGACGGTGATGTCGAGTATCTTCATCCCTCTCACGTTCATTGTTGGCGTGTATGGCATGAATTTTCGTTACATGCCTGAGCTTGAATTGTGGTGGGGATATCCGGCCGTCTGGTTATTTATGCTCGCGCTCACCTTTGTATTATTGGTGCTTTTTAAGCGGAAAAAGTGGATGTGACCTTTCTCGATGAGGGTTTCCAACCGTTCGGAGGTGCAATATGGTTGGAAGATACTTTCGTCTACCAAAGCGGCGTACCTCATATGTCTCTCCCTCCCTTATCTCATCGCGCTCAGAAGACCCCGGCTTCGCCTATACGACGCCTTGCCGGGCTCGCCCAGGCGGCGGAGGAGCGTGGGACAAAGGTGTATCGCCTGAATATCGGTCAGCCTGATCTCCTTTCGCCTCGAGAGTTTATCGATGGGATCGCCCGGTACAACGAGCAGGTGGTGGCGTATGAAACTTCTCAAGGAAATAGAGCGCTCATCGAGGCCTGGAGCGAATCTCTCAATGCGCAGTACGGTATCGGCGTCAGCGAGCAACAGATGTTGATAACGATGGGCGCCAGTGAGGCGCTTATCTTCACCTTTATGGTGTGTTGCGATCCGGGTGATGAGATCCTTATCTTCGACCCCACCTACGCTAACTATATCGGCTTCTCAGCGATATCAGGGGTTCGTCTCGTTCCACTTCCATGCTCGATTGAACGGAAGTTCCCGATCCCAACTCGGGCAGAGATTGAACGGTTTATCTCACCGTATACGAGAGCGATACTGCTCTGTAATCCGAACAACCCGACTGGAACTGTGGCTACAGACGAGGAGCTCCGTATGCTTCTCGATGTGTGTCGTGAGAGAGATCTCTATCTCATCGTTGACGAAACCTATCGAGAGTTTGTGTACGATGGGCGTCTTCCACGGTGCATCCTGGAACTCGCTGGTAAAGACCCCAGGGTCGTGGTGATCGATAGCCTCTCAAAGCGTTTTAGTCTGTGCGGCGCGCGAATCGGGTGCATGATTACCTGGAACGAAGAGGTTCGAAAAGCAGCCTTCCATATCGCGCAGGCTCGGCTCGCCGCGCCTACGATCGAGCAGAGTGCGGCCGCTCATATGATTCGAACGGTATCCTCTGATTATGTGGCGAGCGCTCACGCTGAGTATCTCTCCCGTCGGAACGCCGCTGTGGACGCGCTCTCCAAGATCTCGGGTGTTGTGACGCACGCCCCTGAGGGCGGTTTTTATCTGCTCGCGAAGCTACCGGTAGTGGATGCTGAGGATTTCGCCCAATTCATGTTGACGGACTTCTCCTACCAGGGGGCGACAACGTTTGTGGCGCCGGCCGCCGGCTTTTACATGCGCAGAGAGGATGGACTCAGTACGATAAGAATTGCGTTCGTCCTCAAGGAGTCGGATACTCGAGAGGCGATACGCATTCTTGGCGAAGGACTGGCTGCCTACAATCAGGGTACGGGTCGCAGGTAGCGCGGAGCTTTCTCGAATGAAAAAAACGATCCTCTCTCTTCTTAGCATCGCGATGTTGCAGCTTCCCCTTGGGGTTACCAAGGCTCTCGCTCAACCTGAGGAGCCCTACGATCCCTGGGAGCCGATGAATCGGGGGGTTTTTGAGTTCAATGACTTTCTCGATGTGCATCTCCTTGAACCGGTGGCTCGTTTCTATAAAGAGAATGCTCCAGAGCCGGTGTATGTTGGAGTCGGGAATTTCTTCTCCAATCTCGAATACCCGAACTTTTTGGTCAGCGATATTATTCAAGGCAAGTTTACTCAGGCATGGGATCATACCGCGCGCTTCTTCATTAACTCCACGGTAGGTGTTCTTGGATTCATGGACTTCGCGACCGAATGGGGCTACCCCTTTCATGATGAGGATTTCGGTATCGCGTTGGCCTATCACGGTGTTCCTTCTGGGCCTTACCTCGTCGTTCCTCTCTTCGGTCCTATGAACGTGCGAGATGGAATCGGAGAGATCGTTGATGGATTTATCAATCCCATCGGGTGGGTCGGGTATTCATCCCTTGATGATGGTACGAAGCTCGCCATAGCGATGGGTGCTCTCAGCGTTCGTACGGTTCAGACTCGCGCGGGGCTTCTTCAGGCCATTGAGACCGCGAAGGAGAGCTCAGTGGATTACTACCTCTCTGTTCAAGGCGCCTACTACCAGTATCGTCACGGCATGTTGACGGACGGTAAGGATGACGACGATGACGATCAATTTGAACAGCCTCCGCTACCGCAGGGTACCTTCAAGGGGCTTGAGGCTAATGGATGGAGTGATTAGGAAGTCCGTATGTCAGTGGAAATTACTGGAAAGTACATCGGGGCCAAGAAAGTTCAACTCGTGCATGGCCCGTCAGGTGAGGAGCTTGTCACAGAAGCGCCTAAAGATAACGGCGGTGAGGGGAAGAGCTTCTCGCCAACCGATCTTGTCGCCGCGGCCTACGGGTCCTGCGTAATGACAACAATTGCTATCGTTGCTGAGCGATCGGGAGTCAGTGTCGACGGAATGCATATGCGAGTTGAGAAACATATGCAGACGGAGCCGCGACGCGTAGGTCACATCCCCCTTGAGGTTCACATGCCCGAGGCGCTCTCTGAGCACGACCGTCAAAAACTTGAGCGCGCAGGACTTGCGTGTCCTGTTCACAAATCTCTCCATCCAGACGTGAAGGCGGAGATTACCTACATCTACGATGTGAAGTAGGGGAGCTCTCTGGCGCATGTGGTCGCCGTCGCGAGCTTACACGGGTAGACTGATTTCTCATTTACCATCCGTGAAATCGCGTTGTGCGTCCCCATACTCGTGGCGTGTGTACTCGGGGTGTTGATAATGCTTCGACTGAGGAGTTTCCCCCCTAGGGGAGCGAGGCAAAACCTGCCAGTAGTTTAATTGTGGAAGCCGACACGTGAACGTGCGCGTGCTCGTAAACGTCAACGTACCCGAAAACGTTGGTATTTTTATTCCGGGTACGTTCACGTTTACGTGGGGTTGTGCCTCGCTTCCCTAGTAATCGATCGTCGCCACGTCCTGCATCGACGCGCCGCGAATGGCATCAACCTCAAGCTCAACGACGAGTCGTGGATCTACGAGCTTCACGACCTGAACCATGCTGCTGGCTGGACGAATTGTCTCAAAGAACTCTCGGTGAGCACGGGCGTAGTCCTCCCACTTGCTCATATTGGTCACGAAGAGGCGTGTGCGAACGACGTCCTGCATCGAAAACCCACGACTGGTGAGGATGGCTCTAATCGCAATGAGCACACTCTTCGTTTGTTCGTATGCCTCTCCGGGGGCGGTCACCTCTCCTTTGTGATTCATTGCGGTGGTGCCGGATACGAAGAGGTGGTCTCCCACTTGTACCGCTCGCGAGTACCCACGGAGGGGCTCAAAGGGAGAACGGGAAAGGATATTGGTTCGGAAAGAATCAGTGCTCATGGCTGCGACTCTGCCATACCTTTTTTGAGCGGTAAAGTTGCCGTTCCGACGATGATGACGTGGTTCCGCTAGTATCGGCCGCCAGTTGGTTCAAGGTGAGGCTCATAGGCACCAACCTGGACGGTCGAACCGGAGTATGTACCGGAGTCAAACACGAGGTGGTTCCCAGATACCCAGCCACGGGCACCATCGCTCGTGACTACTCGGTACCACCCGCTGCTACGGCGCTCGATGGTTACAACGTTGTCTCGGGAGAGATGGGAGATAATTGACTCGCGACCACCCGGACCGATACGAAGAGGGACCTTGTTTTTTGTTGTACGAGCGACCTCGGCGTCGAGGTCCGGCCTGGTGTCGCGCTCTGCGATCGTTACCGCGGCGGCGCGTGCCTCAACGGCGCTGCGTGTGTCGGATTGCGAGAGAGAGGTTCGCATGCCATCCGAGATCTGGTCCGTGAGCTCACGCACGCGGGCCTCGGATGCCGTGAGTTTGCTTTTTGTGCTTTCAAGCTCCTGGGTGAGCAGATTCAATTGGGTTTCAGCGATTGCGAGACGATGCTCGAGGTCCTTTGCTGAGAGGCTCTCCGTTGAGGCACGTGCGCGTGGCGAAGATGTTCGAGGCTGAACTGTTTTCGCTGATACGGCTACGATGGAAGCCGATTGGGGTGCTCGGGTCGATACTCGAGGCACCTCCTCATAGCTCACAACCTGAATTTTTGTCGGCGTATCGTTCGTTGCGGGAGCTTGCTCGATAGGCCTTGGCTTTGAGGCGTTCCCGCTTTTTGTTGGTGCGTGGACGGCGTGCTTTGGCGCGGCGATCTCCTCGGACGCCTCCTTGATATCAGCGAGAGATGGTTTGACTGTGTCTTGCTCTGTCGGTTGCCCGCCAACGCTGAGTTGCTTGAGCAGTTCATCTTCCATGTTTCGCAGTCGTGATTCTCGGTCGCTAACCTCGGCCACGGTTATCTCGGTAATGGTAGTTTTTGATGTGGTGGCGTTATCGTCGTCCGCTATCCCTGATTGCGCCCATGTGACGGCGGGCGGAGTGATCAGGCTAGACATCAGGACGCATGCGAGGATAAGGAACGACCTACCGACTAATCGGGAAATGAGGCAGCAATGTATTCTAAGCCCAGTCATGTCGTTTCTTGAAAGCATCTCAGTCGGCTCTCATACTTTTGTTTTCTCAGTGTTCCCAGAGGGAAGCCGATACGTTTTTGAATGCCCTACGAACCAGGTAGGCGCCACGGACATGGTAAATCGTTCAAGTTTTTTATTCAAACGATGTGCCATTAGATGTAGTGCGCTGACCGAATCGTAGCGTATGTATATCGTTGCGATGAGGTATATGAGACAGGATCTGTCGGTATTGGAAGGTAGCCGTATGTCACTGAAATCAGATGTAAGGGTCATCGTGCTCGATATTGATGGGACCCTTTGTTCGCTCACCCACGGCGTTGGATCGATTTATCATGAGTTGTTACGGGCACGGGGAATAGAGAGCGACAGGGGCGTGCTTGAGGCTGAGGTTCGGAGGGTGTGGGGCTCCTTCCACGATATCTATCTAAACACGACGGAGCAGTATCGAACGACCCATGAACGGGAGCGAGAGGTGTGGTTAGAGTTCGTGCGTCGTGTGTGTGCGGCGGCCAACCTTTCGTGCGGTTCTGATCCGGTTGTGGTTGAGAGCATCTATAACGCATTCGCCACTCGAGCGTACCGGAGGGTGCAGGAGGGGGCGATGGAATTCTTGCTTCGCGCGCGGGAGCAGGGGCGCATGGTTGTTGCGGCATCTAATAACGATGCGCGCAGTAAGCTCATGCTTGAGGAGCTGGGGCTCCACCACTACCTCGCGCACATCTTCGTAGCGGGAGATCTCGGATGGAAGAAGCCCTCGCCGCACTTTTACGCGACCCTCGCTGCCCGTCTTCACCTTGAGCCCTCGAATATTCTGCATGTCGGTAACGATAGAGAGCTCGACGTCGAGGCGGCGAAGAGGGCTGGCTTAACGGCGATTCACTACGCGCCTCGAGGGGAGGCCGCGGAGGCAGGCGTCACCTCATTCAAAGAGCTGACGGCGCTGGTTGGCTTGTGATGAGCCCGCTATTCCTCGGATGATTCAACTCTGAGGTACGGCTGGGCGAGCCGCTGCACTCTATCCCACGGTATCTGAGAGAAACGTGGATGATCATTGTGCCAACGACACAGTACTTCAATCTTGCTTTGGTCATTTTTGACCCGGAACTCGAGATGAAACTCGCCAGCGCGGCAGGTGTAATCGGTCACCGTTACCCGCGAGGTAATCTCAGGGGGAAAGGCCTCCCCATCGCACGATGTTTCGCACGAAAAGATTACACAGGGATGAGCCCCCGCGCACATCTTAAGCGTATCGATGTCTAACTTTGTGTGGGTGTGCAGTCGTTTGAGGAGGTGCTGAATGATTTCGCGTCGCGAGGTGGCGGTGGCCCACGGCCCCTCAAACTCCAGAGCTCCCGTTGTGGCGATGATACGCTCAAGAATTGAGAGATGTGGTTGCTCTAGCCTCAGTTCGAACACATTGTCTGATGAGTTCTGCACGCGAGACTGCGCCGGCGAAGAGGTCACATGCTCGCCGTGGGATGAGATTCGTTGAACTCGCACCGTCATTGGCGCAAGGTCGATCAGCAGGTAATGGAAATTCTCCTGCTGCCCCGATGAGAGGGGCACACATTCAGGTAAGTCGGTGCTTGTAAAATAGTTATAAAAGCCTCGGAGCAACTCCCATCGCTCATATGGGGTGGTCTCGACCAAACCATCCACGTCCCAGAAGATACGCGCTCTTGGAGGACTGTCCGACCCCTCTTCGGCTTGCAACTCGAGAAACAAACCCTCTAAAGCGGGATGCCCCTCGCTTAAGTTTAAAAGAGATCCGAGCTCACTTCCTTCGCGGTGACGTGTTGAAAGGGTCACGGAAACGCGTTCCTGGTAGCCCCCCTCTTCGGGTTCGAGATCGCTTCGACATTCCAGCTCGTGCCTCGTCGTGACATCGAGCTCAAGACTGACTCCAAGCGCACCTAAATGTTCGTGGATATCCTCGATCGTCGCGAGCTTATTTCGCAGCACGGTCTTCCATATGTACACGGTGGTATCTTCGTTTGGTGTGACACCACACAGATGAAGAAGGTCGGTCAGTCGATCACGATTTTCAAGGGGGACCTCCACGGCGATAGGGTCGAGCTCGCGGACCATAAGCTGTGGCCGCCTTGGAGAAGCACCTGCATTTTTGGGGTCTCGCTCGGGGGATGGATTCGGATCACCTAAGGACATCTGACTACCGCCTACAACACGCACTGGCGCCTCATCCAGCTACCGATCTCTTGCACCTGAAATCGATAATCGGACGTTGTAAGAGGGAGGCAGCGACGGCCCCCCTCCTGCATGGCCACAGTAGCGAAATAGCACCTAAGATCAACCCTCGTGAGGACATCCCCCCCAGCGATTTACTATTTAGATCTCTAATCGTCCGATTCTTTCCTAAACGAGCAGCGCAAAGTTGTTGAGAATGGGGCCGGGCTCGTGGGAGAGTGAGGACCTACGGTTTTTAGGTAACCCCTTTCTCGTCTTGATCCATATCGGGATTGAAGGTTTGGAGAACATGAAACCCCACCTTGTGGCGATTCGTTTATTTCGCCTCTGGGGGGAGCCCCATTCCAACGTAAGAGAGATTGTAAGGAGTCTCTGTATGAAGAAAAGTGTAGCTCTTCTGTGCGCCATTGCGGTACTTACCTCGGGTTCATCGCTGTGTCATGCTGCCCCCAAGTGCACGGCGGAAAAGATATCGTTCGATCGTTCTGTCATGGATTACAACCGAGCGGATCAGACGCTCAACCGGCTTCAACAGCAGGCCGATTCGCGTTTTGAACAGGGAGAGTACCGCCGTGCAATGCTCGAAGCGAATGTAGAGGCGGCGAGAGGGAATGTGAAAGCTGCTCAACAGGGGGGTGTGGGACAGGGGATTTCATGCCTCTTATCACCCCGTCCTGACTGCGTCGGTTCATCAGTGAGTCGCACAATCCAGCAGGTCGCGCGCGCTAAAGCGATGTTGAGGGCACAAGAGGGGCGACTTCGAGCCTTCATGATGGCGCACAACCAGCTGATGACGCGGCTTTCGGAGCGAGTAACTAAGCAAGAAGCCCTTGTGGCTCAGAAAAAGTCCGCGATGGCTACCAAAGAAGCCGGGTACCTGGCGTGCATGGCTAAATAGCGACTCTGTGTGAAGTGGCTCCGTTCAGCGGGGCATTTTGTATGACTCCAGTTCTTTATTGGTTGGGAGGTGTTGCGCCTCTTTCAGAGATTATTGTGGGTAGTGTCCCGCTAGTGTCTCGGGAACACTCACCCAATTCATGGTCGTGTCGACGCAATGAGGTCTAAGACGAAACATTCGACCGCGGCGACATGGAATTGAATGCGAAAAATTCAAAAGTCACTGCAGACATCGCTTTGAGTAATCCGCAGATTCATGAGATATCTTTAGCAGGGTGGTGAAAAATGGTTCCGTCGCGAGCATTTTGAGAGTTTAGACGAAACGAGGCGGAGATGGCGAAAAAACCGCAGACGTATCCTCTGAGATACGTTGAGGATTTTTTTGAC